>JAMCSQ010000021.1 GCA_023378805.1 Candidatus Parvarchaeota archaeon | reverse complement strand
TATTATATAAGAATTGATATTCTTTACGTTAGATGGGGCGGTGATCTAACTTGGTTATGATGCCAGACTTGGGCTCTGGATGTTCCGGGTTCAAATCCCGGCTGCCCCATTTATTATTTGGGATAATGTTATCTCAGAGAAATGGCACTAATTTGTAGAAACAATTGTGGAGCAATAGTAAAATAATAAAAGTGAAGATTTGATGCACTGAAAGACGCAGAAGTGATTATCATTGAGTGAAAAGCGGCGCAAGCACACAAAAGATGCATATACATTAGTTAGACTTAACTAATTGGGTTAGATGCTTAAATTCGTTGTGCTAGGGATAGTGCTTTCTTTCTTAAGAATAAACGTACTATTCTCCCTCGTCATAGTCCTTTTTGTAGCACTGCTTATAGTTGTTTATCTTGATCTTTGATTAATTGCTTCCTGAAGGCGCATCTGCTACCCCCGCGGACTTTTAAATCCGGTTATGGAATCAATAACAGAATTAGATGACGTAGAAATCACGCTTACTGTATTCGAACCAAAGTTTGAAACATACACAAATTCGTTGTTTGGATTAATGGACATGCAAGAACTGTAAGACTGAGTTAGACAGGGATGTAAACGCAGCAATAAACATAAGGAATTTTGGTCTTAAACAAATAGGACTGAAGTCAGTACCTTCGGACAGAGGGGAATATAAGCCTGTGGAGAATCCTCTGACGGCGGAACTTGCTAATATGAAAATCAGAGCAAGGTCTACGAGCCATGATCCAAAGAAGCAGGAACCATACGCTATGAGAAAGCTTAGACTTCCGATAGGAGCTGGAAGCCCATGAATTCATTCATGGGAGGATGTCACTTGTCTAAGCCAACATATGTAAAAGATAGCAGGTTAATGAATCATACATGGATGAAATACATTGCGTCTTACCCTCCCTTTAAAGACAGAGCAGAATTCACAAAAGAAGTGTTAGAAAAATTGTATTAAAAAATAAAATAAAAATAAAAGTATTTAGAAGAGTCCCTTCTTCTCCTTTATTGCAGCTTCTACCTTTTTCATTACATCTGGAGGGACAGGGTCCATACCATGTTTTTCCTTAGCATGCTTTGCTATTAATGGCATGAGTTCTTCTTTCGTCTTTGCCTTGGTCTTAAAGCCGCAATCCATTCCTATATCCTTACACTCAAATGTGTATGACATAACACCACCTCAATCCTTTACTGGATTTTAGGCGATAAATAGCTTATTTTAAATTTTTATTGCTACTTGGTAGAAATTCTTTATCTAAAATAGATAGTTTTTAAATAAGCATGTTATTAAAAATGTTTATAATATGAAACGATATCCAAAGATCTCAGTAATCATACCTGTTTACAATGAAGAAAGTTATGTGTCTGATCTTATTAAGTCAATAAAGCAGCAAACTTACAAAGACTATGAAATACTAGCAGCGGATTCATCCACAGACAATACTCCAAAAATACTTAAGAAATTCAATATAACTGTAATAAAAATACCCAAGACAAACGTATCAGCTGCTAGGAATGCAGGGATTAAGAGAGCAAAAGGGGAAATCCTCGCATTGATAGATGCGGATTATATACTGCAAAAGGGCCTTTTTGAATCAGTTGTAAAGTACTTTGATAATCCTAAGAATAAACAGATAGTATGCATAGAACCGAGACCTAAACTGAGTCTGAAGGACCTAAAAAAGCGGGATATAATACGGTTCAAACTGCTGAATGAGCTTATCTATCTCTATAAAAGGATAAGCTTCTTTAGCTGGGTGCCTGCTGCTTATGGCTGTGATTTCTGCAGGGCAGATAGAGTTAAAAAATCTGGCCTTTTTAATGAAGAAATAGACGTTGCAGAAGACAAAGAGTTCTTTTCAAGGCTGAGAAGACAGGGCAAGTTCAAAATGATTAAAGATCATGTTAGGATGTCATATAGGAGACATTCTAAAGAGGGGGCAATAAAGACTGGCTTGCTTTATTTTTTCGCTGCTGTTTCAGCGCTTTTTACAAAAAAGTTCAAGTTCAAGTTCAAGTCTATAAGAAGAAAAAGCAAAAACAAACCCTAATAACGCTTTTTTCCGTATTTTAATGCTATGTCTCTTAATGTGAATGCACTAGGCTTTATTATCCTCCTTTTTGTTAAATTGTCAAAGCCAACTATTCCGAAGTTCTTATTATAGCCAAAATTCCATTCGAAATTGTCTAGAAAAGACCAATGAAGGTAACCCATAACTGGTACCCCCCTTCTTTTTGCAGACATAAGCTCCGAGAAATGATCATTGATAAATTTTATTCTGTATTTATCATCAAGCGTATCAACGCCGTTTTCTGTTATCATAACCGGCTTCTTGAAAATTTTGTATTCTCTCTCCGCTATTTTCCCTATTCCTTTCGGGTCTACAAACCAGATTTTTTTCCGGCTTTTTTTTATTTTAGACGCCAAAAACCGCATTGCATCTATGGTTTTATAGTAGTTTATGCCTATAAAATCAAATCTAGTCTGAAGCAGCGGCCTCTGATTGAATAAGTAATCAAGGAACCTTGCGAAGGGGTAGAATATAGCGTCGCTTTTGAATTCCATGAAATTGTTTGTAAATGATACAGTGTAGCCGTTTGCTTTTAAAATGTCATATACTTGATTGTGCAGTAAAAGTATGTTGTTTAATACTCTGTTAAATGTAATGTAAGACCTTGCAAACGGAGGGTATTCTTTTGACAGGTAAGCTTTCGAAGCATATATAACAGGCTCGTTTATTGTTAGTATGTATCTAACATCTAAATCATTTTTGAGCAGAGAGTCAACGTACTTTATAAAATATGTAAAGTTTTCTCTTCTCTCAAATCCATGCAGGTTATAAAACCAAAGAGGGAGGGTATAATGCCAAAGGGTAGGTATAGGTTCTATGCCTGCGTTTTTTAATTCTTTTATTACAGATTTATAGTGTTTTATTGCGGTCATGTTTATTATCCCTGGGGAAGGCATAACCCTAGCAAAGTTTATCTCAAATCTGTATGCATTTAAATGCAGGCTTTTCATTATCTGTATATCTTTCTTGAAATACTTGTATTCCATACATCCACTTCTAGATTTGTATGGAAGTCTGCCGTTCATTTCGAAATGCCACCAATCTGTGTTCTTATCATTTCCTTCTACCTGGTGTGCAGAGCTCGAAGTGCCTATAAGCATTATTCTTCCCCCAGTACTTTTTTGTACATTTTTTCTAGTTCTTCAATGACCGCCCTTTCTTCGCATTTTTTAGTGTCTTTGTATGCTTTGTTAACATTCACTTTCTTCCATTTCATATCTTCTAATATATCTATAAGATCACTTTCATTTTTGAATTGCAGAGTGTTCCTTTTTACTATATCTGGTAGCTCTCCTTTTTTGTAGGTTATAACAGGTACTTTACAGCGTTTGGCTTCCATTATAGGCATGCCAAATCCCTCCCAAATAGAAGGAAAAACGAATACATCAAATGAGTTGTACATTTTAACCGTATCAGTCGCATGGCCAAAGTACTTTATTCTTTTGTCATCAGCGATTTCAAATGGCAATTTAGCGCCGTACAAGTGCAGTTCAAGTTTATCGGACTTTACTTTTTTGAAGGCTTTTATCAATACCTCTACATTTTTATTGTAGGCATAACTACTAAGATGCCCTACTATAATTTTATCATTTTTGCGTTTTTTGCTCAGCTTTTTGAAGTTTTTTCCTATTATATTGTATATCACGGATAGTCTAGAGGGCTCAACACCCAAATTTATAAGGTCTCTACGGGTATTTTCGCTAACACACAGTATATGATCCGCCTTTTTAATTGTAAGGAGCATTCCTCTTTTTTCCATAGCATGTGCAAATCTATTCATCGCCTTTACCGGAATCGACATGTAACCTTTTGCAGTAGCTTTGTTTATGTAGTTGTCTATGCCTATCTTTGGTATTTTTTTAACCATGTCTAAATCATGTATAGATACTATCTGTTTTGATTTAATGTTGAATACTGGCTTAAGAAACAAACTGGAGATAAATATGCCTGGTGACATGTAATGAATTATATCCGGTTTTCCTTTTATCCGGCCATCTGCCAGGTCTTTATCTAATGTGGCCTCCCTACTTGTTTTGTCGATCATGTCAAATAATCGTTTGTTGGATAGACTGTAAGCTTTTGAATCTATATTTTTAGCGTATTTTTTTAAGCCTTTATATAAGAGTATCCCATGTTCTATTATACCTAAGCCGCTTCCCGGCGCAAAACTCACTGATACAAGTAAGACTTTTATTTTGCCTGTCATATCTTTTTAATGTTTTTATCTAAGTTTATAACGCCTATAGTTAAATATCCTACAATCGTAACTAGAAATGTGTTAAATAATCTAAATATTATAAGAGATGTAAGTGCCAGTACTCCCGGTATATTAAATAGAATCATCAATGCGACTAGTGAAATATCTTCGGTTCCGATGCCTGCAGGTAGCATAGATACACCTCCGATTGTTACAGAAACGGTAAATATGAATATGCCACTTAGCAGGGAAATGTTTACGTTAAAGGCAGCAAGTATAAAAACCAGCAGCAAAGCTTCTGCTATCAATGACGGTATAAACAAAAGCATTCCCGAAATGAAATACCTCTGCGCCATCAAGCCCCGTTGTTTTCTCATTCCTTCAATGTACTTTAGCCCTCTTTTAATCGTTTTAGATGCTCTTATCCTTTTACGGCTGTTTATCAATGCCGTAAGTTTTTTGTATGGCGATTCAAATCCTAATATAGTTATGAAAATATACGCTAATGCAAATATGAATAGAAGATAAAGTATAAACTTTGACAGCAATACAGAAGATATAAGGGCAAGAAGTATCGCACCCATTCCGCCGGTAGTCCCTAAAAACACCATTATGCTTACGGAGAAAAATCTAGCATCCTTTTTGAATTTATCAAGCTTCCTTAGAGGTATCAGTTGTCCTACGCCCGCGCTTCCCATGCCTAATCCGAAAAATGCATACATAAATAGAAAACTTTTGATTAATGGCAGCTTAACTTTGACTTTTTTAAGCGTTAATTGCCATGGAAGAAACTTCAAAGCAGTAAACAATATCCAAGAAAGTATTATGTAGGGTATATACGCAAGATTTATTTTTCCCAGATCTTTTATTGCCTGTGAAAGGTTGTAGTTTAGAAGAAAATAGAGTAAAAATATTACAAGTATAATTAACAATACTGTGTTTTCTATCTTTTTTTGCATTAGTTTAATAGAAAGTACACCTTAAAATAACTAACACAATTTACTTTACAATCCCCATATCTGCAGTAAACGAAGTTACTATTATTTCTTTTTGTTTTAAATCTTCTGCCAGGTTTTTAACTTCATTCAGGAATCTTCTATTCTTTGCAAATTTAATGTTTTTTTCGTATCTTTCTATAGTAAAGCTGTCTCCTGCTTTCCCGTCCCATACCCCTTTTGTTTTGTACACGGTGTAGCCTGAAGGAAATACCTTGTCCGCCCATTTATATATTATGCGCAGAGCTGCGCTTTCTCTTTTTATATCTCTATTCATTTCAAAATGTATTTTTATAACCTGTATTTTCATCTTCTATACTATTCATTGATTAATTAATATTTATTTAATATAGCCGATTATATTAGTGTACCCTAAACATGGAAAAAGATGAATTTAAAAGGCTGTTGAAGACAGCTAGAATAGAATTAGACGAAGCAGACTCAGTTTCTATAGAGAAGGATATAAACGATATATTAAGGTTTTTTGATAAACTTCAAGAAGTTTCTTTAAAGGATGAAGAACTTGCATTTCATCCAGTTGAAATTCCTGAGAAACTTAGAGAGGATAGCGTTGAAGAGAAAAATAAACTAGGAGGGGTATTTTACAATGCAGAAAGCTACAGATTTTATTTTCTGGGGCCAAAAATATGACCGGCAGGTTCCTTAGTTTGAAAGACAAAGAATACAAAGATTTTGCTTCGCGGCTTAATCAAGTAAACGAAAAGCTAAACGCATTTAATTTTATAGATGAAAATGAGAAAAATGGAAAGATAATAAGCGTGAAAGATAATATCTGCGTAAAGGGAATGCCGGCTACTGCTTCTTCTAAGATATTGCAGGGTTATGTACCCGGATTCAATGCCACTGCAATTGAAAGACTGGAAAATGCCGGCTTTTCAGTTATAGGTAAAACAAACATGGATGAATTTGGATTCGGAAGTTTTGGTTTGAATTCAGAACATCCTGCAAAGAACCCATTTAATGAAGAATACGTTACGGGGGGTTCTAGTTCTGGAAGTGCAGTATCAACTGCTTTAATAAAAGAACATGTTTCAGTGGCAGAGTCAACAGGCGGTTCAATATCAGCTCCTGCTTCGTTCTGTGGCATTGTAGGGTTAACGCCAACTTACGGGGTAATATCAAGGTATGGCTTGATAGACTATGCAAGTTCATTGGACAAAATAGGCTTCATGGGGAAAAGTGCAGATAACATAAGAGAAGTAATGGAAAAAACCGTTGGCAATGATCCAAAAGACACTACCTCGCTGTCAGCTACAATATCAAACAAAAAACCAAACAAGTTGTACGTAATTGATAATTTAATGGCTGGAGTTAATGATGGGATAAAGGACAGGTTTGAAGGCCTGTTAACTAAATTATCCGAAAAAGACTACAAAATTGAACATATAAAGATAGATTACTTAGAATATTCAGTTCCTGCTTACTATATATTATCAATGTCAGAAGCCTCAACGAATCTTGCAAAATACCAGGGGTTTAAATACGGCTTCAAAGTCAAAGACTTCTCATTGAATTACAATGAATTTTTTATGTCTGCTAGAAAGCAGTTTGGAAAAGAAGCAAAAAGAAGGGTAATACTTGGGACATTCATAAGGAGCAAAAGCATAAAGCAGAAATACTATGAGAAAGCGCTTGCTATCAGGCATGCAATAATAGCAAGGATGAATAAAATTCTCAAAGAAGGGTTTATTATAATGCCGAGCATGCCTATATTTACTCCGAAAATAAGCGAAGTAAAAGATATAAGTCCTGTAGAAGCTTATTCCATGGACATGCTTACTGTCCCGCCAAACTTATGCGGTTTTCCACACATGTCCTTTCCGTATTTTTATGAAAAGGGAATGCCCCTCGGAGCTCAAATAATAACAGATCATTTTAATGATTATTCGCTTTTAGATTTTTTATCTGAATGGGAAAGCAATTTTAAGTACAAGTTTAAGGAGGAGATAAGCTGATGAAAATAGGGTTGGAAGTACATGTTGCATTGCCTACAAAGACAAAGTTATTTTGTTCAGATTTGGCTTATGAAAATCAGGAAGAGCCTAATTCAAATGTATGCCCGGTATGTTTAGGTTTGCCAGGCGCTAAACCGGTTTTGAATCAAAAAGCATTGGAAATCTCAGTAGGTATAGCAAAGGCCTTGAACTGCGAAATAACTGAAAAAACATGGTTTGTTAGGAAAGTCTACTTTTATCCGGATCTACCAAAAGGATATCAGATAACGCAGTTAGACGGAGCAGTAGGGATTAAAGGATACGTGGATTTAAACGGTAAAAAAATAGGGATAAGAAGGGTGCAGATAGAAGAGGATCCCGCTAGAATAATACGCGAAAAAGATTACACTTTAATAGATTTTAACAGGTCTGGGGTGCCTTTAAACGAGATAGTTACGGAACCAGATATAACAAGCTTAGAGGAGCTTAAGAATTTCATAGAAGAGCTCAGAAGCACACTTTACTATCAAGGGGTTAACATAAACCAGGAGCTAAAGACAGATCTAAATATATCTCTGGCGGAAAAAAGAGTGGAGATAAAAAACGTTACCGGGGTTAGAAATCTTATTGCCGCAGCAGAATATGAGATAAAAAGGCAGTCTGCTCTTATAAAAGAAGGCAAGGAAATAAATGCAGAAACAAGGTCCTACAAGGAAGATTCAAATGAAACAGTTTCTTCAAGGGAAAAAGAAACAGAAGAAGAATACGGTTTCACTTTTGAGCCAGATTTAACGTTTTATGATACTGCAAAATTATCAATACCAAAAGCAGTTATAGCAAGCAGTGCTGCAAAGGAGCTTGCATATAAGAATGAGTACAGTGAAAAAACAATAAGGGAATTGATACTCTTTAATAAGAAAAATCTCTCACTGCTAAGCAGTCTAAGTAAAGAGGAATTCAAAAAGGGCGTTTCTTTAATAGAGAAATTTGCATCTTTTGGTATAGAAGATTTCTCCGACGAGGAATTTAAGAAAATGGTTGGGCAGGATATAAGCTCGCTTGAAAAAGACGGATTTCTGCAGCTTCTCGGCAGGTCAAGCAAATACGAAGAAAAACCAGATGAAAAAGAGATAGAAACCGGGGTAATGGAAATACTGTCTTTAGACAAAAATTTGCTTGCTAGAGGAATTAATGATGAAAAGGCGATGGGCTTTATGATAGGGAAAGTAAAGGAAAAATATCATGTCAGTGGGAAGGAAGCTGCAGATATTATAAAGAAAGTAATAAAAAGAATCCTAAACAACTAAGAATATGGATATATTTTGTGGCGGTTTGTCCGTTGAATTTGTTGGTAAGGAGGTTACTTTGAACGGATGGTGCAGATACATCCGCGATCATGGCGGAAAGCTATTCGTAGATTTAGCGGATAGGACTGGGATAACTCAGGTAGTTTTTGATGGCGCTCTCTTAGAGCAGTCAAAGACTCTTGGAAGAGAGTACGTTATAAGAATAAAAGGTTTAGTCAAAGAGAGAGACAAAGAAACTATTGATGAAGATAATCCAACAGGAAAGTTCGAAGTAATAGCCGAAGAGTTGATTATAATAAACAAAGCCGAAACTCCGCCCTTCGAAATAACCGAGGAAAAAGACAAGTTTCTAGCAGCAGAAGAGCTAAGGTTGAAATACCGATATCTAGACCTGAGAAGAACAGAAATGATAAATAACATAGTTTTTAGAGATAAGGTTACTAAGCTGGCAAGGCAGTTTTTCTGGGATAATGGTTTTCTTGAACTAGAAACGCCTACATTGGTAAAAGATACTTATGAGACCGGAGCAAGGCCTTTTATAGTGCCTTCCAGGATTAAAAAAGGAACCTTTTATTCTCTGCCGCAGTCTCCGCAGATATACAAGCAGTTGATAATGGTGGCAGGTTTGGACAGGTATTTTCAGGTCGCAAGAGCATTCCGTGATGAGGACCAAAGGGAGGACAGGCAGCCTGAGTTTACTCAGCTTGATTTGGAGGTTTCCTTTAAGGATGAAAATTATATTATGTCTCTAATAGAAAGCCTTATAGAAAAGATGTTAAAATCGATAATGAACGAAGAGATAAAGCTGCCTTTAAAGAGATTGCAGTATGAAGAAGCTATAAATAGATACGGAAGTGATAAGCCTGATTTAAGGTACGGTTATGAGATAGTTGATATTACGGCTTCAATGAAGAAAAGCGATTATAACACCGTAAAGAGGGTTCTGGAAAGCGGAGGGAAAGTAAAGGCTGTTTCCTTTTCAGCAGACTACGGTAAATCAGAAAGGATAACAAAAGATTTTATGCTTAGTGCAGTAGAAATTGCAAAGGCAAATGGGTTAAAGGGCCTCACTTGGCTCTTTGTTGAAGATGGAAAATTGAAATCAATACCCGATTCAATTGCAAGTTCGCTGTCAAATGTAGAGAATGAAATAATTTCGGCTCTTAAAGCAAACGATGGCGATATAATTGTATTCGCAGCCGACTTAGATGAGCTGCTTCTTTTGCAGGCATTGGGAAAAATAAGAAAAACAATAGGGGATATGATAGGAAAATTCAACAGCAAGTTTTCTTTTGTTTGGGTCGTTGACTTTCCATTGTTTGAGGTTGACAGCATAACTAAAAAATTAAAGCCGTCCCATAATCCGTTCACAGCTCCATTTACAGAGGATATAGGATTGTTAGAAAAAGAACCTGAAAAAGTAAGGGGCAGACAGTTTGACCTTGTTTTAAACGGGAATGAAATTGGGGGAGGAGCGGTTAGAATAAACAATGCGGATTTGCAGCTTAAAGTACTTAAAATGATAGGCATGCAGGAAGATGAAGCTTTGAATACTTTTGGTTTCCTTATAAACGCCCTAAAGTTCGGCGCTCCTGAGGATATAGGCTTTGCGATTGGCCTTGATCGCTTTGTTACTATACTAAAGGAAAAGCAGAGCATAAGGGATTTTATACTGTTTCCGAAGACGAAAAGCTTTGATTCGCCGATAGACGGCTCGCCTACTGAAATAGAAGACAAAAGGCTTTTAGAGGACTATAAGCTGAAAA
>JAMCSQ010000020.1 GCA_023378805.1 Candidatus Parvarchaeota archaeon | reverse complement strand
TTGGATGACCAGTATTCCCTGTAATTGTATATTCTTCCTTTTCTTACTTTGAATAAAGCCACTTCTTTCATTTTTACATGGTAACCGTTTATCATATCATCGAATTCAGCATACCACTCGGCAATGACATTATTTCCCTGAACATAAACGTTGAGAAGCCTGAACTTTATGTCTTTTTCCTGCCCAACTACCTTTTCTACCCAGTATTTTCTAATGCCTTTATGTCCCTTAAAAGGCCTGGCGAAGGCAGTTTCCCAATACTCTGCATCAGGCTCAAAAATCTTTATTATTGCATCCGGGTCTCTATTGACCCAGGCATCTGCATACTTCTTCAAAAGAACCTTTGCTTCCTTCAAGGTAACCATAAATAATTAAACAGCTTTTTCTATAAATATGCAGCATTCTAATGGCTTAATTTAATTGTATTAAGTTGCAATGCCCCTTGAAAGATTTAAACAGAAATCATGGCCGGTAAGTGCCATTCTTCAGCGCTTCCTTTGCACTTTTCCATGAATATGGCCAGAGACGGTTTGACTGATATTTTTCTTCTAAGCCATTAAAGAAAGAAACTGCTTCTGCAGTATCCTTGTCCATAGTTATTCCAAGTTCATCAAAGACCTTTGGAAAAGTAAGATAAAACGCGGGCATGACTTTGTGGTCCTTGAAGATTTCCAGTATGTTTTCAAGTTCGCTTTTTATCTGCTTTTTGTCTGCTGTTAATACGTCTTGTATGCTGTAAACATTGTTTAGATATATATTGCTTGTTTTAACAGGATCTGTTTTACCGTAGACCGTTCCCTTGGAAAAAGACCTAAGCTTGTCAGCGCTTCCCTTTATGCTTTGGTATTCGGAATCAGAAAGCGGAGAAAAGTCGCTCCTGAATGGATTGTACATGTTTATAGGGTGCCTTTCTCCAACGAGATAGGACAACTCCTGGAGCAATGCTCTGTATGCCGATATTTTTACTGCCATATTAAATCTTTATTCATATGACATGAAAACAACTGCTATAAATACCTTTGCTGCACTGTAAAAACGGCAATGCAACGATTGACATTTAATGGAAAAAAATCACAGAGAGATTACCACATGTTCAGGTTTGGATATTTCTTGGGCAACTTTCCAAGTTTGCTTTTGTCTTTTAATGCACTTTCAAACTTCGGATGAGTAATGGCAGGAACCAAACCGCGTATTTTTTCAGGGGAATGCGGGTCTATCATCGCGAACATCTTTGCCGTTTCATCCCTGATATTGCTTTTCCATATCTGCGACCAGGCTATGAAAAATCTTTGCTCAGGAGTAAAGCCTTCTATTTCTCTGTTTTCATTTGGGTTCCTTTTCAGATAACGCTGCAAAGCATCGTAAGCTATGCTTATCCCACCAAGATCAGCAATGTTTTCACCTAAAGTAAGCTTTCCATTGACTTTAACTTCTGGGATTATTTCAAAATTGCTGTAGAAATCTGCTACATTTTTAGCTAAAGCGTCAAACTTTTTTGCATCCTGCGGCAGCCACCACTCCTTCATCCTGCCGTTTCCATCGTATAATCTTC
This sequence comes from Candidatus Parvarchaeota archaeon, assembly GCA_023378805.1. Lineage (GTDB taxonomy): Archaea > Nanobdellota > Nanobdellia > Parvarchaeales > Parvarchaeaceae > Parvarchaeum. The sequence goes on along the minus strand of JAMCSQ010000020.1, from coordinate 21,427 downwards.
CCTGGTCATCATAGCCATGTGTTATCTCATGGCCAATTACTCCACCTATTCCTCCGTAATTTACAGCGGCGTCTTTACTTGCATCGAAGAACGGGGGCTGAAGTATACCTGCTGGGAAAGCAAGTTCGTTACCGCTTGGATTATAATAAGCATTTACCATTGAAGGCGTCATCAACCATTCCTTTTTGTCTACTTTTTTGCCTATTCTTTTTATTTGTCTGTTTATCTCGAATTTTATTGCTCTTGTGACATTGCCGAATAAGTCATTTCTTTCTACCTTTAATGAAGAGTAATCCCTGAATTTTTCTGGATAGCCTATCTTTACGTTAAGCATTGAGAACTTCTTAAGAGCTTTCTTTCTTGTTAAAGAGCTCATCCATTTGACTGCTTTCAACCTTTCAAGGAAAATACTCTTAACATCCTTGACAAGCTCGTCTGCCTCTTTCTTTGCTTCCTTGCTGAAGTTCTGCTCAACGTATAATTTACCCAAAGCTTCTCCTATTGAAAAGTCTATTAACTGAATGGCCCTCTTCCATCTTGGCTCCTGCACCTTCTTGCCCATTAACTTCTTTCCGAAGAAATCGAAATGCTCTTTTTCTACCTTTGAGTGCAAAAGCGATGCTGAATGGTTTATTATCTGCCATTTAAGGTACGCCTTTACCTCATCTATTGTAAACTTGTCTTTTATTGCATTTACTTTATCTAAAAATTCCGGCTGTCCTACAACCATAAATGGAATGGAATTGCCGCCGAGAGAAGAATACACGCCAAGTAAATCAATGGCATCGAATCTTTTCTTTATCTGCTGTGTACTAAACCTGTTGTAGTTTTTTATTTCATCCCTTAACTCAACTGAACTGCGGCTTGACTCAGCAAGATAATTCTCTATTTTCAAAATTGAATCACAATACTCTTTAGCAGTCTTTTCATTCTCACCGTATAATCTGAACATCTTTACAATATGGTCTTTGAAGTCAGAAACAACCTTTGAATGCTCCCTTCTTAGATAATAATCCCTATCTGGAAGAGATATGCCCCCTTGAGTTATGTAAAACGAATATATGTTGCTGTCCTTCTTGTCCTCTGCCGAAGATAGTTCAAAGAAAGAGGATATTCCTTCGTTCATAAGTTCCTTAGTGACTGCAGTTACATCCTCAAAATCCCTTATCGAATCGGCCTTCTGCATTAATGGAATTATAGGAGTGAAGCCCTGCTTTTCTATTTCTTTTGTATCCATGAAGGAAAAGAAGAAATCTCCTACTTTTTGCTGCAATGTTCCTTTTTCCTGTTTATTATAAGCACAGAATTCCGCTATTCCTTTTAAAATTTCAAAGTTTCTGTTGGAGAGCTGCATAAAAGAATCGTACCTGCTTTCTTCTTTTGGCACGGGATTCTTAGCCCTCCATTTGCCGCATGCATAGTTGTAAAAGTCTTTAAATGGATCTATGGAAAGGTCAATGTAAGAGGTTGAAAACCCTATGTACTTCTTCCCTTTTTTGCTTTTTTGACTATCCATGTAAAAGCTAAGACCGCATTGTATTTATTATTAACACCCTGTCAGCTTTCTGCCTTTCTAGAGTTTCCGCTCAGGTATTGATTAATGGCGTATGCAAATCTGCTCAGCTGCTTTGAACTCCTGCTTTCTATTTCGCTCTGCCGAAAACGACTTTGTTCGTAAGAAAGTCTGTGAATGCGATGTTTCTGTAGAAATTGCCTATTCTCCTGGAAAAGAATGTAGAAACCAGTTTTTCCGCTGAGGTGTTCGCTGACAAGTGACCGGTAAACTCCGTTCTCGTCCATGGAAATCCCTCCGTACAGGTTATCCTGATGTTTATGGTCTCAAACCTAAGGTAGCTCAAAAAATGCCTTCGGCTTTTCTTTTCGACTTTCTCCTTGTCCGCAAACGATACTTTGGATTCTTCCATTTTTTAAATTTTCGATAAATTACAGTAAAAACAAAAAAGTTTTATTTTATAGATTAAGCAGCCCAAACGCATGAAGTTGTTTTTAGAAGCCCGCAAGACATTTGGGCAGATTACCGAATGAAAGCATGATTGCGAGTAAATCATCGTTCACTTCACACGCGGCTTTCATAAGTCCTTGCATTTTATGCTATAGGAAGACTGTTATTCAAATGCGTTTCTGTTTTAATCGTGAAAAGCACCCTTAAAAACAAGCCCCAAACCGTATCCTTTCCCGATGAAATTTACCCCCTTCCTGGTTTCTAAGCCTGACGAAACGAACCTGTTCTTGTGTGTTAGGTGGGCATCTAAGTCTGCAAAGCCTATATCCTTTATTGAAAGGTCAAGGTGCATGCCTGCAGCTATGCCAACCCTGCTTTCTTCCATGCAACCAACCATAACCCCTATATTTTTTGACATTGCTTCTCTAGCTATCTGCATTCCCTTTGTTATGCCGCCTACTTTCATAATCTTTAAATTAATCATTGAAACGGCATCCATAGCTGCAAGCCTCCTAAAGTCTTCGATGCTTTTCATTGCTTCATCGGCCATTATAGGTATGCTGCTGCTTTCCCTTAATTTTTTCAAGGCATAAAAATCTGAGAATTTGACTGGCTGTTCCAGGAAACCGAGATTAAAGGCTTCTGCTTCCGAAAGAAAAAACTGTGCTTCCCTTAATGTATATCCCTGGTTGGCATCAACGACTAGTTTAATACCCCTGCCTACCTCTTCCCTTATCTTACGTATCCTTTTTATGTCTTCGTCTGTATCGAGGCCCACCTTTATCTTTATGACCTTAAAACCCTGTCTTTTGTAAAGCCTTGCATGCTTGACTGAAAGCCCTTCATTTTCTATGCCTATTGTCATTGAAGTCTGTCTGCGGTTTCCCCTTCCTCCAAGAAGTGATACGGCCCTCTTCTTCATTATCTTGCCTACTAAATCGTACAATGCAATGTCTATTCCTGCTTTTGCGGAACTGTCTCCCTTTGAGATCTTATCCATTGAGTTATTTATCCCTTCTATATCGAAAGCGTCTCTGCCTTTAAATTCTAAATTAGCTTTTTCTATGAACCTGGAAACTGAATGAAAGTCTTCACCGGTTACTTCTTTATCCGGCGCTGCTTCTCCTATTCCTTCAAAACCTCTTGATTTTATGCTTACAAAAACCGTTTTAGCTGAGGAGTAATTTTCATTAGCTATTCTTAATGGGCTAGTAAGCAATAAATCCTCCACTTTAAATGCAATCTTTTCTATGGAAAAATTCACTTTTGAATTAAGGCCCTGCATATTAGTAACAGGCATTATGTAAAGAAATAGGTTTTAACCGCTGGATTTTATATAATAAATGCCTAAAATAGAAGCATATGGATACGTACGCCTGTACAATATAGAAGGTGTATGAGATGTTGCCATATCAAGGCTAAAAATAAAGATATGCCACTGAAAGATTAGAAACTAAATTGGCAGACAAAGTAATACAAAGGTAATACAAATAAAAGCCATTTTAAATAAGACCTATCAGTAAAAACTGTGGTAAAACAGGGGTTAGCACAAGTAATAGATTCTATAAAGGAAGAATCACGCGATGCTGTAATACTAGTTGAAGGGAAGAGAGATAAAGAAGCGCTTAGAAAGTTAGGCATACCCAGTTATGCAATACTTCAAGTTTCCTACAAAGATGAAAATAGGATATACAATGAAGTGCTTCTTTACCACAGAAATAAAGTGATAGCACTTTATGACAATGACAGAACTGGAGAAAAAAAGATGTCAAAACTCAAAAGCTTTCTTTATGGGACGGGTTTAAAGTTATTAGATTATAGTAACCCTTTAAATGAAAATGGCATAACCTATATAGAAGAAATAGATAACAGGTTGAGCATCTGAATCAGATATTATATATACGTTGCTTTTCTATAATTATATAAGGAAAAATATGAAGTTTTATGTTTCAATTGATTATTCAGACAGCGAAAGTAAAAAGTCCCTTCCATCTCTTCTAAAATTTCTCAAGGACAAGAAAGCAGAATTCTTCGTTGAAAAAAATGAAAAGAAAATTGGAAAGCTTAAGGGAGTTGACATTATCATAGCATTCGGGAGCAGTTTCAATGTACTCAGGACATTCAGGAATATCAAATCCGCTATCCCGGTACTAGGCGTTTCAATATATGAAAATGAATTTCTTCCGGAGATAACACTGGAGGATTTCAAAAGGCTTTTCAGTACGATAAAAAACGGGGAGTACGACATAGAAAGAAGAAACAGATTGGAAGCATTTGTTGATGATAAACCACTTCCGCCGGTATTAAATGAGTTTGTTATATGCGCAAACCAGACCGCATCGGTGATATCCTATTCACTTTATATTGACAGCGATAAAATGTTCAATGATGAGGGTGATGGCCTAATCGTTTCAACAGCAACCGGATCTACCGGCTACTCTTCTTCGTCTGGAGGGCCCGTAATACTGAATGATGCAGATGTGATAGAACTAACACCTTTATCATCAATGCAGCGGAACAGACCAATAATTGCAAACGGCAGTTCATTGATTACTATAAAGAACATAAATTCCAAAAGAGGAATAGAAATAGTCTGTGACGGCAGATTCCGCTATCCCTTCAAAGGAAAACAGATAACAATAAAGAAGTATGATATACCGGCAAACTTCATTACTATAAACGAAATAAAGAAAACGCCCCTGGAAAAGATAAAAAGCAGAGAAATAAGCATTCCGTACATAGACGATGCCCCTCCATCCGCAAAGTTTATACTGAAGCTTTTGGAGTATGAAGGCCCGCTGACACAAAAGGACATAATAAGCCTGTCTTCGCTGCAGATAAGGACTGTAAGGCATGGCATATCCTACCTTAAGAAGAAAGATTTGATAGAAGAGAATAAAACACTAAGAGACGCAAGGTTTAGCATCTATAGGCTTAAGAGCTAAGCTTTTCCTGTATTATCTTGTTCCTTGCGGACATTATTTCCTCACCTATTTTAACAGGAAACTCTTCGAAGTCTTCCAAGCGTCTATATTTTTCAGGCAAAGATGAAAGCTGCTTTTCAGCGTATTCCTTTATTTCTTTTAATGCAGGAAAATCATAAACCAATTTGCCATTTTTTATTACAGGAACCAGAATCTGCTGGTATCCCTCATATCCTGTAGAGGAAGGCCGAGCTATTATGTCTTCAAGAATAAAATTGTTTCTCATTTTGCGGTAGATCTGCTTGTTGAAAGGCAATGTTGTTTTATCACTGCTGCTTATCTTTATCTTTGGGACAAAGGTTCCATTTTCCTCCTCTTCTACAAGTTTATAAACTCCTCCAAGTGCAGAGACCCCTCCCTTCTTTGAAATCGAATTGTAGTTAGCTGCCGTATCTAACCTGGTTCCTACGCCATAAACGTCTATAGGCGCGTTGTTCTTTACAAAGTAATCTATCTGGTATTCATCTAAATCGCTGCTTGCTATTATCTTTGTATTTGAAAAGGAGTTATCATCGAGTATCCTTCTGACCTGTCTACTGGCCTGCAAAATATCTCCCCCGTCTATCCTAACTCCCTTTAATTCGTATCCCTTTTTCCTCAGTTCATTTCCCACAATACAGGCATTCTGTGCGCCTTTCAAAGTATCATAAGTGTCTATAAGCAAAACCGCATCGTTTGGAAATGATTCTGTGTATTCTCTGAAAGCTTCGAGCTCGCTTTCCCTTTCCTGTATAAACTTGTGGGGCATTGTCCCGGAGTATGGTATACCAAGCTTCATGGCAGCTGATACCAGGGCCGTCCCAGTCGCTCCGCCTATGTAAGACGCTCTTGAACTTAAAATCGCTGCATCCCTTCCATGAGCTCTTCTTGCGCCAAAATCCAGAAAAGGTTTGCCTTTTGAAGCGTAAGATATCCTGGCTGCCTTAGTGGCCACCATTGTCTGGAAGTTCATCACCGAAAGAATGTATGTTTCAAACAATTGCACATCTATTGAATTTCCGGTTATGGTAATTATAGGCTCGTTTGGAAACACAACCGTTCCCTCAGGTACTGCATTTACAGTTCCTTTGAACTTAAATTTCTGGAGGTAATCTAAAAAATCATCGGTTAATGCACCGTTTGAGCTTTCCTTTAGCCATTCTGCTTCTTTCCTGCTAAACTTGAAGTTTTTTATGAAATCAATTATTTGCTCGAGGCCTGCAGTAACCATGTAACCTCCAAGGTTTTCAGGTATCTTTCTAAAGTAATAAATCTCCGTTATCCTATTGTTTCTACCCTGATCAAAGTTTGCCTGGCCGCTTGTCAGTTCATAATAATCGAGAAACAGCGGCATTTCTGAGTCATCCATTAACAGTGAATTCAGCTTTTTCATAACTATACAAGAAAGGAGCTCTCTTATTAAGTAATCTAAATGGGAAATTTTTACAGTCATTTAAAAGTCATGTACCATTTTTTCCCATACTACAGACAATTTAAATCATAACTGATAAAGAGTTGAAAAGGAGGTAATATGAAAAAAGCTTTGTTATTGGTGGATTTAATAAAGGGTTTTGGCCAGGAAGGCTATGACAAAAACATGTACTGTAAAAACGTGGAAAAAATAAAGAGAAATCTCCAGGAGCTTGTAGAATATGCAAATAAAAATAATATGCCTATAATATACTGCTGTGATTCCCATCAAATCAATGATCCAGAACTGGAAATTAACGGCGGGCCATGGAAAAACCACTGCATGAAAGACACGGAAAGCAGCGAGATAGTTGACTGGCTCCCTTCACAGGGTTTAGTGAAATTAACCAATGCTGATTCAAACAATGGGATAAATGATAAAAAAGGAAATAACAACCTTTTCAGGATCGACAAGAGGGCTTACAGTGGATTTTACAATACAGTTCTTGACAATCTATTAAAGTATAACAAAATACAAGAAGTTTATATTGCCGGACTTGTAACAAGCATATGCGTGCAGCACACCGCTGCTGATGCATTCTTCAGGGGCTACAAAGTAAATATTGTAGAAAACGGCTGCGCAGATATAAGCGCTGAAAAACATGAAAACACCATAGGATACATGAAAGACGACTATTCTGCAAAGATAGTAAGAATAGATAAGAATAAACTTCAATAGCTTTTCTTTGGATATGGAAATTCCCAACGAATTAAAAATAGATGAAAAGAAAGCGGTTAATTACACTATTAAGTGGATAAAGGATTACTTTAAACCACTTAAAACCAAGAAAGCAATAGTTGGATTATCCGGTGGAAGCGATTCTGCATTTACAGCATACTTATGTAGTTTAGCGCTGGGAAAAAACAATGTACTTGGCTTAATAATGCCTTCTGATTCAAACCCAAAGGAAGATGAAAATGACGCATATGCAGTTGCAAAGGCAATTGGAATAAAAACCGAGAGAATAAGCATTTCTCCGATAATGAAAGCTATAGAAAAGAAGAATCCCGAGTTAAAGAAAGCAAAAAACAGAATTGCAAGAGCGAACATAAAAGCAAGACTTAGAATGCTTCTTTTATACAAGGAAGCAAATGAATTAAATGCCATAGTTGCAGGAACAGACGACAGAAGCGAACATGCCTTGGGGTATTACACAAAATATGGAGATGGGGGAGTTGACATAAACGTGCCTGAGCACCTATACAAGACTCAGCTTAGGCAGATACTACTGTGGTTAGGAAAAAATGAAAAAATGAATGTATTTTCAAAGATAGCAGAAAAGATACCCTCTCCGCAGCTATGGAAAGGACAAACGGCTGAAAATGAGCTTGGTTTGCTTTATGAGGAAATAGATAAGGTACTTTACTCAATTAATGAAAAGAAGCTACTAAAACCTGAAAAAATCGAAAAAGTAACAGGCATAAAGAAGGAAAAGGTGATTAAGGTTATGGAGCTGATAAAAAAGAATTCGCACAAAAACATGTTACCCCCTTCCCCGCCTATAAAGATATTTTAAGCAAGGAAAACATTAATTAAAATGAAAATAAAGATAATTTCAAAAAAGAATTACCCTGAACTCAAAAAGCTTTACAGTAAATTTGACGTTTCGGATGACGCAGAGGTATGCCTTGCTATTGGAGGGGACGGCACTTTCATAAAGGCAGCAAACGAGTTCGACGGGCCAATCCTCTCAATAAGAAGCGATGAAAAAAATAGTACAGGGTATTATGCAGACGTTGATCTGAAAGACATAAATTTCATAATAAAAAGCCTGCTGTCAAAAAGCTACAGGATAGAAGAATTGGGAAAAAAGATAGAAGTTGAATATGAGAACAGCAGGTATTATGGGGTAAATGAAATTCTTCTGAAGAATGTACAGGAGGAGGTTTACTTTAAACTTTATTATGACGAAAATGGAAAGAGAAACAGGCTTTATGAGTATACTTTAAGTGGGGACGGCTTGCTTGTGACCAGTGCAATAGGTTCAACGGCTTACAACAGAACAGCAGGCGGGCCTATAATACTGGACAGAAGCGTACTGTGCCTTACTTTTCTATCAATAGAAAACCCGCTTTCCAATTCTGTTATACTAAGAAAAGATGAAAGATTGCATGTTGAAATAGAAAAAGGGAGGGGAATGCTTAGCTATGATGGGATAATTATAAGCGAAATTAATCCCGGCAAATCCTTTGATATAAGGCTTTCAAACAAAAAAGTAAAGATTTTGAGGCTAAAGAACAAGGATGAAGCGTTTTCTGAAAAGCTATCGAGAATAATAAAAAGCAAGATGAACTAACGGTTTGTAAAAATTTGCATTAGGACCAGAAAATATTTAATATATGAAAATCATAAAAAGGAATGGCAAAAATGTTCTTTTTTGTTATAAGTGCTGATCAAGCAAAGATAGATATGGCGGTAAACTTCGCTTCCAGAAGAAAAGACAAAGGAGATGAAGTAAGATTCCTTATATTTGGCCCTGCTGAGAATTTTATAGCAGAACACGCAGACCTTATTGAAAACATTGACAAGGCTAAAGAAGCAATAAAACCTAAGGCCTGCGTATTTATAGCGCAGCAAAACAAGCTTGAAGACAAATTCAAGGATCATTTGGAATTGCTGCCCGCGGGAGAGTACCTGTCAAAGAGCATAGACGATGGCTTCTCCGTCATAACGATTTAGGAAATTCTTTTTAAATAAATGAAATCTTAATAGTCTATGGACAAAGTAAGCCTTGACAATATTTTGTCATTGTCTCCTAAAAACAAAGTAGAAACAATCTTGCAAGATAGAGAACTAAAGCGAAAGATAGAATTTCTTGCCAATAAAAAAGTCAGTTTAAAGGAGATATATAACAGGCTTTTCTATAAATACAAAAAGAATCCGTGCTATGAAAATGCATGTGACAAAGAGATAAAACGGGAAAATAAGGGTGGATACCTTACTAAATACGCCGTTTTTTCTGGGGTATTAAGCAGTTTATCTGGCATGGCAGATTACTCACTCTCAAACGGGAGACTTACCACGATGCCGATAGGACTTTTTATGTCGTCTTTCTTGCTTTTTATGACGGCGTTCTGGACATACAACACATACAAAAGAAGTGTCGCAGATAGAATTAAGCAGTATGAAAACAACTTCGTAGATGCCATAGAGGAGGTATACCTCATAAAATCAAGGGAATACCTCAACAGACTTTGATCCGCCGTTCATGCACTTTAAAGTAAAAGGCAACTAAAGAGGTGACATTCTCCCACATCTAAAGAGTGTGGGTTTTCCCGCTCACCTTTGATAAAACTGATAAAGACTAAAACTTGATTACCCGACGCCCCCATCAGATCCTGTTGTCCTGAGTAAAATCAGCGGGAAAGGATGCCCCACGACAGAAATTTTAGAAAGCTACCGACTCAGGCCATCCTATGCCCTATTATTATACATTAATAATCACAAAACAGTAGTGAGTATATAAAGAACCACAAATCTTATATTAGTATGGGAAGGACTGAATCGGTAAGGAAAAAGTTCTCCTCAACTATAGAAAAAAACTAAAGGAAACTATGAAACTTGAAGACATACTTGATGCAAGGTTGCTCGCAAAAATAGATGCTGTGGGGCCAGAAGCTAAGGCTGCAGTTGAGGGAGTTATCGGGATACATGAAGAAGAGATTGTTCGAGTTGTTGCTCGAAGATTGGCAGATATTGCTAAGTATACAAAAGACAAAGAAGCTGTGATAGAGTCTGCAAGAGTTATCGAAAGGTATAAAGGATATTTTGCTCTGGGTGTTGCTTGTGAATTGACAGATGTTGCTGTTAATACAAAAGACAAAGAAGCTGTGATAGAGTCTGCAAGAGTTATCGGGAGATATAAAGGAGGGGACGCTTGGACCGTTGCTTTTGCGTTGAGTTATATTGCTAATAATACAAAAGACAAAGAAGCTGTGATAGAGTCTGCAAGAGTTATCGAAAGGTATAAAGGATATATTGCTCGGAGTGTTGTTTGGGGATTAGTAAATGTTGCTAGTGAAGAGCCTTCTCGGATATTGACAGGTGTTGCCAATTATACAAAAGGAGCTGTAATGACGGCCTGTAGACTTGTAAAGAGCTCTGGAAGCGACGTATTTGACCTGTTGACTAATAAGGATATCGTATCAATATATAGAGAGGGGCTTGCCGGGCTGATAGACGGGAAGAACAGCTTAGATGTCGTTACCGCTTATGTAAACTCCGATAAGGAGCTTCCCCTTCCCACCAAAGAGAACATCACAGGCTATGGAAAGCTGGTAAATAAGTACTTAGCTGAAACTTATGGGATAGACAAGGAACTCGATAACGACCGCCTGCTAATGCTGTTTTCCGTCGAAAAATCAGAAAGAAAGGGGCTTGCCGAGCTGGTAAGCCATTCCTCCGAGAAGGATAGAAGGGCGTATGATATCACCGTAAACGGTGATCCCCACCCAATTAGCATAGACCGCAGCATGCTGCCTTATCTTTCCATCGTAGCGATAACGGGTTCCAAAGATCCTGCCAAATATAAAGAAGCCTTTGATACCGTTTCCAAGATAGTGGGGGAAAAGACCATTAGGCTTGCCGGAGACGCGTTTAAAGCCTCCTACAAATCCAGACTTTGGGAGATAATAGGGTTGGTAAGAGAGGGTAAAATAGGAGACGCGGTGAAGGTGCTTAGTGATACCGGAGACGAGGCGATAAACGATATACTTTCCGTTTCCAATCATAGAGAGGATCTTACTATCCTCTCGGGCAAGAACGTGCTCGTGGCCGTGGAGAGCAATAACCCCTTGGACTATGATTCCAGAGTGCAGATGGCATGCGTGTATCTCCCCTATGTTCATAATGAGAAGGGGATATATGATTATTGCAAGGATGAACGATTTACCCTTATAAGGTATGATATCAACGGCAAGACTCTTGGAAGCGCCATATGCTATACTGAAGGTGATAATTTTCTTGTCGATTCCGTAGAGGGACACCGCACTTTCAGGAAGCCCAAGATATTCGATGCCGTGTACAAGGACCTTATATACAGGGCCAAGAGCAAAGGATGTGAGAAGATAGTATTCAGCGAAAACGGGGTGAACGAGACCCCTAGAGAATTTATTGAATACCTTGGCAATGCAGGGTTAAAGAAGGACACAGCAAGGATGAGCCTCGATACTGAGGGGTATCTTGAAGCTGACAGAGACGGTGTAAAGGGTTATACAGTGTCACTGTAAACGTCTTTTGTTTCATATCCGTTAGTTCCAAGAGTTAATTGCGTCTAACCGGAAAGACGTTTTAGACTGCTATCCAATCACCGATCCGCAGTGCCGTATCTAGACTGGCCAAGATCGCAGTGTAAACTAAAACTATGCACGTCTTGAGTATATTTTATAATATCTTTTCCGCATTTAGGTAGAAAGTTTGAGAAACACGTCACTGTAGATGACAATGACGATGCAGACGAGAGTATACTTGTATGTATTTCATGCCGACTGGGACTTGGTGTTATGGTCCGTGACATTCTCCCACTGCTAAAGCACATAGGTTTTTCCCGCTCACCTTTGATAAAATCATATTTATATTTCAAAAGCAAATACTATAAATGGAATACAAAATTCTTGGAAATACTAAAGAAAGACTATCCAAGATAGGAATAGGCACCTGGCAATTAGGCAAAAACACGAAAGAAAACGAAAAGGCCATAAGCCTTGCGATAAGTAAAGACGTGAATTTTATAGATACTGCAGAGATATACGGTACGGAAAAATTTGTAGGGAGGGTAATAACAGGCAAACCAGGGTTATTTATAGCTACTAAAGTTTGGGCAACCCACTTCAGATACGAATCAGTAATAAAGGCCTGTGAGAGAAGCCTTAAAAATTTAGGCATAAAACAGATAGACCTTTACCAGCTCCACTGGCCGAATCCGGGAATAGATATAAATAAAACAATGAAGGCCATGGAAAAACTTGTTTACGACGGCAAGATAAGGTACATAGGAGTAAGCAACTTCAATGAAAAAGAACTTAAGAATGCACAAGAAGCTATGTCTAAATATGAAATAGTTTCAAATCAAGTTGAATATAACCTCATTCAAAGGACGCCAGAAATTAATCTAATGGATTATATGAAAAAACAGAAGATTACACTTTTAGCTTACAGCCCATTTGCGCATGGTGCCATATTTAAGAGAAAATACAATGAACTAATCAAAAGCTTAAATGAATTAGGTGAAAAATACAACAAGACGGCCGGGCAGATGCTTCTGAGATGGCTTATCCAAAAAGATATTGTGATACCTTTAACAAAAGCCAGTAACCCAAAGCATATGTTAGAAAATATTGCCGCCACTAATTTTAACATAAACCAAAAGGATATGCATAATATAGATAACCTTACTCCAAAAAACAGCAACTTTGGTTTAAGTAGATTCAAAGATTTAATAAAGTATTATCTGCTTTTTAGGACTTTGCTTAGGATTTAATAAAGGCTTAAATATTATTAATATTCAATATATTAAAATGATATTCGCTGATTTTCGAGATCCGGTAAAAACAAGTGAACTAGAAAAAACGCTCAGCAACGCGCTTTCTGATTTAGGCTATAAAGTTAAGAAAGTAAAAGATCACTACCGCTCAAATGAATATATTGACGGTAAGCTGGTTCCTATAAAAGAAGGCGTTGAGTACGAAATTAGAAGAAGTTTCCTTGAACCAAAAATATATGTAGGTTTTAGATTTGAACGAGCTTTTGAACAAAAATTAGATAAATTCAGATATAAAAATGAAGTGGCTAGACAACTTTATGGATGGGTATATTCAATTAATAAGAGTAGATATGAGGATACTCTGCGTGAGATAATAAAAACCACAATAAACAAAATGAATAGAAACCCTGAAACAGCAACTAAAGCAAACATAATATATTATGAATAAAACGGAAGAAAACAATAAACATATAACATGGCAGGGTGAAAACTGTTTGCTTTGCAAGTACTTTATACCAAATGATGTGCTCAACGCAGATTTATTAGAAAGAGGGAAATGCGCACACCCTTCCTTAGTTAAATTTAATTTAGTTGTTTCCGGAAGGGACTGGTGTAACTTATTTGCAAAGATGAGTGATAATAGAAGAGAAAAGCTGCAGCAGGAAGGTTTTAAAAAGGACGATGAACAGCAGAAAAAACTTATAGAAGAAAGTAAAAAAGCAGGGAATTTTGATTAATTAAATAATTAGAGATTTATCTTTAATTTATTTGTGATATAGGATAATAAAATTAATAATTAAAACTTTAATAAAGGACTAAGAGTCAAAAAATACCAATAATTTTTAACTGAATATTTAATTGGAAAACTGTTTATGTTTTATTGTACACTTCCAAAGCTCACGGAAGGTATTACTCCGTTTGGAGGATATTCTCCAACAAAAACATATTGAAAAATGCCAGTTTGTTGTGTTTGCTGCAGAGCAATATAACCCGATGTCTCTAATTGATTTGAGTTAGCACTGTTTATAAGAACATTATTTATCCACCCGTTTCCGAAAGTTCCAGATGATGTTATACCAATTATATAAAAATAAAAAGTGTTCGTTGGATAAGTATAAGGCTGATCAATTGCATTCCATGGGAATACTCCATTAGCATAGTTATATACAAAATTCGTGTAACTACCACTATCCCCATATTGTGTAGCTGCGTACTGTGATCCTCCTAAATTTGAAGAAGTGGAATAAATTAGCGATGCCCCGGCATCACTTACTGTATTTATGTTATCTGACTTGAAATACGATCCAAATATCTCATTGTCTGAGAATGTTGTCTTCGATATAATATAAGTACCCCAATTAGAACTCATTGAAATATTCAGCCCATTATTAACGGTTATTGTCCCCCCTGCATTAACTTCTGAAAATTCGCTTGGTAAGGTAGCCCCAGCAAAATTCCAGTAATTATTAAATACATTAACTCCATCATCGTACTCTGCATAAGTTGAACATGAAACTGTATCACTAGGATTTGGACATGATAATTGAGGAGCTTCGCCGTCGTTTACTGTGTTGAATAAATTGGTTGAGGTTGGAGCAAAACCTACATATATGGTTTCTGATGAACCACTAGGTATTGCTGCTATCTTTAGCCACCAAAGTGCATTTGTTGATGTATAATTCTCCAGCCAACTGGGTATTACTGTCCCGTTATAATAGAAGAATTCCACGTTTTGGCCGAAATTGCCTGTTGCTATTGAGGAAAAGCCTGAATCTGAGGATGTGAAATTAATCATCTGCTGGAATGGGTTTGGAGTTGCTGAAGACTGACTGTTAGAGATAGTTATTTGAGAGTAATATTCTATCCCTCCTGGTAAAGTTGGACCGTGAGTAGCTGTTCCTGCCAGTGTTCCTGTTGCATTTGTAACAACATTGCCTGCTAGCGTTGAATAGCTATACTGAACAGTTCCAGATATGGAAACTTTTGTGCCTGATGAAGGGCAGATCACATTAGGAATTGCTATAACACCTGTTTGACCTGATTTTAATGTTATTGGATTTTGTAAAGTATAACTTATTCTTGAAGTATTTGTTCCTGTTGAAGAAATCATGTAAAAACTGCTTATTGACATTGAATATGCACCATTTGGTACTGGTCCTGCTAATATAGAGAAAGACAGACCATCCTGTGAACAGATAACCGAAGAAATTGTAAACGGTGAGAAACCACTGCTTGTGAAAGTTACGCTTGATGATGGATTGAAAATACCCATGCTGTATAATATTACTGCAACTATTACTATGATCAATATTGCCCAGCCATACGTCATCATATACTCTAAGGCTGACTGTGATCTCTTGCTTTTTACTGTAAAATTTAAGTGATTAGTTGTGTGTGAATATATATAGGAATGCTCTGTCTTTTCTTTTTCTCTATTGTTTGAGGCTTTAAATGGCATATTATTTACTATAAATCAGGGGATATAAATATTTCTTTGAGCTAAGAAAACATTAGATATTAAATTTTGAAAACAAATCTAAATAGTTAGTGAATGAATTAAACGCTTTAAGATATCACAGACAAAATAACTGCATGTTACTAGAATAACATGGAGCATTTGAGTTAATAAAAATAATAAAAATCTGAAACAATCATTTCATTCCTTTTATCAACTTCTGGCCCATTAAATCTGAGTAAGTAACCTGTGCACCCTCTTTTATTTTATCCTTTAATTCTTCTGGAATATCTGCATCAAAAACCTCGTAGGATTCCATGTCCATTAGCTGCACCTTACTATCATTAATGCTAATGACCTGTGCAACTCTCTTTTCTATTATTGGAATCTTAGCCCTATCTTCAGCAGACATAACGAAAACCCGTTTTTTGCCGTCTATAACGCCTACGGCTTCAACTCTAGCTTTTGCATGCCCATGCTTTCCCGGGGCACTGAGTGCTATGTCAGTTATTTTGCAGATAAACTGCTCATCTACTAGGATAGTGTCTCCCTTCCTCAATTCATTTATACCGGCGACTTTAAAATCCATATCTCTGTTTACTATTTTTAGCATATAAATATTGCTTTTTTCTATAAATTGGAGAAAAACGGACAAAATCAAGGAATAAAAGAAAATATTTAAATATAGCATATACGATAATAATAGATGGATAATAAAACGGATTATTCTAAGCTGGCCATAGATTACTCAAAAAAGTACGGCGGTAAAATAGAACTGAAGCCTACTTTAAAAATAAGATCATTAAAAGACCTGTCAATAGTCTACACTCCAGGAGTAGCGGCTGTTTCTACGGCAATAAGCAATGACAGCCGTTTGTCCTGGGATCTGACTTGGAGGTGGAATACAATTTTTATAATAACAAATGGAACAAGAGTTCTTGGCTTGGGGGATATAGGCCCGCTTGCTTCTTTGCCTGTTATGGAGGGCAAATCATTGATATACAAGGAATTTGGAGGAGTAAATGCTGTACCTATACCAATAGAAACAAAGGAAGTGGATGAATTTGTAAACGTTGTAAAAAACATTTCAGTAACCAGTGGAGGCATACATTTAGAAGACATAGAATCTCCCTTCTGCTTTGAAGTACTGGAAAGACTGCAGCAGGAATTGAAAGTTCCGGTATGGCATGACGACCAGCAGGGAACGGCGGCTGCTACGTTGGCAGGTCTTATAAATGCCACGAAACTGGTAGATAAGGACTTAAAGAAAAGCAGGATAGTTTTGATAGGCGCAGGAGCTGCGAATATTGCATTATTTCGTATACTTGAAAAATACGGCATTGATACCGGAAACATAATAATAGGGGACAGCAAAGGCCCGCTTTACAACAGCAGAGACGACATTGAAATAATAAAAACAACAAACAGGTGGAAATACGAAGTCATGAAAAAATCCAATAAAGATTCTATTACTGATGCTGACGGTTCATTTGAAGGCGCGGACATCGTTGTAGGGTTTAGCAGAGAAGGGAGTATAAAGCCCGAATGGATAAAAAGAATGAATTCAAAGCCTATAGTATTTGCAAATGCCAATCCAAACCCTGAGATTTCCCCTGAAGAAGCTTACAAGGCAGGAGCATACATTGTTTCAACGGGCAGGTCCGATTACCCCAATCAGATAAACAACAGCCTTGTATTTCCCGCGCTTTTCAGAGGCGTACTGGATTCAAAAGCCAAAAAAATAGACGACTTTACGGCGATAGCCGCTGCTGAAGAGCTTGCAAAATTCGCACAGGAAAAAGGATTAAAGAGAGAGTATATCGTTCCAAACATGGAGGAAAGAGAATTATACCCACGAATAGCGGCAGGGGTAGCAGAAGATTCAATCAAAAGAGGATTATCAGAGATGAAAGAAAGCAGAGAATATTTTTATAATAAAGCAAAGAAGATTATTGGTTTAAAATAAACCTTATCCTCCAGTAATTCATTTGATTGAGAGTCTTTACAGTTAACCAAAACTTTCTTGCCTTTATCTATATTTATAGCCAAGGTCATCATATGACAGTAGTTTTACAGATGAACTGCTTGCCAGAACTCTGCTTCCTATAACGTAAGTTATCTCACTTTCTTCAGCTGCCTTTGCTATTTCGTCAGTTACCAATCCATCAAGAACAAGCATGTATATATTCTCTAGATTGAGTATTGCATCTTCAACTCCTTTATAGGGTATCCTTCCCAGTATCTCAAACTTGTTGTTTACAAGAAATGCTCCCCTTGTGCCGATTATATCATTTACCAAAGGAGTAACCTTCTCCTTTATTTCCTGCGGAACTTCTACAGGAGCTGACTGTGCCTGTTTTTTAGGAGTTGCCGATTCCCTTCTCAAAGACGGATCGTATTCTTCTATTGGAACCTTTGCGCGCAATGCTTGGTTTATTTCCTTCTTTGATAGTTCTTCTACTTCCGTTCCTGAAGGTGCCTTTGCTATAAAGTCTACATGTCCTTGCTGGATAAAGGAGTTTATTATCATGTCACCGCCTCTGTCTCCATCAACGAAAAGAGTAACTATTTTCTTTCTGCTTAGTTCAATAACCGTTTTAGGTATGTTAGTGCCATTCATTCCAATTACATTTGAGAAGCCATGCTTAAGCATGTTCATTACATCTGCTCTCCCTTCGACTACAATTATTTCCTCAGAATCCTCTAAATCCGGACCAGCTGGTAATTTTTCAGAGCCGTACTCAACAAATTCCTTCTGCCTTACTTCTTCATAAAGTTTCTGTAGCAGTTCTGTAGTATCAACTTCAGAAACTTTCATAGCTTCTTCGAGGAGCTTCTGGGCCCTGTTCATTATATACTCTCTCTTTGAGATTCTAACGTCTTCTATCTTGTCAACTGAAACAGTAGCCTTTGAAGGCCCTATTCTATCAATTGTTTCTATTGCTGCTCCTATCAATGCTGTCTCTGCCATCCCCAAAGAAGTAGGTATGGTTATTTCACCGTTGGTTTTTCCACCTGCCGATGAACTTTCTACGTTTATTCTTCCTATTTTTCCGTTTTTCTGCGCTTCTCTTAAGTCAAGTTCTTCACCCAACAGACCCTCTGTCTGTCCGAATACCGCACCTATAACGTCTGGTTTATCAATCAGACTGTCAGCAGTAAACTTTGCATGAAGGATATACTTGAAAGAAGTAGGTCCTATCTTTGCCATAATTCAACACCTCCTATTCATTCAAAAAGGCCCACTTAGGCCAAATTGTTAATCGTGATTTAAGGTCTAATAGACCAAAGTCACTTTGTATGACTTACTATATTATTATTAGACTTTTCAAGGTTTATATAGCTTTCCTATTATGCTGCCAAGTTCAGTTACTTTAAGAAACTGATACTTGAATTGTTGCATTTTTCGTAAAGTTGCTAAAATAAAAATTTGCGGGACAGGAAAGATTGATTTTTGGGCAGTGTATAGGTGTTGCATTGTAAACTTTAAAAGGAAAAGTAAGATTTACATTAAAATTCCCTGTCTTCAATACTTCTACTACTTGTGGCTGAACCGGCCATTGAACTGTAGCCGTTTGATTAGGAAGAAGCGATGCTATAGTAATTGTATTGCATGAAACTACATTCTTTTCATTGCTTAGATTTGCTATGTCTGTTGGATAAACGATACCGGACAAAGAAGAAATGCATCCTGAGGTATAGTCTACTTCGGAACTGCCGCCGTTTTTCAGTTTAACTAGAAAATAAAGCTGATTATTTGAACTGTTAAAAACGTCAGTTATATTTAGAAAATTTATAGGATAAAATGAATTTGAAGCGCTTGTTAAACTCCAGTTTTTAATCACCACTGATAACTGTTTTGTATTGCCTGCAGTAAGCGCATAGTAAATTAAGATAAGTACGAATAAGAGTATGATAGCCAAAACAATGTAAGTGCTAGCTTTTCTTTTAGGATCATTCATTAATTTACTTCTTTTTATTAGGTTAAATATTTTAAAAATATGAAAATCTTTATATATGATAATTATTTCATATAAAATATATGCTTCAGGATATAAAGAAAGTTATAACTATGAAAAGGTATGCATTGCTCTTTTCCATTATGTTTGTGGTAGTGTTTGCTCTCTATTTTTACCTTTTAGAAAGCTCTGCTACTGGGATAATAGACTTTGGGACTTACTATGTTTACTTTGATTTGCTTTCAGCTTTTGCAGTATCTTTTCTAATCAGCTTGGTTATAACTATGAATATTTATTCCTACAAATTAAAGGCAAAGACAAGCAAAAAATTGACTTTAGGCTCAATAATTGGAGCAGTATTGCCAAGCAGCTTATGCTGTACCAGTATTATACCTTCATTGCTTGCTGTACTTGGGTTTTCAACGTCTTTTATAGTCGGAAACACCGGAAAACTGCAGTCAATATTTTCTATTTACGGGCCGGGATTCATTGCAGCAGGAGTGATAATAGCATATATCGGTCTGTTGCAGATCACAAAAAACATAAATGCAAGCTGCAAAATAAACACTGCTACAAAGGAAGAGTGCTGTGAGGTTAAAGAATGAAAATCAAGATAAAGTATGTTTTATACACAATTGCTGTGTTAATTGCATTAGTTATTATATTGAACTTTTTCATTTTAAACCACGCAAAATCCACTAAATATCTGTCTGTAGGCGAAACTGCGCCAAATTACACTTTTCAGCTTGCAAACGGAAGCACTGAAAGCTTAAACAACTATAAAGGAGAGCCTCTTATTTTATGGTTTGTAGCCACATGGTGCAGCAGCTGTGCACAGGGGAACACTGCAGTAGCTGACAACCTTGCGTTTTTCAAGGAGCACAATGTAAAGATATTGGAGTTAGAGCAGTACAATGACCTTGGAAGTTCGGGAATGCCTATTTCCCAGTTCATTTCAGAATATGGGAACAATAACACCTATGTGACTGGGGGAGTTGCAAGCTATAACATGACTCTGGCGTATAACACTCCACCGGCATTTCAGCTTGATATTTACTACCTGATAAGTCCCAGTGGAAAAATATTATATGTTGGAGAAGGAATTGCAGGCGGAATAGGAAACCTTGAAAATGCAATATCCAAGAATGGTTTATGAAAAACGCAACGGATCTTTTCTTTGACGCATTTGCAAACAGAAATAGATTTAACATACTAATGCAGCTGAGAGACAAAGAACTGTGTGCAGGAGAACTTCAGCAAAAACTCAAAGTAGGGCAGACTAACTTATCGCATGACTTGAAATGTCTTATTAACTGCAAATTTATAAGTGTAAGAAAAGACGGAAGGAAAAGGATTTACAGAATTAACAATGAAACCAAAGAATTAGTTGACGAAGTAGCTAACCACGTTAAAAATTATGAAAGTTACTTAAAGAAGTGCGGTATACTGAGGGAGGAAAAAAATGGAAGAGTATGAATATGCAATAATCGGACAAGGGGCTGCCGCATTTGCTGCTGCATTGAAAGCAGATGAATTTGGAATTAAAACAGTCATGATAGGGAAAAATGAAACCAAGGGGGCACTGCTTGGAGGAACCTGTGTAAATGTTGGATGCGTTCCTAGTAAAAGACTGATAACAGCAGGAAACTTTTTGGATAAAATAAACAAAGATAGATTTGATGGTTTATATTATTCCACAAAGGTAGAAAACTTCAGCAAAATAATGGAGGACAAAGAATTTCTCGTTGGAAGCATGCGTTTCTCAAAGTATCAGAAAGTACTTGGAAAACTCAAAAACGTAAAGTACATCAATGGCTTTGCAAGCTTTATTGATAAAAATACTTTGAAGGTTAACGGAAAGGAGATAAAGGCAAAGAAAATACTGATAGCAACAGGCGCAAGAGCCAAGATACCTGAAATAAACGGAATAGAAAAAACAAAGTATCTTACAAACGAAGAGGCACTATCAATGAAAAAACTTCCCAAATCAATGATTATTATAGGAGGAAGGGCCCTTGGCCTTGAATTTGCAGAGATGTTTTCCCATTTCGGCGTAAAAGTCACCTTACTGCAGAGAAGTGACAAGATATTGCCCAATTGGGAGCCTGAAGTTAGCTATTACCTTGAGCAGTACC
>JAMCSQ010000019.1 GCA_023378805.1 Candidatus Parvarchaeota archaeon | reverse complement strand
CGTATCCTTCTCTATCCTTTCCGCTATTTCAAGTATAAGCGAAGGGCCTTCGTTTAATTTACTAATTATTTTATTATAGATCTCATTTATGTCTTCCATTACTAACAGTCCACCATATATTATTTATATCTTGTAATTTAATATTTAATAATAAAAGCTGTTATCAGGAGTATAAGGAGGATGCCGTTTATTTCATTGCTTATTAGTTAACAGTACCCGCTTTACAGATTAATACCATGGAAGATTTATAGGTTTATGGATAAAAAAGGACAGATATTTACAATAGATTTGCTTATCTCTTTGTTTATATTCCTACTTTTATTTACAACAGTCCTTCTTTTTCTTTATTCAAATGCAGATATAGACAACTCTTATTCCTCTTATTATTCGCAGATAACATCAAATTACATAAATAATATAGCCGTTCAGGGAGCTAGTGCGCTGCTTGGTTCTGAGGGTTATCCTTCAAATTGGTATGATTTTTCATGCAGCCAAATAAAGCAAATTGGAGTTATGCAAAATAACCTAGAAGTATCACCGATTAAACTTTACAATCTTACTGCCTTATCAGCCTCGTGCATTTCTTCTTTGTTGAAGGCCGGCGATTCGTTTAATATAACTTTTTACTATTTAAACGGTTCAATATTAAAACTGAATGGGAAAGGGATAACCACCGGTTTTTCAATAGATTATTCTTCTAGCTATGTCGCTTCCATACAGAGGTTTGCCGTATTGTATCCTGGAAATGAAATAATTAGACTTTCTTATACGGAGTGGTCATGAACAAAGGGCAAGTTTTTACGATTGATCTTGTGGTCGGGAGCATAATAATACTCGGTGTTATAACTTCCGCATATGCAATAACAAGCTATTATCTTAAGTTGAATGGTTCAATAACTACTAATAGCGATTTTATCTCGCAAGTATACTCAGCTGTTTCATCCTTTTCGGTTGTTTCATCTACAGAAAATCAACTTTTGTTGTTTCAGAATGGCGGCTCCGCTTCGGCATTAAATTCTTATGTTTCCTCAGTTTTAGGTTCAGAGTTATCTGGCCCTTTCCTTTTACAAGTATTCACAAAATCCAATTATTCAAACAGTGATCTGCCGTCCGATTTAATATTTTCATATAACTCAAGGTTTTCTTCGTCCTCTTCCTACTCTACTTTTTATGAACCTGTTATTATAACAAATTACAGTAGTGCATGTGGTTCATCGTGTAATACTTCCTTATCTATAAATAGCGTATTCCCTTCTTACAATGACACCATAAATGCCCCAAACTGCAACGTTCTTTATGGGAATGGAACGGTAACGGGATGGACCATATTAAATAATGTTCCTTCAGGTTACTGCACAATTTTTGTACCCTCTTATGCGGATCCAAACAGCTATGATGTTGTGACTTCTTCTTCAACAGGAGTTTCTACCGGTTCAGCTACTTTGCACGTCCTAGCTATAGATCTTTTGGAATTCAAAGTTGGGCAGTAATCTATATAAAAATTATAGATTTGTTTCTTTCTTCGTGCCTCAGCTTTGTTTCCATGGCGTTTAATTCAGATTCTACGTCCCCTCTATAAACCCCTAATTTTATGGCAAGATTGTTTATATCCATTAGATGTTTGCTTAGTTTCTGGGCTTTTTCAAAGTCTATGTTGTTTTTATACTGGTTGTACAAAGTTATCTGCTGTAGCAGTTTTTCATATAAACTTCCCATCTCCTCCATCCTTTCCATTTTTATCCCCCCTCATACCTACTTTAGAAATATTTCAAATAAAAAGGGCTGTTTTGTATTACTTGTATATTATTGAAATGGATTTATTATTAACTTTTTTGTGGTTATTCAGCAAAGTAAGCATCAGCGGCTTTTTGCTCTACATCTAGACGACTTCCTTTTTGGTTGATTCTTGGTCTTCCGCTGTCCTTGTCCCTTCTTATTGTAACATCTATATTTTTAAGGAAATTGTTTATGGCCTTACTGGTGCTTTCTATCTCATCTGTCATACCATTTACTCCCTTTTTACCGCCGAATAGTATGCTTTTTGGGCAGGTAGAATCAAGAAAAGCAAGGTCATGGTCGACAACTATTGCGCATTTTTTCCTAGACGAAATAAAGGAAGAAATTATGCTCATGCATTCTAATCTGTCTTCTATATCCAGATTTGCAGAAGGTTCATCTATAAGGTAAACATCTGCAGGTTTCATAAGCGTAGTTATTATTGCAAGTTTTTGAAGTTCTCCGCCCGAAAGATTGTTTACATTTTTGTTTATTAGTTTGTTTATCCCAAGTTTGCTGATAGCAGATAAAATCCCTAGATCCTTTTCATACTCTGGATTTATACTTAATAAAGTATTGCTAACCAGCATATCAAATGGCTTTAATATCTGCGGTTTGTATGCAATCTTTATACCAAGATCAAGTTTACCTATATTGGTTTCTATTAGGCCGGCAAGTGCTTTTATAAAAGTGCTTTTTCCTATCCCATTTTCCCCTATTATACCTATTATATCTCCTCTGTAAAGCTTTCCTCCTTTCGTGTCCAGCCTGAACTCCTTTAAATCAACGACAAACTCCGGCCATGAAATAAATGGTTCATTAGTAACAGGCGGTAGTGTCTTCTTAATTTTTATACTATAATCCCTAAATCTTACATTTTCAGTTGGTAAGTACCCTTCCAAATAATTGTTTATTCCATTTCTGGATGGCATAATATGCGAAGCTATCCCATAGTTTGATTCAGAACCATATAGAACCTGTATGAATTCAGTAAGATAATCAAGCATTACAAGGTCATGTTCTACTACTACAACGGTCTTATTATTAAGCGCTTCTTTTATCTTGGTAGCTACGTTTATCCTTGCGTTTATATCTAAGTAGTTCATAGGCTCATCAAATATATAGACATTTGCTTCTTCATCTAATGTTTTGGCTATTTCTACTATCTGGGCTTCTCCCCCAGATAAAGTTTCGGCATCCCTGTCTAAAATATCCCCTGTTACCAGATTAAATCTGTTGGTTCTTACCAGGTTTCTGACTTTTCCAGTTTGTGTAAAAGATTGTGATTTCTTTGCTATCTTTAGATTGTTACTGTAAAGCTTTGTAAGATAAGGCTGTATATCTTTCCCCCTAAATGCTTTTATTACTTCTTCGTATGAGTATTCTCTTTTGAAATCACCGAAATTTGGAACAATCTCGTTTGATATAAGTTTTATGTTAGTCGTTTTTCCTATCCCATTCCTTCCTATTAAACCTATTACTTTGTTTTCTATAGGGGTTGCTATATTGAAGGTTCTAAAGGTATTGATGCCGTATTGGAATGTAATCTCCTTGGCCATCTCATCCGGTAAATTGATTATCCTTATTGCGTCAAAGGGGCATCGTTTTACGCAGATTCCGCAGGATATACAAAGACTTTCAGTTATCGCGGCTTTGCCATTTTCCCTTGCATAAACCGTTTCTTTTGCGCCCTGCCTTACTCTCGGACAGACTTCTGCACAGATGTAATCGCAATTATCCGGTGCTTCGCATTCAGATTCCTTTATTACAGCAACTCTCATTTTCTTGATATCATATCTTTATCAATAAATAGGTTGTTCTTTCTTTTTAAACTATCTATGTTTCTTTTTCAATTGGTACTCTTTTAAATACTTCTTTATAAGCTACTTCAATTATATAATCATCGATATTGCCGTAGCCTGTGTAGGCCTTCTATTGAATCTTTGGAGCCTTATAATTTCATTCCTTAATATGAATTAGAGCCATATAACTATCTTTTATATTTGCAATGCTATAAATATAAATGGAAAGCAATGATCCGGAGTGTTCTATTGAAGAGCATGAAAAGATACTGGAAATGCCGAAGGACAAGCACACAGACCAGGAAATAAAGGAGATACTTTTGAAATACAAGAGTGTAGCGGTAGTAGGTATGTCAAGGGAGGAAGGAAAAGACAGCCATGAGATACCAAAATATCTGATAAATAAAGGGTATGATGTAACACCAGTAAATCCGAATGCGGATTCAATACTGGATAAAAAATCTTATCCTTCAATTTCTGATGTTCCGGGAGAAGTGGATATAGTGGATATATTCAGGCCATCTGACAAGGTTTTGCCGGTCGTTCAGGCAGCAATAGGCAAAAATCCAAAGGTTATATGGATGCAGGAAGGAATTTCAAATGATGAAGCCAGAAAACTTGCAGAAAGCAAAGGCATAACCGTAATATTCAACAGATGCATGATGAAAGAGCATGTCAGATTGTTTGGTAACTAATAAAGAAAAGTATATATTACTTAAGAAGATCTAAATTAAAGCTCATGGTAACTTCAGTCTGCAACTGTTATAAATGCAATTATAGATTTAATTATGAGTATATCCTGGGTGTTTCATACCATTCAATTAGGTTAGGGAATAAAAGAATATTTCGCTGTCCGAACTGTAAAACTCTGCAAAAATTCGATTTAAGTAATAGATCACCAAATAAATCATTAAAAACATATGGAGACAGCTCAGAACTTGGAATTGGCGTAAGGATTTGGGCATTAATGTTAGCACCAACTTTTGTCCTTTTAGCTTTAGGAAACTTTTCTTTCTTTATTTTCCCGCAATCTATTTATATCTCTTTTGTTCTGATTTTTTTAGGAGTATTTTGGGTATTTGGATATTTAATATACTTGATATTGAGTATAGGTCCAAAAACTACAGGAACAAAAAAGGTGGGTAAATAATGGTATACAGTTTTGCGGTTTCAGCGGGCAGTTCTAATTTCATATTCTTTTTACCAATAGTAATAGGTTTAATTATCATCCTTCTTGCTATTTTTACCAAGGGAAAAAATGAGAATACAAAAGGAATTAAGAACACTTTTTACATTACGATAGGGGTAGGAGCTGCAGTTATTGTGATAGGGATAGTGCTTTTTATAGTATTAACCGTACCATATACAGTCAAAATAGGGACTGGTTACATATCAGTATCCGGCCCCAGCATAGCTGGCGGCAGCATTAATGTAACCTCCATCCAAATTGAATCCGCATATGTTGGCAATATTGTAAATGGAAATGTTACTTTGTCTGTAAGAACGGATGGCACAAGTATAGGCAATTTGAATGCCGGCAGATTTTTACTTACCAACAATGCCAAAGCTTATGTTGTATCTGATAACAGCACTGATGTAATACTAAAATTAAAGAGTGGCAGTTACCTAATTTTAGGAAATAGTAATACCGCTATGTTAGCTTCTATAATATCTAAGTCAGTTTACAATATTAGCTGATCTATACCCATAACAATAAAAAAGCATTTATCTTATAATAACCAATACTACTCTATGACTAAATATACTCTTAATAGCAAGTTCAATGATCCGTTCAATAAGGTCCAGTTCGGCGTTTCTATAGGAGAAAGAAACCAGCTGGAAGAGTTTGCTAAGGTACTTAGAAGCGGCGCAAAGATGGTCGAAATAGATGTAGCAAGCGTGTATGGACTTGGAGGGGAACAGGGTAATGCTGCAGATACATTGGGGAAAACAGAAAGAGAAGCAATAGCAAACCTTGCAAAGACAAATGATGTTGATTTAAGTGTACATGCACCTTGGGCTATAAATTTTTCAGGGATAGAACCGCAGTCAAAAGCCAAATCAGAAGTATATGAACACCTCATTGAAAGGGAAATAGGAACAGCTTTGGAGTTTGCCGATGACATAAGCAAAAAGATGGGTAGAGAGAATATGCCTGTTATTTTCCATGCATCCGCAGACCAGCTTTCTGATCCGGATAAAAGCTTAATATATTCAGTTTATGATGAAACAGAGGGCAAAGTAATTCAGATTCCAAAACAGGAGATAGAATTGGGCATTGACAAAAACCGTGTAAGTGATCCTGAAGAAAGGAAAAGACTGGCAATGCAAAAGTTTAAAGATATGTATGGGGAAAGTTTCTATCAAAAAGTGTTTGAAAACAAGGATAATAAAAAGCTCGGATTTGTTTCTGATGATGGCAAGGTAATATTGAATCCAGAAGGTGCGCTTGAATTCTATAGGAAAAGTAAGTCGCAGCAGCTCAACCAAGAAAGAGCAAGTCTTAATATGAGCTTAAGGAATTTGGAGTATCAAGAGACAGAGCTTCTGGCAAAAATGGGTGGAGGGAGGGCAGGATCCGACAAAAAAGAATTGGAAGCTGCACAGAAGAACCTTGAAAATATACAGGAGATGGTTAAAAACCTCAATCAAAAATATGCAGAGCTTGAAATAGAAGAAAAAAACCTCAGTAATCGGTTTGTGCCGTACGATAAAAAGGCGCCGGAGCTTGCTGCTCAGGGGATAGTTAAGGCTGCAATGTTTTCTTATAATAATACAGAATCAAAACCAATGATACTTGTTGAAAATCCAATGTCTCCTGAAATGTCATTAAGTGATCCGAGAGATACTGCAGAAGCAGTAAGGATAGCCAGAGAGGAATTCGCAAAAGAACTCCATGAAAAACAGCACTTGTCTCTTAAAGAAGCAGAAAAGATAAGCAGTGATATTATAGGCATAAATCTTGATATAGGGCATATAAATGTCTTTAAATCATATATAAATCCAAAAACAGGGCAGGCTTACTCTGACAAGGACATAGTAGAGATGGCGAAGGCGGCAGGAGATTATTTAAAAAGATATCACTTGAATGATAATATGGGAAACAAGGACAGTCACCTTCCGTTGGGGCAGGGAAACGCGCCGATAAAGGATATTTACGATGCAATGATGGAAAAAGGACTCGAAGTTCCAGCAATAATGGAGGTATTTGGAGGATTGGGTGGACTTGAAGGTGGAACTATTCAATCGCTTCAGTATATGGGTGCCCCTTTATATGGTAATACTCCGTATGTATCACTGCCTTCATATCTTGGCCAGCCTTATTCTTCTATAGTTGGAGATTATTCATCTTATTCTAATCTTGGATTGAAGCAGGATATGTTCCCATATGGCGGTTTTTCAGGCATATTTCCTGCCGTAGGGGGCGGGTATATGGAGAATAAAGGCAATTCAAGCTTTTCGGGGGCGCCAATGGTATGATGGAAGAAAACAATGGAGAGGGACATTTGGAATTGAAAGGATACGATGCTGCTTATAAGTTTGCGAAAGGGATATTTGAGATGTATCCAAAAGTGATGAAAACCATCGTTTTATTTGGTTCTTACAGCAAAGGCAAAGAAACTGAAAACAGCGATGTGGATATAATGGTGGTAATGGATGATGTTCTAAATAAACTGGATGAAAAAGTCCAATCTTTAATATTTTCAGATGTTGACAAGCTGGTAAAGGAGAGCCAAGTAAAATTGCACATAAACTTTGTAACATTAACTGCTTTTTGGCGCGGAATCATAGCTGCAGATCCGGTTTCAGTAAATGTTCTAAAATATGGCGTTCCTTTAATAGATACAGGCTATTTTGAACCTTTACAGGCCCTGCTTAATATGGGTGAGATAAAACCTACAGAGGAATCAATATATGCTTCTTTAACAAGAAGTGAACTATACTCGAATTCAGCAAAACTTAAACTTGCTTCTGTTGTTACAGATATGTACTGGTCTGTTGTAAACTCTGCGCAGGCTGCAATAATGAGGCAGGGAGATATACCTCCTTCACCAGAAGTTATACCCGAAATGCTTTTAAAGCTTGAAGAAAGAGGGTTGGTAACTAAGAAGCATATTACTGATTTCAATGAGATATTTGCACTTGGAAAAAGATTGTTTCATGGAGAAAAGATAGACCTAAACGGGGAAAAAGCCCAGGAAATAATAGTAAAAGGAACTGAGTTTAGTTCAAAGATGGCAGACCTTGCAAAGTCTAAATAAACATATTTATTAGTATACCTAAAAAAGCACTTATCACTGCGATAAGCAGTCCTGTTCCTGCAGTTTTTAACCCTTCTTTTATCTTTTGTGTCTTTTCTTCCTGCGAGTAACCTCCTATGGATGCAAGTATTATCAAACTTAGAATAAGGGAGATAACGCTTGTGATAACGCTTTGCTTTGCATTTAAAGCGTAGTATACAATATAGGGTAAAAGAACAATAAAGCTGCCCAGTAGCGTTGAAAGAAAGCCTATTTCAGCATATCTGAGATTTTTCGCTTTTTTTAGCTGCGTAATCTTGTTAGGGCTGTACTCCTTAGCAAAGAGTACTTTTCTATATTCCTTCATTTGCTGGCCCAATACAAAATTCTCAGCGTTATAAGCAGAAAAGAAATTGGAAAGCGAACCGCTTACTCCCACTAAAAGAATAGATGCAAAGGTAAGCTGATAACTATGGAAAACAGAAATACCTAAAGAGATACCAAGTCCAAGAAAAAGTCCATCGCTTAAACCTAGAATTATATATCTATTTTTTGCTCTTTCCATTAGAACTTACTGTAGCTTCATCTAAACTGTTTATTACCGCTCCTCTGTCCTTCAAAGCTTTCTGTATGCCTTCAAAGTTTATTTTTGAGCCTTCGACAACTATCTTTAGGCCTTCAGTGTGTATGTCAACTTCTACAACCTTTATGAAAACATCTCCATTTCTTACGTGTTTTGCAATATCATTTGCAAGGTCTATTATGTTGTACTCACCGATGGGTTTTACTGCGTCTATAACAAGTCTACTCAAATACATATAACGTGTATTTTATGTCCTTTAACATTAATAAATCTTTAATTTGCAAGCATATCTGCTTAATTTTGATTGTAATTTTAATTAAAAAAGAAACATTTAAATACTATTAATTTTAATACGTAAATATGGTTTTAAATAGAAAGGCTCAAGGGTTGCCTATAAATACTATTATACTTATAGCAATAGGTTTGCTTATACTTGTCCTTTTGATTACTTTTGTGTTAGGAGGGTTTAAAGGATTAGGGGGCGGTGCTAGTACAAGTAGCAGCGCCGTCAGCGCCTTCGAGACAGAATGTCAGACAACAGCCTCTTCTGCCGCTTCAGCTGGTTCTTTTCCTTATGGTTGGTGCAGTTCAACAATGACAGAGTCTAATGGCAAAGTTTTATGGTGTTACACCAACCCTTCAACGCTTACAAATATAACTACTACAACTTTGTATAATGGATCTACATTGGCAGGGCCTGCTGGTACGGGTGCGAGAACGGGTACTAATATAATAAATTGCCCAGCTCCATAATTAGTCTTCATTAAAAAGCTTTTTATTTAATGACTTTGTTTTTAGTAAATGAAGAAAAGATCTGCTTTGACGAATGTACTGATGATAGTGTTTTTAATAATAATTTTAATAGCAATATTCTATGCATTTAAAATGCACGTAGTTCTCTTTAATTCGTGCTATTTCTCAAATGAAACTTTGGCAGTAAACGGTTCAGGACCTTTCTGTCTGTCAAATACTGGCGTAAATATAATAATAAACAGGTCTATACTCTCTTATTATCCAAATTCTACCTTGGCAATACATAATCAGAATATTTCTGCTTTACCCTTTTCATTTCTTGATAATAATCCTTTGATAACTGTATGGAATGAGCCAACGGTTTTAAGTGCAGATTCATATTCATTTCTTACAATACCAGATACTTTCAAGGTTCATATGGTATATAATGCATCAGTATCAACTAATTTCATAGTTATGACCAATCAGCAGTATGTTGAATGGGTAACGACAAAGCAGCTTAATAACAATTATGTAGCCATTCAAACAGGTAAAAACATATCTCTGTGGTTCAATGAAAGCACGGGATGTGCTGGTTATGTTGCAGTCATTGAATCTATTTCAGGCAGTGCCGTTGCAATTTCGCCAGACGAAAAAATACTTTATGACCCTGCTACTTCACCAACGGGGGCATGTGCTGGCTGAAATGTCAATTTTAAATTGTTTAATTTACATTATATAACATGGAAATCGATATTTTTGATGCGGTAAATGAACTAAAGAGCTTTTATGAAGAGAATGCTCCTCTTTCAAAGATAAGTGGTTTGATAGCTTATAAAAAAGTATCCATAAGTCTTGAATACAAAGAAGGCGTTATATCCATAAAGGCGCAGCATCCTTTAACAATAAAAATTTATAAAATATATAATATTTTGTTAAGGCTTTTCCTTATAAAATCTGTAAAATTAACTATTGATTTCATAGAGAATAACCAGCAGAAATCGGTTTCAAAGCAATTCGGTTCGGATGAGAACATAGATCCGGTAATAGAAGATCTTAAAGGCTTGCCACATGATAGCATAACTGACATAGTAATAGATACTGATTACTTTAAAATAGTTGAAACACAGGATATGAGCGACAAAGTTTCTATAATGCTTAAAAAGAATGGTAAAAAGGAGCTTTTTAAGAGTCTTTCAAATTACCTTTTTCCATTCATAAATATGCCTGCAAATGAGTCTTTGCTGGAGGAAATAAACTTCCTGAAGCAGGAAGATCAGTTGACGGTAGACATCTTAATGAAGGTTGACGGTTCTCCGATGGGGATAAAATCAAAAAAAGTAAGGTTGGTTTAATATGGAAGGTATAAAAACAGGTTTTAAAAATTTTGATGAACTTACTAATGGTTTGGATTACAGAAAGGTCTATGCTTTATTTGGAGACAAAGAATCAGGAAAAGAGCAGTTTATATATAAACTTGTGCAGTCTGCACTTTCGGCTAAGAATGCGATTGTTTATGTTTTAACTTCAAAGTCATATTCTGAATTAATAACTGAATTCAATTCCAGAGGCATAAATATAAATCCGTATTTAGGGGCGGATTTTAGAATATTGGATGATTTTAGTAGGACAAACTCACCCAGCGCCACCGATAATTCCTACGCGAAAATATTAAATGGGCCTTTGGATTTAACGGGTTTATCTGTTTCTCTATCAAGTGCAAACAGCGATTTTGTAAAAGATGCAAAACCAGTCATAAACATATTTGACAATTTGTCAAATTTATTGATATATAATAATCCTGTAACAGTATATAGATTCCTTCAGTTTGTTGTAGGAAAGGCAAAGTTGGCAGGAATAACTACAATATTTTCTATAGATGTTGCTATGCATCCACCTGAAGTTATAGAAACGATAAAGAACATTTCCGATGCAGTAATAGATTTAAAACTTCAAGAGGGGAAGAGATACTTTAAGCTTTCCGGTACAAGCAAAGAAGTACTTCAGTTCAAGGAAATCGAATGATATATTTAAAAGCAATAATTACCATATCTTTATTATATGATAGAATATAAAGGATTGGATGGAATAACAGACAAGGATTTTGACCCTTACTTTGGGATAGCTAAGTTGGATGAACAGCTTAAAGGGATACCTTCTAAGAAAGTGGTATTAATATCCGCTTCGCCATCCGTAGGAAACGAAGTGTTTGGATACCAGATAATACATAAGAATATAACCTCTGGGGTAAAAGTTCTTGTATTCCTGAATAGAACCTCTCCACAGTCTTATCTCACAGAAATGAAAGAATACGACTTTCCTGCCAATGAAAACTTATTTATAATAGATGCATACAGTGGAATAACGGGTATAAAATCCGATGAAACTGATCACATAAGGGTAATAGGTAATCCTTATGACAAGGAAGAAGTTAGGACGAAGGTTCTTAAAGAACTAGGTAATGGATATGGATTGCTTGTAATCGATTCCTTTTCATTGCTTGCTGATTTCTTTGATTTTTCATTTGCCACTTCATTTATGAATGATATAAAAAAAGAGGTTGTAAGTAAAGACTCAGCAGCAGTACTTCTTTTTACAGACTGGGGCTATGAAAAACAAAACGTAGACAAGCTGCTTTCAAATGTCAATTCAACAATAGAGGTTAAAGGAATAGAAAAGCGAGTTATCTTCGGCCAATATTTTGCTGTATTAAAGTGTGATTGGATTGAAGAAAATCCGGCATTTTCCTCAGTTTTATTTAAAGCAATGAAGCCTGGAGGAATAAAAGTTTATTTCCCTAAAATTCTCGTAACCGGGCCAACTGATGCAGGTAAAAGTTCTTTTATACACAGTGCTTCCAAGAATGCAGTAAGTGTAGATAAACTTGGAGGGACTATAGCATTAGACCACGGAACAGTTGATTTTCAAGGTTATCGTGCAGATTTGTTTGGAACACCTGGGCAGGAGAGGTTCGATCCTCTGCTTAAAATGCTTGGCGGTGAGGCTATTGGGGTATTTCTTGTAGTAGACTCAACTAAACCGGAACAGTTTCCAAGAGCAGTGGAAATGCTTAGAAAAACGGAAACTTATGGTTTGCCTGTAGTAGTTATTGCAAATAAATCTGATCTTGATGGCGCACTTAAAAAAGAGGAAATACGAGAAAAGCTTCACTTAGATTCTGCAATAATATTAATACAGACGGTTGCGGAGGACCTATCAAAAGTTGATCCAAACGAGCCAACAAAATTAAAGGAGGCAGGAATAAACGAGGCCTTATCTGCCTTGTTCAAGCAGTTAACATAATTATTTAAATAAGAAAATCATAAATTAAATATGGCTACAAAATCAGAACAATTGAAAAGTGTTTTACAAAGATTAAGCACTGTTGGTGGGATAAAGGCGTCTGCTGTTATATCAGCTAATGGTTTGCCTATGGTCTCTTTAATGCCTGAAGATGTAGATCCTAATACCTTTGCTGCGATGCTGGCTTCAATGGTAGGTTCAGCAGAAACAGCTATCAAATCTTTGGGTGCAAAAAATACCTTAGAAAGGGTAGTTGCAGAGTCAAAAGACATAAGAGTGGTAGCTGTACAAGCAGGGACAGATGCAATACTTACAATAATGATAGATCCTAATACAAATTACGGTTTGATTCTTCTAGAATCTTCTAAGGCTTCAAGTGAAATTGCACAGATCATGAAGCAGTAAGAATGTCGTTTGTTCTTTTTATTTGTAAGTATAATACCAGCAGAAGTCAAATTGCAGAAGCATTATTTAATGGACTTACTAAAAAACACAAAGCTCTCAGTGTAGCAGGCAGTTCTGTTGGTAATGGAATAAACCCTATAGATATAAGATTAGTGCAAGAAAGATTTGGAATAGATATGAGTAGGCAAATTCCTAAGCTACCTACGCTAGATTTATTGAAAAGTGCTGACAAAATAATAATTGTATGTGATCCAAAGGACTGCATACTTATACCGCAAAGCTATATACAAAAAGCGGAGCACTGGTACATACCTGAATTAGAAGGTCTTTCTGCAGAAGAAAAGATAAAAATAATTGAGGAGGTCTATAAAAAAGTAAAGAAATTAATTTCAGGGCTAGATATAGAATAATAAAACTTTCAACTGTTCAGAGTTTTAAGTATCTCATCAACTTTATCTATGTTATCTTGTTTTATTGCGTCTATTATCGCTAACTTGTCCTTTTTTCTTACCTTTATCTTTTCTCCGTTCTTGGTTATCTTTAATTGATCTTTGTCTATGTTTACAGGTAACTTTTCATTTTTTGGCTGAAAATCTTCATGCTCTTCTTTCTTTATATATTTTATCTCATAGCCATTGAATTTTACTTCCTTTACCGCTTTGCCTATCTGGTGTTTATACCATTCTTCCATAAATGATTATTACATTTTAGAGCTTAAATATTTTGTGATAGGTATTTATAAGCGCTTATAAATTATATATACTGTTTTAAGCTCAGGTTGCGTAACCTGGCATCGCGTAAGCCTGGAGAGCTTATGGGAGCAATCCCTTGAGGGTCCGAATCCCTCCCTGAGCGTGTTTTGATTAGTTAATGTCTCTTGTTGTCTTTAAATAAAGTAAACTGCGAGGGGCAAGTATAGAAGGCGATTTAAGGAAAAGGTTATCTGAGAATACAATTAAAGACATTACAATGTATTTATTTGGATCTTGATAGTGCAATAAACTTTAAAATTTTTATTTAACCTTGAATTCGCTTGCCCTGCTGAGAATTCCAGCTTTCTGCATTACATATTTGGCTACAACTAAAATAATAATTCCGGTTATAAGCGTCAATATCCCATATATTGGTATTTTAAAGATCATAAAAGCTACTGCTATGCCAATTGCTGGGGGGTGTTCACTGTCGGTTTCAAACAGTAAAAAAGATACTATAAAAATTACTATGCCAGCTATAAGGTAGAAATTTATAAAGCTGGAAAGAAAGAAGCCAATATAACCAAAAAAGCCTGCAATGAGGTAGCTTTTAACAAACCTTGTTTTCTTTGCAGCCTTCGAGTAAGGCATTAAAAATAAAATGAATGCGCTGCTTGCGAAAGAAGTAAAAATCAATGCAGAAGCCCCGTTTATCTCTCTTATATCAAAATTTATTTCATGTAATATAAAAATAAGAAATACAACTACAAATGAAGTGGCAATTAGAGGAATAAGTATATTGTTTCTGTTAACCTTGTGTTTTGATTTTTTGTATTCTCTATGATTGAATTCACCTTTCTTCATATTCTGCCCTATTCGTTATATCATTTAAAAGACTGGTTATTAACTCATTTATATCTACATTATATTTGGTTTTTCCCCTCCTGTTTCTTACAGCAATTGTTTTCTTTTCTTCTTCTTTGTCTCCTATAACAATTACAAAAGGCACCTTTTCAAGCTGCGCTTTCCTTATTTTGTAATCAAGCGTACCGTTCTCAATGTCGCTTTCTACCCTAATGTCATTTTCTTTCAGTTTTTTAATGACTTCTTCTGCGTATTTATTGTTTCTTTCCGTTATGGTAAGTACTTTAACCTGTACAGGGGAAAGCCACAAAGGCAACTCTCCTTTTGAGTTTTCAAGTATTATTCCCATAAATCTTCCTATTGATCCCATTATCGAGCGGTGTATAACTATTGGAAAATGCTCTTTATTGTCATTGCCGACGTACTTTGCATCAAACCTTACTGCAAGGTTGAAGTCTAACTGTATAGTTGATATTGCATAAGCGTCTTCAACTCTCCCGCTGAAATCCAATACATAAATATCTATTTTAGGACCGTAGAATGCTCCATCTCCCTCTTTTATTTCATATTTGTAACCTCTCTTTTCCAAAGCGTCTTTGAGTATACTTTCCGCTTTATCCCAAAGCGCATCTTCTCCTATCCTTTTTTCAGGCCTTGTTGCAAGCCTCATTATAGGCTTAAAATTAAACGGCCTATAAGTATCATCCATTATATCAAACATCCTTAGTATTTCACTTTCTATCTGTTCTTCAGTAACATAGATGTGCGAATCATTCTGCTCCATTAAACGTGTTCTTAAAAGTCCATCAAGCGTACCTTCAAGCTCGTATCTGTGCAGAAATCCGTAATCTGCCAGTCTCATGGGTAAATCTCTGTAACTTCTAGTTTTCGATTTAAACAACAAAGCGGAAAAGGGACAATTCATCGGTTTAAGTCCATATTCTTCATCTAATTCAAATGGCGTAACCTTGAACATGTTTTCCTTGTATTTGTCGAAATGTCCACTTATCTTCCAAAGATCTATTTTTGCAATTAAGGGCGTTATTATCTCACTATACTCATATTTTTTGTCAAGTTTCCTAGCGAATTTTAAAAGCTCATTATAGATTATCGTTCCTTTCGGAGTAAAGAAAGGAGAACCCGGGGAAAACTCCGAAAACTCAAATAAATCCAGATCCTTTCCTATTTTCTTGTGATCGTGTTCTTTCCTTTCTTCCAATATTTTTAAGTATTCCTCTAATTCTTTTTTAGTTGGAAAGCTTATTCCGTATATTCTGGTCATCACTTCTCTTTTGCTGTCTCCTTTCCAGTAAGCCCCAGAAACTTTCAAAAGTTTTGCTGCGCCGATATAACCTGTATTGGGAATGTGCGGGCCGCGGCATAGATCATAAAAATTCCCGTTTTTGTATATACTTAGATTTCCATTTACTCCTTCTATTATCTCTAGTTTGAATTTGTTGTCTTTTAACAGTTCTTTTGCTTCTTCTTTTGATATGTTCTTTCTTTCAAAAACAAGTTTTTCTTTTGTTATCTTTTCCATTTCTTTTTCTATTCCTTCAAGATCATTGTCACCAACTTTAAGATTATAAATATCATAGTAGAAACCTTCGTCTATTGCTGGGCCTATACCAAGTACTACCTCAGGATAAAGCCTTTTTACAGCCGTTGCAAGTACATGCGCAGAGGAATGCCAGAATACTTTTTTGCCTATTTTATCTTCGAATGTAAAGAACTTTATCTCTCCATCTTCCTTTACTTCTGAAGACAAGTCTATCAACCTACCATTTATCTCTGCTACAATTATATCTTTAGAAGCGTTTAATTCCCTAGCTATTTCTATGGCTTTTTCCCCATTTTTGAACTCTTTCTCCTTTCCATTGTATGTAATTTTCATTAATTTTTCTGGTTTTTAACATATTAATAACTATTTTGTGCAAGTGCAGTGCTATAAGAACAGCAATGTTTTAAATCTCTATGAAATACAGTTTTTTGAGGGTTTATATATAATAATTAAAATATTAATGTATTAAATGACATTTAAAATTATGCACATTAACAACAAAGGAATGGAGCTCGGTATAACTATAATAATCATCATAGTGATAGCGCTCGCTTTACTAGTAATCCTGCTTTTTCTGTTGAAGAGCGGCATATTTGCACCGTTGACCGGCCTTCTTCATTCTGCTCCAAATGCCTCCTCTGTAAACAATAGTCTTCCTTAATCTCTCTTTTGATTTTAGTCTTTAAAATCTGTAAAAACTTTATTTAAAATGTTAACAGCTAAAGTAATATATCTTGTAGCTTTTACCTGATGGAATTTTTAATATTTTTGTCTTCTGTGAAGAGCTAGTTGCATTTGAGCACAGTTCGCCACTAGATGTTAATACTGGATATATTTCCAATGAATAGTTGCCGGTAGAAGAGCTAACACTTATAATATTGTTTAAATAATAAGTGTAATTCTGGCCGTTAAAATTTATTGTCCAGTAATAAATTGAGCTAGGAAAAGTTGAACAGCCAGAACTGCAGTTATATGCGGTGAAATTAGTTATAACCTCAGAAAGCTGTCCTGGGCTTGTAGATTTTATTCCGCTTACCAAACCGCTAAGATTTGTCAATATGTAACTCCTTATTGCGGAATCAAAGATCAAAAGTATAACAATTACTATTATTGCAGTTATGAGAACCCACACTCCAAAGTTTATTTGACCTTTCATATCATATCTGTTGCTTATAAACTATAACAATCGGCAAACTATAATAGCTTTTTTTATGGAAAGGCAATGTTTTTTCAAGTTTTATGTCCTCTATCTTGTATATTGAAAAGCCGTTTTTATCTGCGATTTTCTTTATTTCCTGATTGTCTTTATAGATAAAGAACACATTCTCCGATATGGATTTTACCTTTTTGATGAATGCATTTAAGTTAAAATTGCTTTGGAAACCGAAAGGAGGGTTGGATACAACAATATTATATTTTTCATTTATATCAAACAGGTCCATCTGAATCAGTTTTGTATTATTGATGTGCAGTTTTTCAATGTTTTGTTCGGCAGTGTAAACTACTTTTTCATCTATGTCATACAGGTCAACTTTTCCCGCACCAAGCAATGCAGCAGATATACCAAGTATACCATTTCCGCAACCCAAGTCAGCTACAGTTTTTCCTGCTATTCCAACATTGTAATCTATAAAATACATTAACTGATACGCAGTATCTATATCTGTAGAATACTGCTCCAGTTTAAGGTTGTTTTTTCTCCCTTTGTCAAGTTTAGCTATCTCTCTATAAAAATCAATTTTTTTCATCTTTTATCATTTCTAACGCCATTCTATAAGCTTCTTTTGCCTCAAAAGTTGTACCTATTCTATCCTTAAGATTTATTATAAGAGAATCAACCTTATCCAGCTTTCTGTCCTTTATGAGTTTTTCTATCTCACTTTTTAGTTCCGTATTGCTTTTCTTTTTAAGTCTCTTTTCCGTTATTGTATCTTCGACGCTTTTGCCAGTTAATGCTATCCCTTCCATTACTATTCTTGCCGAATCTCTTACTATTTCGTTTGCTTTTATTTTCTCTAATATCTCTTCTACATCTTTTTTATCTATTTCCTTTCCAAATCTTCTCCTAATATACTTCCAGTCCTCTACTGCAACCTGTATTATTACATTGAAGTCAAGCCCAGTTTTATTGTTCAGGTAGACGGCTTCGCTAAGTTTTCTCGAGGATATCAGCTGGTCAAGAAATTCATCAGATATATTTAGAGACGCTTTCAATGAATCTACGCTTCTGCCGATGTATTCACTTCCTTCTTTTAAAATGTCTTCGTCTATCTTTATTATTGGAAGGTCCGTTTCAACGTACATTCTATCCTTTCCACCCATCGGCCTTAAAAATCTAGTTGTATTATCATCCTGTACAAGCCTTACCTCCGATGGCACATCTTTAAGTAGAGAAATAAGTCTTTCTTTTATTACTTCCATTGTAGAGTTTTCATAGCCTTTGTCGCATATTGAAAATAGGAATGAATCATTCTGGCTGCAATTTAATTTTTCTGCTATTCTGTTTTTTTCGTTCTCACTTATGTTATATGCCGGTAGTTCATCAGAATGTATTATCCCATAACCAAGTTTAATCTTCAAGTAATCACTTACTTCGCTTCCAAATCTTTTATTCTCACAGATATATGTTCCTAAAAGCCCTTTTAACCCATTTAATCTAATACCAATTATACTTTTTTCATTTTTTACTGCATTTTTTATCACATTTGATTCTGAGCCATTGAATATTTCCTTTATGTCTTCAAACTGCCAATTTTTAATTTCATTAGTAATATGCTTCCAATCGTTTTTTATTTTTATTAAGTTTTCCTGTCTTTTCGCTTCGTTTAATATGACTTTGTCCATCTCTCTTATGTTCTGAAAGCCTTTCAATTCTACTCGTTTTCCTCCTTCAATGGAAAGGTTTACATCCTGTCTTATTGTGCCTATCCCCCTTTTTACATTAAATAACCTTGTAAACTTCCCAAACTGCATCGCTATCTCCTTTGCTTCGTTTTCGTCGGTTTCTATTATTCCAGTTGCAATTTCTATTAGAGGTATGCCTATTCTGTCCAGAAAGTAGACAGTTTCTTCCTTATTTTCAGTTTCCTTTCTAGCAGAATCTTCTTCTATTGAAATAGTATCAATTTTTATCTTTTTCTCCTTGAAGGTAAATTCGCCGTTTACTGCTATAATCGCCGTTCTCTGAAAACCAGTCGTATTGGAACCATCAACTATCGTTTTCCTCATGAATATCAAATTTTTTAGTAAGTATGCATTCAACGCATAGGAAAGATTAACTCCTGTAGAAAGCGCATCTCTGTCAAGTTCATGAGGAGGTTCTTCATCTATATCCACCAAACAGTCAGAGTCATTAAAAACTTTATATATTATTTTTTTTGTCTTTTGGCCTTCGAATTCCGCGCTTACGTCTATTTTGCCGCTTTCACCGAAAGAAGGTCTTATAAGCCTTTTTATCTCCAAATAATCTTTATTCTCCTTTATCTCGGATTTGCAGCGACAGAAAAGCTTGCCAGAATCAATTTGTACATGCCACTCAAAACCACATTTTATTTTCATATCAAAAACTCATCTATTTCTCTTCTTTCCTTTGTTTCACCTGCTAGATTAGTTGACATTATCTTTTTTATTTCTTCAAGTTTTTTGCTGTTTCCAAGAGCAAACATTAGTTTTACGAACGCAGTTTCAGTTGTCATGTCTCCTACATATATAACATTATCAAATCTAGAAATTTCACGTAAAGTACTGTAAACAAACTTGTTTGTTGAACCATAAATGGTTTGAGACGTTATTACTATAGGTATCTGCTGTTTTTCGGCCTTTTTCAATGCATTTATAATTGTTTTGTCTTCCAATGGCAGGTTTCCAAATCCTGTGGCAGCTATTACTATACCGTGCACTTTGCTGTAAGTATAATAGTCTATTATGTCTCCGCCCATAGAGGGGTAACTATATATTAGTTTTACCTTATCATCAATCTTCTCGTTTAATTTTGTATTTTCCTTTTTGGATATTATCTCCGGAGAAATTTCTCTTATCTTTCCATCAGTATAAACCTTAGCAAGCGGTTTAATATTTATTGGCCTAAATGCATCCCTTCTTTCAGTATTCATTTTTCTTGCCTTGTTTCCCCTTAGTATATAATTATATTCATCATTCAGATTTGCATGCATGCAAATCACCGATTCACCGCCGGAAAAATTCTTTGCTGCGAATGCTGATAAAAGTAAATTGGTACCAGCATCAGTAGACCCTCTATCAGTGCTTCTCTGGGATCCAGTAAAAACCACAGGAACAGAAAGCGGGTTCAACAAGAAGGAGAGCGCAGCTGAAGCGAAATGCATTGTA
Source organism: Candidatus Parvarchaeota archaeon (assembly GCA_023378805.1). Taxonomy (GTDB): domain Archaea; phylum Nanobdellota; class Nanobdellia; order Parvarchaeales; family Parvarchaeaceae; genus Parvarchaeum. The sequence goes on along the minus strand of JAMCSQ010000019.1, from coordinate 71,515 downwards.
TCTGTGCCGCTTGTTACTATTATACCCTTGCTGCCGTTTTTTATGTCCGAATACGCTTCCTTTGCTATTTTTATCCAGTCTGATGGTAGCATGTTCTCAGACAACTTTCTCATCAGATTTACTACTGCTATTTTTCCCTGTTTTTGTAAGTCTGGAGAAATCTGAAAATAATAGTTGCTATCTACGGATGGAGAAACTCCTCCCGTTTTATAGTCTATCTTTGAGGAGATAGTTCCACCGGTTGTTATCATTGTTATGTCTGGATTTTCGATTTTCAGTTTACTTTCTTTTTCTTCTTTTTCTTCTAAGTTTATTGATTTATCTAGTATAGAGATACTGTCAATAGTCTCTTTTGAGAGTGTTATGTCGTAGCCAGATTTTAATTTAATTATTATTAAGTTTTCTTCTTCCTTTATAAATTCACCGTTAAACTTTTCGTTTTCTATTTTTATTTCTATTAAGTCTCCAAATGATAGATTCTTAGTCTCTATTTTTTTTGCAATCATTACAATAATTACCGTTATAATGTTTTAACTCTTTTCATTCCTATTTTATGTTATATTAAGCTCAGTGAATTTAAAAGAAAGTGTATACTCTATGACAATAAACTTTTTAAATGAATAGCAATTATTATTGTTATTTAAATAAAATAGAAATTTGAATGTTGGGGAACATTCAAATTTTAATCGCAACATTGTAAGTTTTGAGGTCACTTACTTGTTTTTCTTAATAAAATATAGACGCATTGGGAATATAAAGCTTTCGCTTTTGTTTCTAATGTGATGGAGGGGAAAATGGTAATGGATTTGCTTGTTGAAAGCGCATTAAAAGCCAGCAGAGAAGAAGGTATGAATGAACCTTTATTCAATCAGGCTTTGATAAAAGTTGTAGGAGTCGGCGGCGGCGGAAATAACATGGGCAATTGGCTCTTTAAAAAAGGAGTCAAGGGCGCGGAAGTAATTCTAGCTAACACAGATCAGATACAGTTGAATGCAAGGAGTGGAGACAAGAAGATTCTTATTGGAAAAGAATTGACTAAAGGATTAGGTGCAGGTGGTTTTCCTGAAAAGGGAAAAATGGCTGCAGAAGAATCTTCTAGGGAACTTAAAGAGTCTTTGAGAGGTGCAGACTTAGTTTTCGTATGCGCAGGCCTTGGTGGAGGAACCGGTACCGGTGCAGCACCTGTAATTGCAAAGCTTGCAAAGGACATGGGTTCTATTGTAATAAGCACTGTAACAATGCCTTTCAAAACTGAAAGAAAGAGAGTAGAGTCTGCAGAAGCAGGATTGGAGGAATTGAGAAACTGTTCCGATACAGTTATTGTGATAGACAACAATAGACTGGTAAGCATGGCAGGAAATCTACCAATAGACCAGGCATTCAATGTAGCGAATGAAGTAGTCGCAACTATGATAAAAGGAATAGTTGAAACTATCTCAGATGCAAGTGCATTGGTGCACCTTGACTTCGCAGATATAAAAGCAATAATGAACAAAGGTGGAGTTTCCGTAATAGGAATCGGTGAAACAGATGCTTCAGATTCGAGGGTAACTGAAGTAGTCAGAAGGGCACTTAATAATCCACTTTTGGACGTAAGTTACAAAGGCGCGAAGGGAGCTTTAATACACATCTCAGGAGGACCTGATTTAACACTTGCAGAAGTGAGTCAGATCGGTGAGATGGCAACTCAGTCCTTAGACCCCGACGCAGTAGTCATATGGGGCGCAAAGGTAGATGAGTCTCTATCTGGAAAATTGAGGGTAATGACAATAATAACGGGAGTAAGCTCCCCTTACTTATTGGGACCTGAAGAGATAAACACTCTTTCCAAAACTACTGGCGCAATAAACCAGGAACTTGGTATAGAGATACTTAAGTAAATTTTTGGCCCCTTTCGGGCCTATATCTTATTTATCAAAATTTCCTCAAAAAATCAACGGGGGTTTATAAGCCCCCGTTCCCCCTATTTTCGGATTTCTAAATATAACCTTTCGAAGTAAGCAAGCGCCTTTTTCTCTTCTAAACGGCCTTTTTTAGTAATAGAATAAACTTTTCTTTTCCCATCTCTTTTTCCGGTTATTAACCCGCTATTTGATAATCTTTTAAGCGCAGGATAAATTGTACTGGCAACGGGTTTTTTACCCCTGTATTTTTCTATTTTTCTAGCTATCTCTTCTCCACATAGGTTGTTTTTCTTAAGCATATTGAGTATCTGAAAGGAAAGCATACCACGCATGTCGCAGCTATTTTTTGCCATAATCTATTATGAAGCTACTATTTTTATATACTTAATTATTTATTAAAAACATGTAAAGTAGCGAAGAAACTTTATATCTGTATATTTTACAATCCGTTTGTTTCCTTTTCTAAAGATTATAATATAACTATCTTCTTAGTTTATAAATGGGAAAGGTAGCATACAAATCGCCTTTTAATACACTTAGAATCCAAGAAGGTTATTCAAATATAAGGGGTAAAAGGTTGAAAAACTTCAGAATACTTAAAAGCGATGCAGTCGTGATACTTCCTTTTCTTGATAAAGATACAATAATTATGGAAAGACAGTTCCGTTTTGCAGTAAATAAAAAAATACTGGAGTTGCCAGCTGGTTCAATAGAAGAGGGAGAAAGCAGGGAAAACGCAGTAAGGAGGGAACTTACTGAAGAAACAGGTTATTACCCAAATAAGATAAAATTCATGTTTAAAACATGGAATAACCCAGCATTGATGGATTATTTTGAATATTACTATGTTGCCTATGATGTTATTAAAAAGGAAAGAAGTCTTGACGAAAATGAAGTTATAACCCCTGTAGAAATCAACTTAAATGATGCAATTAAAAACGTATACACTGGAAAAATAAAAGACACAAAAACGATGCTCGCATTGCTTTTTTACGAGCATTTCAGCAAAATGAATGGTAGGAAGGTTTAAAATGGAAGAACTTTTTGTTTCACTGCACTGCTTCAAGCTTTGTTTGAATGACGGGGAAATAAGCAGAAAAGAGTTGACTGAACGGATAAATGAGCTTGCTAAGAAAACAGCAAATGAAGGAATGTTTATTTCTAGGCAGTACTTTTCCATAAAACGTAATGTAGATCTAATACTTTTTAATATTGCAGGATCCTTTGATATTCTCCTTTCATTTAAACAAAACCTAATCGAACTTTTTGGTAATGTTCTAAATGAAACATACAGCTATCTTTCAATTTATGAGCATCCGAATGCCAGTTATATGAAAGAAGACAGCAGGTTAAAGTACTTTGTTGCTTATCCTGTAAAGAAAGATCCAAAATGGTATTTACTTGAGGAGAAAGAGCAGAACAGAATAACAAAAGAGCATGTAAACCTGGCAGTAAGCGATTCAAACAATGAAAATATAAGGTCATATACAACTTATTCATTTGCTATTGATGACCATGAATTCCTTGTTATGTATGAGGTTGAATCCCTTGTAAAATGGATGAAAGTTGCAAGGGATTTGAGAAAGGCAGAGGCAAGGAACTGGATAATAGTAGAGAGTCCTGTTTTTGTAGGCAAAAAAGTGGAAAATGTTTAATTTTCCTCCTTTACTTCATTGAATATCTTATGGTAAGGTCTGCCTTCTATTATGTTTTTTCCATATTCAGTGGTTTCATGGAATGCTTTAGCAGTTGTAAACTCTCGGAATGAATTCGTGTCTTTCCATTCGCTGTATATCATATATTCTGTTGCGCTGTTTTCCTCTCCAACTTTTTTGTATATACCCGCCTTTTCAAAACCATTTATATTGTTTTTTAAATATTCAACTACTTTTTGAAAAGTATCTTCAAATTCTTTCTCATGCCCTTTCTTAACATTGTAGTACATTCCTACATTTATCATGTTTAATTTAAGGATTTAATCTAATATTAATATTTATATCGTATAAGTTATATGCTGATAAAACGTTTTAAAATAAATATTTCATCGCTTAAATATATTGAAGAATAATTTCATGGCTATGAAACATTCAATAGAGCAGGAGTTAAACTTAAGAGGATATTTGGAGGACCAAATTCATACAGTTTAACTGCCTTTTTCTGTTACTCGATAATTTTGGCGTTTACATCATAAACTTATACCACTAAATTTTCACGGCGTTATGTAAGATTTATTATAATATAACTCTTAATATATAGATGAAATCTTTCATACAAGGTATAATACCAAACATTTCAGGTATGTCTAAAAATAGCAAGCTACTTTATATTTTTTTTAGTTCATCTGATATGTTTTTAGTAGAGGATTCAAAGGTCGATAGTATACTTTCGGAATCTCCAATAGGGATGTGGCCTGCAAGCGGCGCGGTTATAGATGCAAGTACTCCCTCCGCGGTATTATCCAATTTTAAAGAAAATATGGATAAAACTTGCTCTGAAACTATCGATTATGATTATCTAAACAAATTGTCATATCTGGTAGTGAACTATTTAGATATAAAAAAGTTCAGGTTGCTTTCTGACAATATAACTTTAATGAAAATAGAAATTGAAACAAGTAAAGAGACTTTAAATTTTATGACAGATTATATTGATTCAGCTCTTTTAGAGGAATACAAAAAAATGTTATTTTCCCTGTTCGGAAGCAGATTCTTATCCAATTAATCCAGTCTTTTAATTATATGATAGCCGAACTGCGTTTTTACAGGCTGGGAAATCTGTCCTTTATTTAATGAAAAGGCCGCTTTTTCAAACTCCTTTACCATAACGCCTCTGCCAAAGTAACCCAGTTCTCCCCCTCTTCTTCTTGAGCTGTCAATCGAGAATTGTTCTGCAAGCTTTGAAAAGCTCTCTCCTTTATTTATTCTTTCGAGTATACTGTAAGCAACAGATTGCTTTTTTACCAGTATATGTGCACATTTTATCTTGTCTACCATGTCAATAGTGGGCCCAGGGAGGTTCGAACTCCCGGCCTTCTGCGTGTAAGGCAGACGTCATAACCACTAGACCATAGGCCCTTACAACTTTTTAAGTAATATTTATTATTTAAATTATCACTTTCTTATAATAATATGAAAAAATTATCTGCCATAGTGTCAGATTTTGATGATACCATTTTTTTCAATAAAAAGGCGTTAATTCATGCCGCTAAAGATTTATACGATAATTTAATAAAAAGCAAAGATACCAGTCAAGATTACAAACTTTTAAGTGACTTGGAAATTACAATGGAAGAAGGTAAAGTAGCAAAAGGTTTCAACAAAAAATGGAAAACTGATTTGTATACTTTAGCCTATGTAAAATATTGCGAAGAGCTGTATCCAAACAAACCTCTTATAAATTATTTAAATGAGTGCGTTAAACAGGGATCAGAACTTATAATTTTAAGTGCAAGAGGCGAGGAATTTAGAAAAGAAACTGAAGAGCTTCTAAATGCATACAATTTAAATTATAAACTGGTAATACTACCCAAAAATCATGAATTAAAAGACGAAGAATGGAAATTATTAGAAATAAAAAAACTCAGTGATAAATATAATCATTTATCTCTATTTGAGGATAAGGAAGAAAATATACGGTATATATTAAATAATCTAGATATAAATAATATTGAATGTTATTTAGTGAATCACTCATTTATCACGAAAATGTAGGTATTATATAGAAATAAACATTTTTATTGTTGATATAATTAAATGATTTGTTAACTGGGCTCGTAGCTTAACTCGGTAGAGCATCCGGCTCTTAACCGGATTGTTGCGGGTTCAAATCCCGTCGAGCCCATTTTTAACTATGGGTATAGTATATCTCCCTCTTAATTTTACTCCTTACCCAGATGTATAAAAAAGTATATACTTTGCATAATTCATGCCTAAATAATTCAAAATCAATATCTAATTTATATGGGCTTTATCTATTAGTCTTCTAAGAGTAAAGTAGGAGTTATCTCGGATTCATCTGTGAGAAAACTCACTAATTAGTGATACGTTAAAAAGAAGAAAAAGCTCGAGAACTCGAGGTTCTAAATTGGATAGCTGCATGGATTTGATTAAAATAAAGTAAGTAAATAGTGAGTTACTATCTTATGCAATTTATTTAGTCCCTTGCTTCTCTTTCATTATAGCTTAAGTCAATGAAAGGAGATATTAGAACGGCCGTTAAGTAATAAAACCAATTAAAATAGCATTTCTAAATTTTTCTTCATGCGCTTTCTCAGGTTTTATTGCTTATTAGACACAATATCATTATAGTAAGCAAGGCTAGAATAAAGAATTATGCACACGCCTAAGTTTTATATAAAGATATTAATTCGTGGGTTATATCTAATATTATGCAGTCTTTACAGGGTTTTTTTAGCAGGCACGCAAAAGAGTACGCTAGCAGTGAGAGTCACATGCATGGAAAAGATTTAGATTTGCTTATTTCTATGTTGGATCTGAAGAAAAATTATAAAGCATTAGATGTCGGTACTGGCCCCGGATTTGTTGCTTTTGAAATGTCAGATAAAGTAACAGTTTCTGTAGGTTTGGACATGAACGAACAGATGCTTGATATTGCAGTTAAAAAGGCGGAAGATAATAAAAGTAATATAATATTTGTAAAAGGTAATGCTTTATCCCTACCTTTTCCAGACAATGTTTTTGATGTAGTATCTTGTAGAAGAGTAGCACATCACATAAAAGACAAGAAAATGTTCATAGAAGAAGTTTGGAGAGTCCTTAAAAAGGGAGGAAAGTTTGGAATAACTGATTTGTTGAAGCCGATGGGTGACAAAAGGAATTTATTCAATAAATTTGAGAAGGCAAGGGATACAAGTTATACTGGCTCTGAATCATTGGATTACTGGTTTAAGATATTAAAAGAAAACGCCTTTCAGGTTGATAATTTTAAGACATTCGAAATGAAGGAAACCTTTCAATCTTGGTTATCACCTATAAGCGAAAATAGTGTAGATGGAAGAAAAGCAAAAAGGATACTTAATGACAATATTAGCTATTTTAAGGATGTTTTTGGATACGATGCAGAAAATGGATATTTCAATAAATCCAGAATGGTAATAATTGCTAGAAAACCGGAATAAAAAGGAAAAGGTATAATTTTTAAAAGACAAAAAGAATTAAACTACTCATGATAATCGCGTTGCTGTCAGCCAAGCCGATAGAAGAAGAAAAGATGAAAGGGTTAATATCAAAAAAACTAGATATTATAAACAATGTTCAGATAGCGCTGGATAAAACCGGTAATTTAATTCTTTATTCAATAGACTTTCCTAAGTCTCTGCTTTCAATTCTCTATATCCTTTCAGTTTCAGATTACGTTTATTTCTTTGTAGGAAGTGAAATAAATGCATTGGATGCAGAACTTGCGCTTTGCATTGAAAACTCTGACATAGAAGAAGGTTTAATACTTAAAGATGACTATTCTGACATTACTTCTTTTGATAGGTTCTTTGATAAATACAAAATAGGAAAGTTCAAAAAATCGGATTTAAGTTCAATGTTTATAGAAAGACCAAAGGAAAAAGATAGGGATTTTAAGTATGTTTCAATAGACAAGCATTTTATAGTCAAGGGGATAGGCTCCGTTATAATAGGTTTTGTTTTGGGTCAGCAGATAAAAAAAGGAGAAAAGGTTCTTCTTATGCCTTCATTGAAACAGTGCAGCATAAAAAGCATACAGATAATGGATGTGGACAGCGATTCTGCAGAAGCAGGTTCTCATGTCGGGCTTGCTTTGAATAATGTTTCTGAGCAGGATCTTTCAAATAATTATGCCTTATCCTCAATAGGCAAAGTAAACGATACCATAGAAGTAGAATTAACTCTTTCTCCTTTTTATAAAGATGATCCATTTTCGAAGCAACTTTCATGCTTATTTTTTGGAGAGTCTTTAAGCCTTAGTCTTTCAAGAGACGGTAGTAGTGTAAAAGCACATTTTAACAAGAAGATAGCAGAAATAAAAGGGATTTATCTTTTAGCAGATCCTAGTCTTTCTATAGGGAGGAACAGAGTCGTCGGCAGAATAAAATTACTGTAAAATTAGAAAATATCCGGGACTTTTTTGAGTTTTCGGTAATAATCCAAAGCAGCATTTATCCCCTCTTCTAGTTTTATTTTTGCGGAAAAACCAAGTTTTTCCATGCTTTTTTTTGTATCTGCATGCACTATATCAACGTAATTTTTCAGAGGGTTTTCTATTTTCTTTGTCTTTATTTTTTTACCCATAGCTTTTTCAATTTCTTCTATTATTTCATTAAATGAATAGGATATACCAGTACCTACATTAAATATTCCGTTTTCCTTGCTTCTGGCAGCAAGCAAATTAGCAGATACAACGTCTGCAACATTCGTAAGATCCCTTCTTTGAGTGCCATCACCGTATATTACAAGTTCTTTGTTAAGCAGCCCTTTCCATATTATCTGTGAAACCATATTAGCGAACTCTTTTTTGCTTTCTTCTCTGTCACCGTACACACTGAAGTACCTTAATCCACAGTACTCCAATCCGTACATCTGATTGAAAAGCTCTGCAAGTCTTTCCATTGAGTATCTTGCTTCCGTATAGAAATCCTTTACTTTAGGCACCATCTCTTCATTATGCGGAGGAGGATAACCATTGTATATAGATGAACTGGAGGCAAAAACAAGCTTGCATTTGTTCTTTACACAGTAATTTAAAACAGCTATAAATTCGGAGATAGCTTTTCCGACCAATGTATTGTCTTTTCTGTACATCGGCGTTGAGGAGTATATTCCTTCATGGAAGATTATATCTGATTTTTCCAGTTTTGATATCTGTGACGAGTTCCCCTTTATAAATTTAATTTTATCTGATACAGCTTTAAGGTTATTTTTATCGCCAGTGTTTAAAGAATCAATTACAGAAACTGAATAACCTTCATTTACAAGCTTTTCAGTAATATGCGAGCCTATAAATCCAGCCCCTCCTGTAACTATAGCCTTCATAAAAATCTATGGACCCAGCTATTTAAATGCATTTCATTTGTTTTCTCTAAGATAACTTTCAAGATCCTCTGCATTTATCATTGGCTTTTTAACCTTGTTCATGTCATCTATTGCTATCCTTTGGCAGGCTGTACTTATGAAAACATCTATTTCCCTGAATTCATTTAGTCTATCAAAATTTATTTCATCTGCAACAACGAAATAAACCTGCTTGCCATCTTTTCTTAGTTTTTCCTTCAAAAGTTTCGAGCCATAAGTCTGGCCGGCCTTTGTAGACTCAACAAACATAACTTTTTTTGCGGTCAATACTGCCCCTATCCCCTGCATTATCCTTTTTCGATATTTATCAGCTACCTCTGCGTCTATTATTTCTATATTTTCTGTTTCAGGATCTGCAGTGATTACCGCCTTTCCATATTTAAGAGGTATACCGAGTACGTGAAACATGCCTTGCTCAAAAGCCAGAGTCGCATCGCAGTCTTCGCAGTCTGCAGCATAAACGTCACAGCCCAATATCTGACCCGGGTACATAGCTCTGTAAAGCGACTGTTTAACTACGAACTCCTTGTCTTTTATCCTATTCTTAAAATCATTCATTTGGTCTATGAACTGTATTGCAGCCACAAGATTTATCTTTTTATAGGGTTTTATTTCGTTATAAATTCTTTTAATAAATTCATCGCTAAGCTTTCCCCTGAATCTGGATTCAACAAAGATCATTTCCATCTTACCTTATAGTTTTTTAGTTTAATAAGTTATTTATTCTAATGCAAAGCTATTTATAAATAATAGTCATATCTAATAAAGTCTATGGAGATAAAGATTGTAATAAATGATGGGAAAACAGGCAAGTCATTCAATAAAACTCTTGAAAGTGACAAGTCGGACCAGTTATTCGGTAAAAAAATAGGAGAAGAATTAGAGCTTTCATTTTTAGGTTTAGATGGTTATTCTGGGATAATAACAGGGGGAAGCTATATGACAGGAATGCCCATGTCGAAGGATTTAGATGGTTCTGGTCTTAGAAAAGTGCTTATAGGAAAAGGACTAGGAAACAAGCAGAAAATACGTAGAAGGAAGAGCATCGCAGGAAATACGATTGGCCAATTTACTTCTCAAATCAACATAAAGATATCAAAGTACGGTGAGAAATCTTTGGAGCAGTTATTCACGCCTTCTAATGGTTAAAGACATAACGATAGATGTAGTTGGTAATTTCGCCGATGGCAAGACGACTTTGGTAAGGGCGATTACTAGCGAATCTACTTTAAGACACAGTGAAGAAAAAAAGAGAGGAATAACAATAAGGCTTGGTTATGCCCATTTTCTTATATACAAATGTGATTCATGCGGTTCATTTAGCAGGAATGAGAAGTGCGAGATATGCAATTCAAATGCAAGTCTTTACTATAGGGTTTCAATAATAGACTCACCGGGACATAAAACATTGATGACTATAATGCTAAGCGGAGCAACTTTAGTAGACGGAGCCGTTCTGGTTATAGCCGCAAATCAAAAGTGTCCTCAACCTCAAACACAGGAACACATAGAAGCCTTACGAATAATAGGTGTTAAAAATATAGTTGTAGCACAGACAAAAATAGATGTTGTAGGGAAAGACCGCGCAAAGGAAAGCTACAATGAGATAAAGGAGTTTATGTCAAAGAACGGCTACCAAGATGCAAAAATAGTACCTGTATTTGCTGCACAGGATATAAACATTACAGAACTTATACAGGAGATAGGTAAGTTTGAAGTTCCAGATAATTCTAAAGAAGAAAGGACCGAAATGGTAATAGTAAGAAGTTTTGATATTAATAGACCCGGTGCAGACATAAATGAACTCAAAGGAGGGGTTTTAGGAGGTGGACTAAAATCTGGCTCCTTGAAAATCAACGATGCAGTGGTTGTTTATCCAGGCGTTTACATAAAAAATTCATGGAGGCCTTTAAAGACCAAAGTTTTAAGCATACAAAGCGAGTTTGAACCTGAAAAAGAAGCAGTAAGAGGGTTGATGATAGGATTAGAAACTGATTTAGACCCTTCATTAGCAAGAAGAGATAACTTAGCCGGCTCTTTAGTTGTAAGAGCTGATACTGTTCCTTTATTCAAAAGCAGGATAGCAATCAAATACGAGTCCATACCTAATAAGTTCAGCAAGCCACCGCAGAAAAATGAAACCGTTCTTTTAAATGTTTTATCTTCAAAGGTTCTTGGAACAGTCGTTTCTTACTCAAATAATGGGATTGTTGTAAATTTAGGAAATTCAGCTTTACCATATTTCATAGGCGAAAGAGCTATCCTATCTAGAAAAATAAATAATGTTTGGACAATAGCAGGATCAGGAAACATATATGAATGATGTTGTTATAGACACAAACATTATGGTTTATTGTTTTGACAATAAATTGGATTTAAAGGCGCTGCTTGATAATTTTTTTCAGAGTAGTTTTTCCATTTTAACAATTAGGAAGTGTATAGTTGAGTTAACTAATATAAAAAGATCTGATGTAAAAAGCTTTTTTCTTTCTTATGGCTTAAAGGTAGTAGAATTTGACGAAAATAAAAATACTGATAACACATTGTTGGATTTTTGTTTGTATAAAAATGGGATTCTTTTTACAGAAGACAGGGAATTAAGAGCAAAGGCAAATAAACTTAAGATAAGGACCTTGGCTTTTGACGGAAGGGCCGTAAAACTTAGCAACAACTAATATTAAGCAAAATATAAATGCTTATATACATATAAATTTAAAAAATAGAATTATGGAAAATGATATAATATTTGTAGGGAAAAAACCGATAATGTCATATGTAATGGCCATACTTACTCATTTAAACTCTGGCAATAATCAGGTTGTAATAAAGGCAAGGGGCTTATCAATCTCTACTGCGGTCGATATCTCACAGGTTACGATGCACAAATTCATGAAGGATCTTAAAGTTTCTGGCATTGAAATAGGGACTGAAGAGCTCGCGGATAAAGAAGGAAAGAAAAGAAATGTTTCATTCATATCAATTGAGATGAGGAGGCAGTGATGATTAAGGAAAATGATTTTGTAATGATAAATTTTATAGGGAGAATAACTTCTACCGGTCAGATATTTGATCTAACAGATAAAAAAACGGCGGAAAAAGAGAGCATAAAAGGAGATTATAATTTTTCGCCTGTTCTTGTCATCCCTGGCGGAAATTATATACTGAAAGTTATCTCCGATTCGGTTGTAGGAAAGAACCAAGGAGATAAATATGAGATAACTGTGCAGCCAAAAGACGGATTTGGGGAGTTTGATAAAAGGCTTATAAAAACATACGGGATATCAGTATTTAGAAGCAATAATATTAATCCTTCTGTAGGGGATATGGTCCTTTTAGACGATAAAATGGCCACGGTCTTAGCAATAAGCAGTGGCAGGGTGCTCGTAAGTTACAATCATCCATTGGCTGGAAAGGAACTTAGATATGAAATTGAGATAGTTTCAATAATAGAAGACGAGAAAGAGAAGTATTCTGCAATATTTGAGCATTACACCGGCAAAAAACCAGAAAGTACGGATATTGACAATGAAACTGTAAAAATACACACAAAAGAGGAGGTTAAACCTTACATAAAGGACAGTATAGCGATGGATATAAGCAAATACATCAACAAGAAGATTAAAACTGAGATATTAAAGGATTAGGAGATATTTATATATAATCCAAAATGATTAATCTATTGAGGTAAACTTATGGATGATATGCAAATGAATAATTCACTTAGTCAGGGAATAAAAGGGATGAAGTACGATGCTAGCAAAACTAAAGAATTTGACAAGTCCTTAGAAGAATTAATAGCATCAAGAAGGGCAAATATAAAAGTAGTCGGTGTAGGCGGATCCGGAAACAATACTCTTAACAGAATGTTTGAAGTTGGTATAAAAGGAGCGGAGTTCATAGCAGTTAATACTGATGCTGCAGATCTTCTTTGTACTCCTGCTGATAAAAAGATACTTATAGGAAAGGAATTAACAAATGGGTTAGGCGCTGGCGCGGACCCTGCAGTTGGTGAGGCTGCGGCAAAAGAGCAGGAGCAGGAACTTAAGGAAGCTCTTCAAGGTGCAGATTTAGTTTTTATATGTTGCGGTATGGGCGGTGGAACAGGTACTGGTGCAGCGCCGGTTGTTGCATCGGTTTCAAAGAAAATAAACGCACTTACTATAGCAGTTGTTACTTTGCCATTTAAGGCAGAGGGCAGAAGAAGAATGAACTCTGCGCTGAATGGTGTGGAAAAACTTAAGAATACAGTAGATACATTGATAACCGTTCCCAATGAAAAGCTCATGGCGATTGCCCCGGGGTTACCGCTGCCTATAGCATTGAAGATAGCAGATGATGTTCTTACAAATGCAGTTAAGGGGATAACTGAGTTGATAACGAAACCCGGTTTAATAAACGTTGATTTTGCAGATGTAAAGAGGATAATGTCTAATGGAGGAGTAGCGCTTATAGGAACTGGGGAAAGTGATGCAAAAGACAAGAAACTTGAAACAGTTGTAGAGAAAGTGCTTAATAATCCGCTCATAGATGTTGATGTTTCAACTGCAAGAGGGATGCTTATAGACGTAAGTGGAGGGCCTTCGCTTACACTTGAAGAAGCAAACAAATTAGTTGATCTTATAGGCCAGAAACTACCTGATGACATAAACATAATATGGGGTGCGCACATATTCCCGGATTTAAAGAACACCGTAAAGGTTTTGGCCATAATAACAGGAGTAACTTCTAAACAGATAAGTGGGAAATCTATAGCAGAGGACCAACAGTTAAAGGAGAAACAGGAAGTTGAAGATGAATTGGGGATAACTTTTCTAAGTTGATTATGGATGAAAATAAGAGTCTAGCAGATGCCAATCTGGGCAATTTAGATAAGCAGGAAAAAGTAATAAAAAACGATACGAGGCCTGCAGATACCTTTGAGCATACCGAAAAGATAATGGAGCAGAAAAATTCTAATACTACTAAAAATGGAGCTCAGGATACAGATCAGAAAAAGCCTGCAGAAACAGTTGTACAAAGCAATGTATCTGGTAGTAGTAAAGAAGAAAAGTCAAATATAAAGAAAAGAAGGTTCCATTTATATCATGTAAAAAATGCGATTAAAAAAGCTCATCCTATGAATATAAAGGCAAAGCTGGAGCATTATAGATTTGAATACAGTAGGATACTTCATCTTGCAAGAAAACCTACAAAGCAGGAGTTCAAGGAACTTTCAATAATGGTTGTTATAGGAACTTTCATAATAGGTGTGCTTGGGTTTATAATCCAGATGATAATTCAGGTTATCTGAGTCCTAGAAGAAAACTAAAAATTATTTTTTACTGTCAGTAAATTAAGCAAATAATAAACTATAAATGAATCGAAGGCAACATAATGATATGTTCACGGCCGTTAAATCCATTTTATCTATGTTTTACAGTAAAAATCTGGCAAAGGAAAATGCAAGCGTTTCAGTTGACAAGAATATACTAAACATAGTAGATATATTCCGCGGAGAAACTCCTAGGATGAAATTTATAAATGACTCCTTGAAAAGAGGGCTTGGTTTGTTTGAAGCCGTATGGATATACAGAAAGGAGTTGTTGGAATTAAGTCTACATAAAAAGGTTATTGCGAGGGTCAGTAGAAGTTCAATGAGACCATTACATAAGCATTCTGGCTTCGTTGAGATAACACAGGAAAGCATAGAATTCTACAACAAAAAACTTGATACCCTTATTATGAGAGTTGAAAAGAAATCAATCTCAGAAATAACTGTTAGTTATGATAAGCTTTTTAAGAAAGAATTTTATCCATATTCTCCCCCCTTACGTTTCGTCTTTAATGGGAAGGTAGTATATCTCTTTTTAAGACTTCCAGGCGAGAAAAAATTCAAAGGCGATGACAAACTTTTTATAGGTTTAATAAGCGATTAATATGGGGAAAGACGTAGAGATAACAAAAGAAGAGCAATTCAGAAAATTATCCTCTAGCAAGAACGGACTTTCGGAAAAAGAAGCAGCTGAAAGGCTAAAAAAATATGGGTATAATGAAATTGCAAGCAAAAAAGTAAATCCAATAAAAAAGTTTCTATTAAAATTCTGGGGCCCAATACCATTAATGCTTTTCATTGTTATAATAATCTCATTTATTCTTGGGAAAAGCATAGATGCGTACATAGTTATAAGTCTCCTTTTGTTTAATGCTATAGCGGGTTTTCTGGAGGAATTCAAAGCGGATAATACCCTAGAGCTTTTAAAGAATAAACTGTCCGTAAACGTTAACGTCCAGAGAAATGATCAATGGAAAAAAATACCTGCAAAATTACTCGTGCCTGGAGATATAATAAGGATAAGGCTTGGAGATATAGTTCCTGCAGATTGTGTTATAATAGAAGGAGACTATCTTTCAGTTGACCAGTCAATGCTGACTGGGGAATCTCTGCCTGTGGACAGGAAGGAAGGAGAGACTATCTTTTCATCCTCAACTGTAAGAGAAGGAGAAGCTACGGCTCTTGTTTTAAAGACTGGAAAGGACACTTCTTTTGGGAAAACGGCGGATCTTGTAAGGATAGCCAGCGGTAGGATGCATTTAGAAAATGATATTTTTAAGCTGCTTAAATATCTCATATATATTGATCTACTCCTTATAACTGCGGTTTTTATAGCTTCTTATCTATCACACATAAATTTGCTTACAATAGTTCCATTCTCTCTTCTTATCCTTCTAGTGTCAGTGCCTGTTGGATTGCCTGCGGCATTTACAGTTGCAATGGCATACGGTACTGAAAGATTGTCATCAAAGAACATTCTTGTGACAAAGCTGGAAGCAATTGAAGAGGCATCTACTATGAATGTGGTCTGCCTAGATAAAACAGGAACAATAACAGGCAACCAACTTTCAGTTTCTGATCCATTTGGCTATGGAAAATTTTCAGCACAGGAGGCTCTTTTTTATGGAGCTATTGCATCTAGAAGAGAAGATAACGATGAAATAGACAATGCAATAATAGAAGGTCTAAAAAAATATGATACTAAAAACCTGGAATTAAATTACAAACTGATAAAATTCACGCCGTTTAACCCTTCTACAAAAATGTCACAGGCAGATGTCATATTAAATGGTAAAAAAATGTCTGCCATTAAAGGGTTTCCTGCCATTGTAATAAAGAGATGCTCTTTAGACAGTTCAGAAATAAAAAAAATTAACGCTAAAATAAAGGAGATGTCATTAAAAGGCTACCGTACTATCGCAGTAGCAGCTAAATTAAATGACAGAAAGGAATGGTCTTTTGTAGGTATAATCCCCTTAAATGATAAACCAAGATCGGATAGTAAAAAACTTATAGAAGAGCTTAAGGCACTTGGAATAAAGACAAAGATGCTTACCGGAGACAACATTGATACTGCAAAGGAAATCGCCAAAGATGTTGGAATAGGTGAGAAAATACTCGATGTCAAGGCTTTAGAGGGCTTGGATGAAAAAACACTTTCAAAGTTAGTTATAGAACACGATGGTTTTGCAGGAGTATTCCCAAAAGACAAATATACAATAGTAAAGGCATTGCAGGATGCAGGTTATCATGTTGGTATGACGGGAGATGGAGTAAATGATGCTCCTGCCTTAAAGCAGGCAGAGGTAGGTATAGCCGTTTCAAACGCAACTGATGTTGCAAAAAGTGCAGCAACTATAGTTCTAACCTCTCCAGGAATAGAGCCGATAGTGAATGCTGTAAAAGAAAGTCGGTCTATATTCGAAAGAATGATAAGCTATACCTTAAATAAGGTTGCTAGGATATTTCAGATAGCATTTTTCCTGTCAATAGCATTCATAATACTTAGGTTCCTACCTATAAGAGCGATACAACTTATTTTAATGATATTCATAAATGATATTGGAAGTATAGCATTATCAACAGATAAGGAAAGTTATTCTAAGAAACCAGATGCTTGGGACATAAAAGCAATATTCTTCGCGTCTATTCTTTTCGGTGCAATGGCTATATTTGAGGTTTCTTTGTTGGCTTACTTTGGACTGTTTTATTTTCACTTAAATCATACTTCATTTGAAACATTCATGTTTGTTGCATTTATATTTTCTATAGAAGCGCTTCTTCTATCTATACGGTCTAGAAGAAGATTTTTCCATTCTAGACCAAGCATACCGGTTATACTGCAAATAGTTCTAGCTATTATAATAACATTTGTAATAGCAAGATTTGGAATATTGATGTCAAGTATAAGCACACTTTATATGGTATTGATAGGAGCTACTGCAGTTATTTTTCTTTTGATAACAGATATAGTCAAAATATTTGCTTATAAAAAAGATAGGGAGTTCTCTCTTCTTTAATGCCATGAAAACAAATAATTTCCTTATATTTGTCTTTTCTTTTTCATTTTCTTATCTGGTTTATTTTTTGCTTCATAGCATTTACTTTTATTATTATGCTATGCCAATTGCAGCGCTTTCTTCCTTGCTTCTATTGGCTTATACCTCACGTAGATATTATTTTTACTTCGTATTTACAGCTCTTTTAGTAGTTGTATTTTCTGGAGTATTTCCAATTAAATTTTCTTTTGAAATAATTTCTATAAGTCTAATTATCCAATCACTTTTTATAAGGAAATTAGCGATAAAAAACGTCAATATAAGTAGTAAACTGGAGATAAGAAGGGATTTGGTCCAGATTTTGATAGGAGGCATATTCCTTTCAATTCTTGTCTTCTCTTACAAGCAGGTATTATTGGCATTAGTTTTTTTAGGCATCCTGGTAGCACACATTATATATGTTTATGGTGTAAAAATGAAGAAGTTAGTAAAGCTGCTTGAAAGGGATGGAGTAATATTTGGTTCTGGAGCAATAGCCATGTCAGCTGGTGCCGTTTTACTGTTGGGATTTATAAATAGATTTGATTTTCTCTTTTTCAGTCTTTTTTCTTTGTTGATTTCAGATCCGATAGCCACTGTAGTGGGCTTGAGAATACTCAAAAAACCCGGCAGAAAATCTATTAGTGGGAGCACAGCTTTTTTCATCTCTTCTTTGATTCCTGGAGTTATCCTTTTCGGATTATTTGGTGTTATTTTTGCATTTATTCTTTCATTAGCTGAAAGATTCAGCCCAATCGACGATAATATATTCATAGCAGTTGTAGCAGTTCTTTTATCTCTTGTTTTTTTCATATAATTTTAAATAGGATAAAACCTATAAAAATAAATGTCAAGCATATTTTCCAGTGAGCTTTTCATCGAGTTTTCGACAATCCTTATATTTCTTTTAACTGTACCGTTAGCATCATTAATGACTTACAAATTTCTAAAAAAGAAGGGAAAGAGCCAGCTTTACTGGTCAATTGGGCTTTGGCTGTTCGGAATAGGAGTTTTACTTGAAGTTCTTTTCTCTTTTAACATATATAATGCTTTTTTGATAAAATCTTATCTCGCTGCAGTTGCATTTTTGGTTAGTTTTTTGGCTCTTGGTTCTACAGCATTGCTAAAAAACAGGAAAATTCTCAATTATTACAGCATATTTTTCATTTTATCCGCAGTGTTTGTCGTATACTCGTTGATAGTATCAAACATAGGCAATGTGCTTACAAATTATGTCGTATTTGGGGTGCTTCCTACTCTTGTAGTAATCTCTTCATCAATAATGACATTTCCTGCAGCGGCAATACTTATAGCCGTAGCAGTAATATCCTACAGAAAAACTTCTAACAAGAAAATGCTTTCAATAATAGCCGGGGTTGTGATAGTAAGCATAGCCGGTTCTCTTTACATCGCTCATTTTCCCGCGTTTTTATATTACTCTGAATTTATAGGCATACTTCTTCTTTGGCTTGGTTTCATTTGATTTTTCTTTTTTTAATATGGATATTAACAAGGAAAAATATAAAAGTGCAAAATAAGTTAAATTAAATGCCAGCAAAGTTCATAGTAGTACTTGGGTCAATAATGAGTGGTTTAGGTAAGGGAGTAGTATCATCTTCTATAATGAAAATACTCGATATTTATGATTTTAAAGTTCTCCCAATAAAATTTGACGGATACTTAAACTATGACTGCGGCACGATGAACCCTTACAGGCATGGAGAAGTCTTTGTGTTAGATGATAAGGGAGAGGTAGATATGGATTTCGGTACATATGAACGATTCCTAAATCGCAGTCTTACTAGTAGTTCTTCTATCACAGGAGGAAAGCTTTTTGGAGAAATAATTGAGAAAGAAAGGAAAGGAGAATATTTAGGGGAAGATGTTCAGGTAATACCACACCTTACAAATCAGATACAGGAAAAAGTAAAGGATTTTGCAGTTAAAAACAATTTGGATTTTGTTGTAATAGAAGTCGGTGGAACCGTAGGGGATATTGAAAACGGTTATTTTATAGAAGCCATGAGGCAGCTTTCACTTAAGGAACAAGTAGTATTTGTTGATGTTACCTATGTGCCGAGATTAAAGACTGTTGGGGAGCAGAAAAGCAAGCCGACTCAGTCTGCATTTAGGACCTTAATGGGAATGGGCATAATCCCACAGTTTTTAATATGTAGAACAGACGGAGAAATGAGCGAAGGTGTCAAAAAGAAGCTTGCAATGTTTACAAGTCTGGATGAAAGCAGAGTGATAAATGATCCAGATATGGATTCTCCCTACCAATTGCCACAGTATCTGATAGACCAAGCTTTTGATAAACTTCTTTTACAAGCTTTTAATTTGCCTAAGAAAAAGATAAACCTGAAAAAACTTGAAAAATGGAGAAACAATGTGGATAAAATAATAAGCAACGGCGGCAAAACAGTAACTATAGCAGTAGTTGGGAAATACATAGAACTTAAGGATTCCTATGTAAGCGTTAGAGAAGCTTTAATGCATGCTGCTGGCAAGTTATCAGTTAATCTCAATGTAAAATGGATAGAATCTGAGTTGCTTGAAAAGTCAAATCCAGAAAGCATATTAAAAGGCATTGAGGGTATTATAGTTCCTGGTGGTTTTGGAAAGAGGGGTATAGAAGGTATGATATCTGCAATAAAGTATGCAAGAGAGAAAGGCGTACCTTACTTGGGGTTATGTTTGGGAATGCAGCTTATGGCCGTGGAATTTGCGAGAGATGTATGCGATTTAAAAAGGGCAAATTCAACAGAGTTTGATCCCTATACAAAATATAATATAATTGATATTCTGCCTTCACAGATATCGGTAAAACAGAAGGGGGGGACAATGCGATTGGGCGCATGGGATCTAGTCATAAAGGACAAGGGCTCAATAGCCTTTTCTTCCTATCATAGTAAGGTCATATCGGAAAGACACAGGCACAGGTACGAGCTTAACAACAAATTCAGAAAAATTCTTGAAAAGAACGGTTTAAAGATAACTGCAACGACTAAAGACAACAAATTAGCTGAGATAATAGAATGGCCAAGTGGTTTTGGTATTGCTACGCAAGCTCATCCTGAACTAAAATCGAGAATAGAATCGCCCTCTCCATTATTTTTGTCTTTTTTGAATGCCGTGAAAAATAATAGTTAACTTTATAAGACAAGAGTTTGCTTTAAGAGGTATGGCAGAAGAAAAAAAGGAAGAAAAGTGTGGATGTGGCTGTGATTGTGGCTGCGGATGCTCGGATTGAATAATAATTAAATTATTATTTTTTAATTGCAATTTTTTGCATCAGCGTATTTTTTATATTAAAAGTATTTATATTACTTCTATTCATATAAAAAAATGAGAGATAAAAGGAAATATCTGTTCAGGACCGAACTTTCTAAATCTGGGATATCTAGCTCAAGGATTTCTGCATTAGAAAGAGAGCTTTCGGATGTTGGAGTTAACAGTGAGAAGTTAGCTGAGAATATAACTCTTTATGGGAGAACCCTAAAAGAACCGTATAAAAAATTATTTTATGAAAAGGCAGTAAATACCCTTAGTCAGTATTACTATACAGATACTATATTCTACCTGTCAGACAAGCTTTTTTCTTCGAATAAAGAAAAAATCATGGGTACCTTAGACGTGTTTAGCAAGGAGTATCTTTCATTTTATGTCAATTTCATAGATTTAAGTTACAAGCATTCTAAAGGCATAGAGTTTATAGACAAACTGTTTTCCCTCGATAAATTGAATGAGAGCGCTGTAAAGAATTTGATGAGGGAAGACATAAAAAATAAAGATATAAAGGAACTTATACCTAAGGAAGTTTTCTCTAGTATTTATTAATTTTATCCCTGTTTTTAATGTATACATTTCTTACTTTAAGCATGTGTTTACATGGCATGCCATAGTATTGAAATGATTCGCATGTACAACTTCCATTTATTAAATACATTGAAGCCGGTAGATATTCTATCTCTACTCTATGGAAATATCCCTTACTTGATTCGCTTTCTGAATATGCCGAAATCGCAACTTCTCTGCCTTTAACGTTCAATCCATAAATTCTGGTTTTTTTATCAGAGGATATTACAATAGGTTTTCCAAGTATCTCATCTAATCTATAGGTTTTTCCATTTGATTCCATATTCTTATTAAAAGCTTTTCAGTTTAAATATCTAAAATTTTATTACTTTTACGCCCAGCACTTCGCTGTTTTTAAGGTCAGTCAATGCTGCGTTTATCTCTTCCAACTTTATATCAGTATATACTGGTTTTATACCTAAATTTGTGGCAAGTCTCAAATACTCTAACATGTCTTCTCTTGTGTAGGATTCAACGGAAAGCAGTGTCTTTTCATGGAACAACTGCAGGTCATAATCAATCTTTATTTCTCCGTCTACGTGTATTCCGGCAACAACTACCCTCCCACCCGGTTTTATTATTTTTAAGGCATTCATTATGGGTATAGCTGAAGGGGCAAAAATTATTGCGGCTTCTATGTCTTTATCCTTTAAATTTTCGTATACATCTCCGTTTTTAGGCGAAAAAGTGAAATCAGCCCCAAGCTCACTGGCAAGCTTGAGGTGGTTTTTATCTCTGCTTATTATTATAACTTTGTGTCCAAATCTCTTTGCAAGTTGTAATGTTAAGTGCGCTGAACCACCGAATCCGAACAGTGCGATGTTGCTTCCAGGGGAAGCATTTGCTAATTTGAAAGAACGGTAACCTATCGCTCCGGAACAAAGCAATGGAGCAATTTCTTCATCCTTTAATCCGACAGGCAGATTAAATATAAACCTATTATCAGCTATAATGTATTCGGAGTAACCCCCGTTTTTAGAAAAGCCAGTAAACTGTTTGTTTTGACATAGATTTTCCCTGCCACTGAGACAGTATTGGCAGCTTCCGCATGAGCTGTACAGCCAGGCAACTCCTACTTTATTACCGATTTTTTGGTTCTTAACTTCGCTCCCGGTCTTTTCAATAGTACCTACTACTTCATGTCCTGGGACTATATCATTTACTTTTCCAAGCTCTCCTTCTACTACATGTAAATCTGTTCTACATACACCACATGCGTTTACTTTTATTAGCACTTCATTTTCTTTTAGCTCTGGCAATTCCAATCTAATTATTTTTAGAGGGTTTTCTTCAATCTTTTCTGGGTTTTTAAGGAAAGCAGCTTTTGTTTTCATATAATATAATGATACCTAAAATATAAATTTATACTTGCAAAAGTTTAATATCTTAGGAACTTGTATTGACAATAATGGCATTAACTTTTGCAGACTTCAAGGATGTTGGATTTATAAGCAATCAATTAACGAGTTCTTTAATAGACAAAAATGGCAATGTACTTTGGCTTTGCTTTCCAAGGTTCGATTCTGATCCGTCCTTAGCTTATTTGTTAGATGAAAGCAATGGAGGGGTTTTCAGAATAAGTCCAATATTACAGTTTTCATCTTTGCATAAGTACACTGCACCAAACGTTTTGCACACTAATTTTAAAACATCAGAAGGAAGTGCAGACATAAATGATTTTTTGATACCGGGTAAAACAATATTTGTTAGGGACATAAACTCAGAGATAAACCTCCAGCTTAACTTCAATCCTTTATTTAGTTTTCATTCAATGAATTTCAATTACTCGGAGAACGATGGGAAAATGATGTTTGATAGTAAAAATGGGAAAGGAAGACTGGTTTTAGAGATAATAGGAAAATCCAAAAAAACTGGAGAGTTTACATGGGAGATAGAAAAAGGATTAACACAGGTCATACTTTCTTATTATCAGTCGGCAGAGATATACGAATTAGAGGGTAAAAATGTCTCTTCATCTAATCTGTCAAAAGCGCTAGATTCAACTATAGATTACTGGGGAGCATACGCAGAAAGAATAAAACTAAGTCTTTCTGGTACAGATCTGGAGGAATTTGAACCTCTTTTAAGGTCATCCCTTTTTACTATACTCGGGCTCACCTATTCACCAACCGGCAGTATAATAGCCGCACCTACCGCTTCTTTGCCTGAAGATCCCGGTGGTAATAGAAACTGGGATTACAGATATGTTTGGGTAAGGGATTCAGCAATAATGGCTTCTGCTCTCTGCAGATTGGGTTTTTATATGGAGGGGAGGAGGGCGCTTGAATTTTTATTTAGTATGATAGATTATTCTGGCAAACCACTTTATAATCTTTACAAGGTAGATGGTACAAAAATATACGGTGAGAGGTATATTGACTCCTTGAATGGCTTTATGAATTCGAAGCCTGTAAGAATAGGCAATCGAGCTACCAATCAGATACAATTGGATATAGAAGGAGAGTTTTTATATGCCGTAGCGGGTTATTTTGATTCTACTCACGATAAAGAATTTATACAGAACCATTCAAAAGCGATAGAATACATAGCAGATTGGTTATCTGATAATTGGCAGCTTGCCGATTCTGGGATATGGGAAAAGCCTGAAGATCATGAGTATGCACATTCAAAAGTCATGATATGGGTAGCCTTAGAAACTGCCGGAAAACTAATTTCAGCGATAGGAGGACTAGATAGATGGAAGGAAACAAGAAACGAAATAAAGAACTGGGTTATATCTAATTGCATAAAAGACGGCTACTTTGTTACTTTTCCAAAAAGTAATGAAGTAGATTCTACAGTACTGTCATTTCCAATTTATGGCTTTATTGATGTCAATGACTCTGTATTTATTAAAACTCTTAAGATTGTTGAAAAAACACTTTTTGTTAAAGGTTTCGTTTATAGGTATAATTTTGATTCGATTGGTAAATCCAATCATGCTTTTGTTCTTTGTTCTATGTGGCTTGCTTCGGTTTACTCACAGCTGAAAAGAAAAAATGAGGCTTTACAGCTGCTTAAAAACGTGAAAAGCATGGTTGGACCAAATAATCTAATTGGCGAGGACATAGACGTGCATGATAAGGTATTCACAGGTAATTTTCCTCAAGGGTTTGTACATGCCACATTTATAAATTCAATTATTGATATTTTGAGTAATAACTAATATTTTATAATTCTCTTATCTGTTAATTTTAGGGTTGTACCTTTCCTTATAAAAATTGGCATGTCTCCTGTAGACTTAACATAGCAAGGGCCCTGGAATTCGATATTACTGTTAAATTCAAGCCATTTGTCATTTGGCAGGTAAACTTCTCTGCTATCTTTATCTTTCTCCAATATTGGTGCGTACAGAATGTGTTCTCCTACCATATATTCATCATTTACGTTGTAAGCATTTTCATCCGATTCAAATTCATAAAGCAAGGGTCTTATAATTGGTTCACCGTTTTTATGGGCATTGTCTGCAAGTTCCTTTATGTAACCCATAAACAAGTAACGTGTATCTATCGCTTTCTTTATTTTTTCTCTTTGTTTTTCCTCTATGTTATATATCTCCTGATCGTTACCATCTTTATTTTTGTGATTTCTGAAGATTGGGAAGAAAGCTGCCATCTGGTAGTATCTTGCTAATAGTTCATGGTCACTTCTGCCTACGAATCCGCCAATATCACAGCCAACATAAGGTATTCCGGAAATACTCAAACTTAACAGTAAAGGTATCTGTATTTTCATGTCATCCCAAGAGGAAACCGAGTCACCAGACCATATAGCGGCATATTTCTGTATTCCTGCATATCCTGCCCTTGAAAGAATAAATTTATCTTTAATAGCTTCATAGGTTGCAAGTGCTTCAAAATAGGAGTATGCATTATGCAATTCACTGTGCTTTATAGTTTTTTTGCCGCCAGCATGCAATACATTGTTATCAAGAGTCTTTGTCTGGGTAAATGCTGCAGGCTCATTCATATCTAGCCATATTCCATCAATTTTATAGGTGTTTATCCACCTCTTTATATTATCAGTCCACCATTTTCTTGTTTCTTTATTTAAAAAATCTGGAAATACAGATTTACCTGCCCACACGTCTGCAGTGTAAATTTCACCGTTTTGAGTTTCACAGTACTTTCCTATACCACTTATAAATAAATTGTCATTTTGATCAGCGATTACAGCAGGATCAATTATTGTAACTATCTTTGTTCCTAATTTATGTATTTCATTAATCATCTTTTTTGGATTTGGAAAATATTCTCTGTTCCATTCAAATATCCTGTTTTTATTCATATAATCTATATCTAAATAGAGTGTGTCAACCTTCGTGTATTTTTTGTATTCTTTTAAAACTTCTATTACTTTTTCCTGTGGGAAATAACTATACCTAGAGATTGAATGACCTAATGCCCAATCAGGTATTTTAAATGGCATGCCAGTGAGCTTAACAAAATTCCTTATGATCTCTTTTATGTTCTTACCTTCTATGGCAAAGAACTCAACGGAACTATTAGGTATCTTTATTCTCAGCTCATCATACTTTTCTATTCCAATATCAAAAATCAATTTTCCAGCATAATTCACAAATATGCCAAGCCTGCTATTCTTCGTTATATCTATGAAAAATGGAATAGATACATATAAAGGATCAGTATACTGCTTGTACGCATATGAATCAGTATTCCACATTGTTAATTTGGTTCTTCTTCTATCCAATTCAAAAGCTTTCTCTCCCAAGCCCAGAATGTGTTCATTAATATCAAGCGATTTGCTTATTTCTAATCCAACAGCAGTTTCTTTTATTTTTATTTCCTGCCCGTTTATTTTTATTTTATTTGTTTTAAATTTCTTTGGTCTTTTTTCTGCGAAATTAAAGTTTATAATAGGTTCGTAGGCGTTTATTTTTATTTTATGGACATTTTTATTTGTATATTGTTTTATTTCCATGCACTACTATAAATATTTACAATATAAGTAATATTTTGTGCTAATAAAAAGCTTTAAATACTAAAACCTTTTTGAATCAGTATGAAGAGCTCAATTATCGGTGTAATAATTGCCGTTGTTGTGGTTATTATAATAATTGCAGTAGTAGCTGTAACTTATCACCCTTCTTCTGTAAAGGTCACTCCAACAAATACATCAACTACTAAAACTACTTCTTCTCCAGTAACTATAACTTATTGGCAGGCATATGATCCAAGCGAATCTACGGTATTTTATAATGAATTATTGCCTATGTTTGAAAAAGCGTATCCTAACATACATGTTCAAGTTACAAACGTAAGTTTATCCACTCCTAATTTTGAGACGGATGCAGCTTCTCACAAGGCTCCTAATGTATATTATGACTCAAGTAATGATGAAGGTTTGCTTTATACAGGCGGGTTCATAGTTAATCTTAAGAGTTATATTTCAAATTCGTCTTACTTTAATCAATTTACTAGCGGTACAGTTGCAGCAGAGAGTTCTGGAAATGCAATGTTTGGTTTGCCAGTGAATGAAAATTCAATATTGATGTACTATAACAAGCAGTTTTTCCCTAATGGAATTGCTAACAACACTAATGCTTTAATTTCACAGTTAGAAGCTATAAACAAGACAGGTGTTTGGGGTATAGCTTATGGTTTAGGTTCAGATTACGGTTATAGGTTTGCAGCTTGGTTGCCGGGCTTTGGCACATATATATTTGCTAATAAAACAACCGGCTCAGTTACACTTAATAATCCTGCAATGGTAAATGCTTTAGAGTTCTGGTACAATTTGACTTATGTTGATCATTTAAATGCACCTTTAGGCTCTGGTAGTGGCGTGGCTGGAGCTACAGGCTTAGAAGGATCTCTATTTGAATCTGGTAAAGCGGCTGTCATATTTGATGGTCCTTGGGACTTAACGGCTTATGTTAAGACTTTGGGTAGTAAGTTAGGCACAGCTCCTCTTCCAGAGGTTTCATCAACAGGTTCGTACTTTGCGCCTTTAATAGGTTCAGAAGGTATAGCTGTCACGGCACCCATAGCAAGCGGCGCTACACCTGCTCAGCTCAATGCCTCAGTAATATTTGCACAGTTCTTAGCTTCACCAGAAGCAGAGTTGTTGATGTATAATGGTACGGGAGATTTACCTTCTGACAGTGTTGCATTAAATAGCTTAATTGCAAAGGCAAATACAGGTACTTTAGATCCGGCGTTTGCAGTTGCTGAAAATATGACAGCATCAGAGTTTAGTCCTATAGAAAAAGGAATACTTGAACAGGAGGATGGTCACACTTCACCAACGCCTAGTACTCCGCAGATGAATTACTGGTACAGTGGAGTAGCGGATGCTCATGCAGAATTGGGATTATACTATACAAACAGAACAATAAGCGCATCTGATGTTGCAACTTGTCTTCAAGCGTTTATATCGAGCAACAGTACTAATGTTTTATCTGTTTGCGGTTAAGCATTACTTTAATAAGTTTAATAAAATATTAATTTTATTTTATTAAGTATCCGCCACTGTTTTCAACAGAATTATGCAACAAAAGGCATAAATTTAATAAAAATTTATTAATTTTATGCAAATAGAAATAAAAAACAAGTTTTTGAGAAAACTTGGTTTGCAATCAATAAATTATTTATATCTTTTGCCAATAATTGCATTGATACTTTTTGTCTTTTTATATCCAATATCTTATGGCATTTATGTCTCTTTTACAAATTTTAGTTTGACTCATTTTTTTAATGCAACTGTAGTGGGATTTACTAATTATGCACTCCTATTTAAAAGTGGTTTGATCTATCCAATAATACTACAAACATTAATCTGGACAGTGGGAAGCTTAGTTCCAATGGTTCTTTTGGGCTTATTGGTTGCAAATATACTTAATCAGAAGGGATTTAAAGGGAAGGGCCCCTTATTTACGCTTATACTGTTACCATGGGCATTTCCTGCGTTTATTTCTCTGTTGATTTGGGCGGATATGTGGAATACGCATTTTGGAATAATAAATCAATTGTTAGCTTTAGTAGGTATTCATCAGATAAATTGGTTGTTTGAAACAGTGCCTGCATGGGCAGCATTAATAATTACAAATCTTTGGCTTTCCTTTTCTTATTACACTACTTTTTTTCTTTCATCAATGCAGAGTATACCCGATGAATTTCATGAAGCTGCAAAAGTGGATGGGGCAAATACATTTCAAAGGTTTAGTAAAGTTACTTGGCCGGCAATAAAAGGAGCAATAGCATTTGCCGCAATAAGTGGCTTTATATTTACTTGGAATAATTTCTACCCAATATATATATTGACAGGAGGGGGGCCTGGAACTAGTACTTATTCTTTGACAGTTTATGCATATAATCAGGCATTTGATTTCTATAATTATGCCTTAGGTTCTGCTTTTTCCGTAGTTTCGATTATAATACTTGCAGTAATGGCAATATTTATGCTAAAGTATACGAAGGTTCTGGATATGCTGACATGAGGTAATTATGAACATAAACAAATACAAGGTTTTTGATATATTACGGTGGACTATCTCTTACATAATTATAGGTATAGTAGTTTTATTTGCTATTTTCCCGCTTTATTACATTGTATTAACCTCCTTTAGTAAGCTTTCTTCAATAGCAGACTTATCTGTAAGTGACCTTGTCCCAAGTTTATCTAGCTTTACATTTTCAGCTTATCAGTATGTTTTCCACAGTCAATTCATTCTGTGGCTAAGAAATAGTCTTATACTTGCGGTTGGAACATTAGCAGTGGCAGTAACGGTGGCCTTTGTGTCAGGAGTGGCTTTGGCAAGACTTAACATTGCGGGTAAGAAAGCTCTCATTGTTTTCCTTTATATTTTAACTTTTTTCCCCTTTACATCTATAGTTATTCCTCTTTTCTTGAGTTTTTCGACATTAGGCCTTACAAATAATTACCTTGGTCTTATTGCGATATACGCAAGTGGTACTGCAATATTCGGTGCGTATATGTCTAAGATTTTTATAGACAGTATACCAAAAGAATATGAAGAAGCAGCTATGATTGATGGACAAAGCAGATTTAGGGCTTTCTTTACAATTCTTTTTAGAATAGCAAGGCCAGTTGTAATTTTTATAGCTCTTTTGGCTTTTATAGGTGCTTACACAGATTACGCGGTTATTAATGTATTTGTTAGTAAAGGATCTCTTTATACATTAATGCTGGGACTTTATCATGTTTCTGCATTAGGCGGGACTTCTGCAGTAGGTGCGGTCAATCTCAATGTTTTTTCGGCCTTTTCTCTACTTATGGGCCTGCCTATTTTAGCATTTTATATAATATTCCAGAAATATCTTACGCAGATGTATACAATGAGCGGCACAAAGTAAATGGTAAAAAAAGGATTTAAAAAATGGTATTTTTATGCTGTTCTTTTGATTATAACAGTTGTTTTACTAACTATTTTTTTAGCACAGAAATCTAAAAATTTGATAGATTATAACGTAAGCACTTATAACAGTTCCGTGTCCTCCCTGCTTTTAAGCAATTGGGTAAATAATTCTATTTTTGTTTATACTGGGATAAACAACAGTGAAGTTGGCCTGTATGGCCAGCCATTTATAAGTGATATTATGATCGGTAAATATGGTCTTTTAACGGATAAGCTTTATTTTCTAGACGGCAATACAAAGAATGTTACTCTTAAGTTAAACAATGAAATAATGTTAAATAGAAACGATTCAACGGATTTAATCTCTACTCCTTTTGGCTCCAATTCCATAATTATAGAGCAGAACTCAACAGGTTTAGATTCATTTCTCTTTCAATTAAAAGGGAAGAATGAATATTCCTTAGATAATAGCACAGTCACGGTAGGGAACAATCCTAAGATTTATATATATTCCCCAAATTCTGCATTTAATGCATCTGTAAATGCGAATTATACAAACATAACCATTAATAACAAAGGGGATATGTATATTATCATTTCTTTTTCGCAATTTAACGAAACAAACGTTTCCAAGGTGCTAATTGCAAATGGCGTGTACATAAAAAAATGGCTTTATAGTTCGAATAATATAAGTCTTGGAGGCAGTTTTCTTACGCAATATTATACTTCATTACTGCTTCTAAAAGATGATCAAAATCCCCTAACAGGAGAGTTTTCAGCTTCTCCTTCCCCCATATACCTTTATGCATGGGTAAGAGACGGTTCATTTGCAGCCATGTCCCTGCAGGATGCAGGCCATATAAACTCAGCTGAAAAATATTGGGTTTGGATGAAAAGCGTGCAGAAAAGCGATGGCACGTGGTATACTAGGTATAATTTCTGGACTTCTGCTCCAGATACCTCCTATGGTATACCAGAATATGATAGCGTTGGTCTTTTCCAAATAGGTGTGTCTTCTCTTTACAACATAACACATAATCTCACGCTAATAATGCAGTTTCTTCCTGTGATAAATAGGTCATTGCAATGGGAAGAGTTAAACATAAACAAAAGCAAGATTCTGCCGCAGGATCTAAGCATATGGGAGGATGTAATGGCATACAATTTCTGGACTCAGGCAATGGACCTTATCGGGATGAAGGATTCTGTAGCGCTTTTAAATTCCCTTAAAGAAAATAGCAGTAAAATCAATTATTATTCAAATATACTCAATAATACCATAGAAAATGATTTCTATAACGGTAGCTTCTATGGCGAGTATGTAACTCCTTCAGAACTTTATGTAAATGGAACTGGACAGCTGGTTTTTACTCCAACAATGATTGCCGATTCATCTTCTATTTTGCCTATAGCTTTTGGTTTAATTTCATTAAATTCTACTCAGGCAAAAAATGATATAACTGCTATGATAAATTCATTGGATATAGAAGGAGGATTGGCAAGGTTTACTGGGGACACTTATCATTATACTCTTTCATTGCGTGATAGTTCTGGACCTATGCCCCCTTGGATTATAACTACTTTATTTCTGGCCTACTACGATGAAAAAGACGGAAACTATTCAGGGGCATTTAATTTAATGAAGTGGTCTATACAGCATTCTCAGGATTTCTTGCTTCCAGAAGCTATAGACCCAAACCATGGCAATCCGTTACAGACTACCTCTCCGCTTACATGGTCGTCTGCTATGTATATTATTGCGGCATTGAATTATAAGTAATCTATTTTTCAGCGTTTTGTCCCGTTTTATCAAATACCGCTAAGTTATCACTTGTAAGGTCCAATGTCATCTCTTTGTTCAATTCTATTATGTGCGTTTGGAATATTATGACATTGATAGTAGTTTTTCCAATAGTAACACGTAAAAGCGTCTGCGATCCCAATGGCTCAATAAGATTTACAATGGCTTTTACATTCCCCTCTCCTACTTTTATGTCTTCAGGTCTTATCCCTAAAGTAGCTTTTCCCTTACTTATTTTGAGTTTCTTTGAAATACTATTGGGTATTTTTATTTTGTATCCTTCAAATGAAAATGTTTTTTCATCAATAAGTTCTCCCTCTATCAAGTTCATTGGGGGATTTCCTATAAACCCCGCAACCCACACATCTTTAGGTTTTCTGTATAGAACCATTGGATTGTCAACTGCTTCTATTTTTCCATTATGCAGAACAGCTACCTGATCTGCTAATACCATTGCTTCAACCTGATCATGTGTCACGTATACAACCGTTATATGCAGCCTTTTCTGCAACTCTTTTAGTTCTGCTCTGGCAACTGTCCTTAATTGCGCGTCAAGGTTTGAGAGGGGCTCGTCAAGTAAAAGCAGGTTTGCTCCTTTTACAAGAGCCCTTGCAATTGCTACTCTCTGTCTTTGTCCTCCGGAAAGCTGTGAAGGCCTTCTGTCAAGCAATTCATCTATCTGTAGCATCTTTGCAGTTTCTCTTACTTTTTTCTCAATTTCTTCTTTTTTCATGTGCATTATCTTAAGTGGAAATGCAATGTTGTTGAATACGTCCATGAATGGATAGATAGCATAATTCTGAAAGACCATTGCAAGGTTTCTATCCTTTGGAGGGGTGTCATTTACGATTTTATTTCCTATATATACATCTCCTTTATCCTGTTTTTCTAGGCCTGCGATTATTCTTATTAATGTAGTTTTTCCCTCTCCCGAAGGCGCGAGAATAACGGTGAATTTTCCATCCGGTATATCCAAGTCTACTCCCTTTAAAACCTCTACAATCTTTTTCTTTCTTTTAAACGATTTGTATATTCCTTTTAATGATACGCTTACCATAATCCATCTTATATTTAATAATATACATCTCTTTATTATTTAAATTTATAAGATTTATATAATACCTAATAACATGAAAATTTATCAAATATTTGTGGATCGGTTCTCAACAGATAATGCGCATAAAGATGCAAGGCTTGCCTTTAAAACCTCTAAAACATGGATGGGTGGAAATCTTAAGGGTGTCATAAGCAAGCTTGGATACATAAAAGATATGAGTTTTGATGCAATATGGTTAACTCCAATATTTTCTACTTCCGATTATCACGGTTATTCCACAACTGATTTTTATTCGGTCGACAGACATTTCGGTTCGAATAATACGTTAAAGAAACTTGTTGATACTGCCCATTCAATAGGATTAAAAGTTATACTAGATTTTGTGGCAAATCATGTTTCGTATAAGCACCCCTTTTTTGTTTCGGCTTTAAAAAATGGAAAAAGTAGATACAAAAAATGGTTCGTTTTTGATGGTAAAGATAATTATATGTCCTTTCTTGGATTTAAAGGCCTACCAAAATTAAATACGAAAAACAAGGAGGTCATAGATTACTTGACGGAAGCAGGGCTTTTTTGGATAAATAACTTTGGAATAGACGGGTATAGATTAGATCATGCAATTGGTCCGTCCATGGAATTCTGGAAAGTGTTCACAGAAGCATGTAAAAAAGTTGATAGAAATTTCGCTTTTCTTCCAGAAATTTGGCTGTCAGGAATAGCTCCAAAATATCTAAATACATTGTGGTTTTTAGAAGACGAAACAAAGAAAAATGCTCTTTTAGAGCTAGTTAATAAAAACATTGGTAAAGCCTGGGATGAAATTCAGTCTGCAAAAGCCGAGGAATTTGCAATGGAACTATTTAGCAGATTATTTAAAACTCCTTTAGATTTTTCTTCAAATCTAGCTATCAGACGACTGAAGTTTGATATGCTTGAGAAAAGAAGAAAGAAGGGATTTATTTTCGCAGATAATCATGATATGCAGAGAATAAGTTGGTTAATCCCTGATAAAACTAATTCAGTAGTAAGAGAACTAGGAAAAGCGCAAAATTCAATTGTTTATTACGGTACTGAAATAGGACTTTCTCAGAAGAGGGATTTTAGCAGATTAGCAAGCTTTAGTGACATAGAATGCAGAAGATTTATGGCTTGGAAGAAAGACAACATCTCAAAAGTAAAAAAGTTTAAATATAATTTTCTTGGCAATCAGCTGTAAAGGCCGCTGGTTTTCTGCTTTTCCTGCTCATGAGTCTGTTTGAATAAACTTAGCGCATGTATGTAATCCTCTATTCTTGGAGTTTTATAATCCCTTTTTTTATTTGCTACATCGTATGCAAGGTTCTCTTCTGCTATTGAAATGATTGATTCTATATCCCTGCCTGTTAATCCTTCAGTGTTTTTTGCAAGTAATTTTATATCACTTTCTGAAAGTTTCTGCGAATACGTGGAGATTATACCTGCCCTGTCCTCTTCATTTGGTTTTCTAAACAAGATTTTGCTCTTAAATCTTGATATCAAAGCAGGGTCAAGATTGTTAATAAGGTTTGTACAGCCGATTAGAAGCAGATCTTCATTCTCTTCAGACTTAATGCCACTTAATTTTGTAAGCAGAACATTTAATACCTTGTTGCTTTCATTGCTGTTGTACTGTCTGTTTCCCAATGAATCTATTTCGTCTATAAATAATACCGTTTTACCATTTTGTTTTGAATATCTTTTTACAAGGTCAAATGCTGCTTCCATCCTCCTTGGAGAATCACCATACCAATTTGAATATATCTGTGATACATCCATATAAATGAAATTAAGTTTGTTTTCATTTGATATTACCCTTGCCATTAGGGTCTTACCTGTTCCAGGTTCTCCATAGAACAGTGCACTATTTGTCTCGTTCTTCTTGTTTATTCGTGTAAGTTTTCTTATTTCATTAAGTATGTCTTTATGTGCGAAGGGGGTGAATATTTCCCTTTCAATTCTATCTTTTATATCATTGTATCCTCCCACTATATTCATGTTTATATCGCTATTGTAAATCTCTAGCCCAAGACTCTTAAGGGTATCGGCCAAATTACCTCCATTTTCCGAATAAGCGTCTTCAATAAATAAATCCTTGTTCGTATTTTCTATGTCTTTTATTATTACTTTTTCATTTAATATCGAAAACAATTCTCTTGCAAATGAGGGTTTTTCTGCGAAATTCTTGTATATACCTGTAGACAAAAAGGCATGTTTTAATCCGCTATCCATTTCAAACACCATTTTCGACAATCTAATATAGAATAAGTTTTCATCTTTTTCATCAAATGCCTTTATATAGTAGGTTCCATCATTTTCATTGTTGTCAATATCAAACCGTATCTTTCTGTAAGCGCTTTTTGAAAATGCTTTTATGTCTTGAATTGCATTCATAAGATTGACAAGGTTGCTTGGATAATCTCTAGTAAAGTACGAAGCCTTTATACTCAGATTATCATAGTCTATTTCTATGTTAGTACTTAGTAAATCTTCAAGTTTTACTCCTTTGTTTTTTATTATTTCATTCAATTTTTTATTGTCTTTATTGCTTTTGACTAATTCTTCTATTGCTTTTTTAGCCGTGTATAGAGAATCGATCGTATTATTGCTGAAAACCATATTTAATCATTTGAAAACTTCCAATATTTAAGCTTTTAATTGACTTTCAACGGTTAATTTTTACTTCATATAAAGGTAAAAACGCTATTTTTATAGCGGCATCGATAAAAAACTATAAATTAATTAAACAAATATAAATACTATGTTTTGGCTTTAAATTAGTTAAATTTAGTACAAAAGCTTTGAAAAAAGTTATAGGTGAATAGTAATGCTTGATGAAAAAGATATTAAGTCTTTACCTGATTCTTTGGTTTCTTGGATCTATGAAGTCGAGAAAATAACAAAACCGGAAAAGCTATACTGGTGTGACGGCTCCTATAGAGAGAATGCAGAGTTAAGGAATTTACTTACAACTGAAGGAAAATGGATAAAACTTAATGAAAAAGAATACAAAAACTGCTATCTTTATCGTACCCAAAGAAACGATGTTGCGAGAGTGGAAGATAGGACACTGATATGCACTGACAATGCAGAAGAAGCAGGGCCAACAAATAGATGGATGAAAAAAGAAAAAGCATTTAAAATGATGTGGAAATTTTTCAATGGAGCAATGAAAGGAAGGGTAATGTATGTTATTCCATATCTAATGGGTCCAGCAAACTCGGATTTTTCTCAGGTTGGCATTGAAATAACTGATAGTGCATATGTAGTCGTAAACATGCGTATCCTTACAAGAATGGGGCAAGTTGCTGTAAAAGAAATAAAAAAGAAGAAAAAATACGTGAGGGCATTGCATTCTACAGGTGATTTAAGTATTGAAAATAGGTATATCTGCCATTTCCCTGATGAATTGTTGTTGATGAGCATAAATACGGAGTATGGTGGAAATGCGGTACTAAGCAAAAAACCGCATGCTTTGAGACTAGCAAGCGTAGTTGCAAGGGATGAAGGATGGTTAGCAGAGCATATGTTTCTTCTTGAAGTAGTTGATAAGAAAAGAAAAAATAGATATTACATAAGTGGCGCATTGCCAAGTGCTAGCGGCAAAACAAATCTAGCGATGATAAAACCTCCTTCTAATTTCAATGAATTTGAAGCAAGAACAGTTGGTGATGATATAGGCTGGCTTTTTGTAGGCAAAGAAGGAGAACTTAGAGGGATAAACCCAGAAAATGGTTTCTTTGGAGTTGCATATGGTACAGGCCCGAGTAGCAATCCAAATATATTGCAGTCACTTAGGAGAAATACAATTTTTACAAACGTCGCTTTAAATCCAAAGAACAATACTCCTTGGTGGGAAGGGTTAAGCAAGCCTCCAGAAATCTTATATGATTGGACTGGCAGGGAATGGCATTCTGGAAGCAGTAAAGACGCAGCACATAAAAATTCAAGATTTACAACTCCGTTAAAACAGTATACCTTTAAGTCTAAGTTATATGAAGCTCCAAATGGTGTTAAATTATCAGTTATGCTGTTCGGTGGCAGGCGTTCTTCGCTGATCCCTTTAGTATACGAAGCAAAGACGTTTGAGCAAGGCATATTATTAGGAGCAATGATAAGGGCAGAAACAACCGCTGCACAGTCAGATTCTACCGGAATAATAAGATCTGATCCGATGTCAATGCTTCCTTTTTGTGGTTATAATATGGGCGATTATTTTAAGCATTGGTTTGATGTTGCTAAGAGGGTAAAAACTCCTCCAAAGGTTTTTAATGTAAACTGGTTTAGAAAAGATGAAAAAGGAAATTATATCTGGCCCGGCTTCAGCGAAAACTTTAGGATACTAAAATGGATGATTGACAGAGTTGATAGAAAAGTAAATGCAATTGAACTGCCTATTGGTTTTATACCTAAGATAGAGGATTTAAATTTAAATGGATTGAATATTGGAAAAGAAAAAATCGAGGGGTTGTTATATTTTAATAAGCAAGGCTGGTTGAAGGAATTAAATGAGGTGAAAGTCTTCTTTAAAAAATTTGAAAAGCATCTGCCTGCCGAGCTTTGGGACGAGTTCGATAAAATGTACAAGAGCGTTAAGGAATACTAATCACCATTAAATTTCAATTTTGATAGGTATTATTGTAAAATTTACAAATAATAACATTTATATATTAGAATTTTTCTATAAAATTTATGAAAAAGGAGGAAATATTAGAATCCTTATTAACAAATGCTGAAAAAATAGATTCTTATAATGGCTACACAAATAACATGGATTTTGTATTTTCCTTCGCAGTTTTGAAGATAAATCCGCAGGGCGATAAATTTGATTCAGAGTACAAATTGTACAAAAATTCAGATGTTTTAACTTATAAAAGGTTACATGCGTATATTGTTAATAAGGATGGAGAGAATTTTCTTTATCTCTTCAAGAACAGTGTTCCTGGAAGGATTAATTATGTTTCTAAAGCGAATGATGGCGATCTGTTTAGCAATCATCTGAAAAAGAACCTTGTTTATACAATAGGTTTATATGATCAGAGGAAAGTCAATGCGGATAATAACTTTTTTAGATTTTATAAACTTATTTTAGGAGATAGCCCAGTGGCTAGCGATATAGACGAAAGAAGAGAATACATAATAGAGAATATAAGAAAAAACAGTGATGGACAAACGGTTTGTTGGCATGTTTATCCCTCTTTGGAGAACGGTAAGAAAATTCTAAATATATTAGAGCATAATAATCCAAATAATCTGAGACTTGCAGATATCACTGAGGAGGATATTAATGAAGATGTTCATTATTTGCCTGTTGAAAAAGACAGAACAAACTGGAAAAAGTACATAACTCCTTAGATTAAACGTTTATATACCGATATATCTACTTTTTATTGATGGGGCCAAGTAATCTTGAAGGTTTATTATCCAATGATAAGGTTCAAATTAAGGATAAATTCTTTGGTTATATTAAAAAACATCCAAAAGCATACAAGTTGGCGGTATTAGGTATAGCGGCATTTCCAGAGGCGTATTCAGTTTTATTAGCAGAGAAAGGGCTCAACATTATACCTAGCTACGAATATCAATTTGCATATGTGCAGCATGCTGCTATTACTCTACCGATAACATATGGAGTTGCGGTTATAGGCACTTATATAGATTTTAAGCTCTTTAGTATGGCTGCTTTAAAACTCTACAAATATTTTAATAATCTGCATAAAAGTTTAAATAAGCTAAATTCTTATAAATAAAATGCAAGATAAACCAAAGAAAAATAATTTTTTTATTTATGAGGTAATTGTAGTAGCTGTAATTGTGGTTATAGCAGTATTTATAATCTACACATTAGTTCCTTCTTCTCCCTCTGCTGCACTGCTTAAATTTGTTCGTACAGTACCTAGTGGAGTAGCTGTCTATTCTGCGAATAATTCAATAGTAATAACAGGGCCAAATGTTACAATTCCTTTAGTGGCTTATGAAAATATTTCTTATAATCCTATTCATAATATAACTTACCCAGTTAATATAACCGCTACAGATTCTTATCTTGCGACTCCAAATCATGAGCTTCCATATTTTGGAGATTATGGCCTTATAGACCCTACATTTATTATAAAACAGGGCTCAACCGTAAACTTCGTTTTTATAAATCTTGGGGCAGAGATACACATATTTGCTATAACTGCTCAAACTCCTCCATTTAATCCATTTACTACGCTCTCACCTATTGCTTTGAAGTCAGATCTTATGTATTTACCAGCATTGCCGCCACCTGCTAACTTTAATAATCCTTTCAGCGGAAGCATTTATTCGACAAGCGGTTCTTATACATTTAATTCTACCGGTACCTATTATTATCTTTGTCCGATACCAGGGCATGCTCAATTAGGGATGTATGGTAAAATTGAGGTAGTATAATGGAAAATCCTAAAAACAGCAATGCCATGATTTTAGCAACAATAATTGTAATAGCAGTAATAATTATCATAGTGGCATTTCTTACTATTAATCATACGATAAACTTCGCAGGGCCGGTATCCATTTCTGTTTCCACTGCTTTAAGTACTGTACCTGCAGGGGTTACAGTTAACGCAGCTACAAATACAATATATGTAAATAAATCCGCGACAATATCCATGGGTATGATAGATAATTTGTCTTCAGATCCAGCAAATAATATAACTCTGAATTCCACAATTCCAGGAACAAGTACACCTTACAAAGCATTGTTAGGAGAGTTAGACCTTCAGGCACTTCCTGCTTTTATGGTATATGGACTTATAAATCCTACAATTATTATAAAACAAGGTTCAATCGTTACCTTTGATGCATTTGATTTATCTGACTATGCTTATCATGGATATATGATAACCAATAACAGTTTTGCTCCGCCTTATTCTATTCCAGGACCAGAAACGGCATTTGATGGTTATACTAGTTCACAGGATATCGTTGTAAAAGGTATACTTATACCACCTCCTAAGAATGGCCGTATATACGAGGAAAGAGAAACATTTACAGCAAATGCTAATGGAATATACTGGTATATCTGTCCGATATTCGGGCATGCAGCTTTAGGAATGTACGGTAAAATAGTAGTAAGCAGTTCTCCTTCTACAAGCAGCAGTGGCGGTAATGGTTATTCTTAATCAATGCTACCTTAATTGATTCCGCTTATGGGAAAATTTAAAGGTTGGTCTGACAAAATACCATTTGTAACTAG
Organism: Candidatus Parvarchaeota archaeon; assembly: GCA_023378805.1. GTDB lineage: Archaea > Nanobdellota > Nanobdellia > Parvarchaeales > Parvarchaeaceae > Parvarchaeum. The sequence goes on along the minus strand of JAMCSQ010000019.1, from coordinate 31,910 downwards.
GCTTATTTTAGGTTTAATATTTATAGCAGATTCAATGCTTAAATTGATACCGGATTCTGCTTATTTGATAAAGGAGAATGTACTTTCAGGTGCGTATGGTGCATGGTCTTTTGTCTACCCCTGGGTTGCATTTTGGGCGAACTTTACCGCAAATAACATAAATTTTCTTGTGGCTTTTGCAATAGTTGTTGAGTTCTTAATCGGTTTGTTTCTTATTTTAGGGCTTTTCAAAAAGTTTTTGTATATTACAGGCGCGGTATACTCAATAGTTATCTGGCTAACTATAAGTCAGTTTGGAGGCCCGTATATAGCAGGAACGCTTAACATTGGTGCAACCCCATTTTACTTCCTTTTATTTCTACTTCTAATATTTACTGATAGGAATTTCAAGACCTATGATAAATCCCTTGACAAAATAATAGAAAAGAAACATAAAATATGGCAAAAAATTGGATACTTTAAACAAACAAAGTCAAAAAATGAAAAAATAATGGTTTTTGCGCTATTTTCAATAACTTTTGGAGCACTTTTGGCCATAAACGCTTCGTTAAAGTTAGTCAGCGGCACAGCATCTAATGTTGCCGGGAATCAACTTATGCAGCTTTTAGGTGAGCCTAGATTTTTAATTCCATTCTTTTTGTTTTGGGATAAACTAATCCTGCCAAACATACATTTATTTTTATACTTGTATGCATTTTCAGAGTTTGCTATAGCTTTATTACTTATTTTCGGTTTATTCAGAAAATGGGATTATCTGGCGGGTATAGTATACAGCCTATTTTCATGGTCTGTTATACAGGGTTTTGGAGGGCCTTTCTTTCCAGGAATAACGGATTTGGCTGCTGGCCCTCTTTACGTTCTTATATTTTTAATGCTTATTTTTTATAATTCGAACTTAAAAATCTTAGGCTTTTACGCAAAAAAATAACTATTTATATTTTCATTTAATTTATTATATATGAGAAGTTCAAAAAAAGACGTTTCCGTCTATACCGTCTCAAACAAATTAAACTATGTAAAATTTGGATTTGCAATATTGGTAATAATTAGCTTAATTCTTGTCTTTTTTGCAGTTTATCCAAAAATTTCGTCTATTTCCTATGCTGCTCCTACTGCGAGTGCAGTAAGTGTAACAGGGCCAGCAAACTATAATTATCTTTTTGATATAAATTACGTTTTCGTTGGAATAGATATAGTTGTAGGGATTTCAGTACTTTTCTTTGGATTAATATCATTCATAGCATTATTTAGACATAGGAAGGATAATGCTCCAATAGTTACGATGATATTGAATCTTAACAGGGATAATAATCCATTTTCTATGCTTATTTTGGCTTCTGTATTTGTGCTGCTTGCAATAGCTGCGTTTTTTGTAAGCATATTGACAAGTTATACAACAGTATCCTTTTTGTTGGGTGTAATACTTGGTACAGTTGCATTTTTACTGGTAGCTTTATCAATTATAAGTATATCATTAAAATACCTGGCGAGGTTTGCTTTTAGTTATGACTAGTGCAATTTTAATAAATACATCAGTAGTAAACCCATTTACAGGATTTATAATCCCGATAGTCCTGGTATCGATAGCAGCATTGCTACTAGTTGTTTCTATGGCCCTTTTCTTCAATAGATTCAGCAAGATGAGGGTTGCAAATACTCAGAGAATAGCCTTGTTTAAGAATAACTGGTGGAAAATCTCAGTGCTTTTTTTGTCTCCTGCTATAATTACTTTATTTCTTATTGCAGGATTGTTTACCTCGCCTTTGTTTGAAATATACTTTTATCTCTATGGGTTATTGATAACTATAATAATTGCAGAATCGATTATAATATCAATAATTATGGTATTGGGAAAGAATCAGCAGTTAATTAAAAGCAAATAATAAAGATTTTATATAATGAATTTTATTTAAGGTAATGAATGCAAAAGTTAAGAATAAAATTTATTTTATAATTTCGGTTTTAGTGATATTCTCTATAATAGCATACATCGTTAGCCTAATATCAGGTATACCTGAGAATGTTAATAAGATAATAGATATTTTCATTATATTAACTGGAGGCGTTTTAATCGTTAATTTTGTAAGTGATATAATCGAAGCAAAGGCAAACAATAAGAATAAACAGGTCAGCAATACAATAGTTTTTGTTGTTAGGTTAGCTGGATACATAATAGTAATAGCGATTGCATTTGCTTCCTTTAAAATAGGTTTAACTTCTATTATATTGGGTGGAGGGTTTGTAGGAGTTGTAGTGGGATTGGCTGCGCAGGCTTCTCTTTCGAACTTTTTTAGTGGCATAGTCCTTCTTTTTTCGAAGCCTTTTAACATTGGAGACAATATAACTTTAAGTACATGGCAGTATGGTTTAATAGCTCCAAGTTATCCACCAAAATTTTTTTCTAATGATTTTCTTGTTCCAGGTTATACCGGAGTAGTGGAAAAGATGACATTAACATTCACTACAATCCGTTTGGATAATAATATACCTATAAAAATCCCAAATAGCATTGTATTACAGGCATCAATATTTCTTAATAATGAGGAATATAGAAGAGTAAAAGTTAGGTATGAAGTACCATCAAGTATAGATCCAGGTACTTTTATAAGAAACGTTCAGAATGAGTTAAAAAAATTAAATTTTATAAAAGGACAGCCTGAGATATTTATATCTGAAACTAGCTTTGCGAATAAAAGTAATGTTTTTTCGGTGAATTCTGTATGTAAATCAAAATCTGATGATCTTCCAAGAAGTGAGATAATCAAGGTTTTAATAAAGACGAGCGGCTCGATTGGAAAATTAAAAAGAAGAAAGTAAATCTATCTACAAAAAGTTACTTTGTATTAAGTATAAACAAAACTAAGTATAAAAGCATAAATTGTGTTAAAGAAATTATAGATAAAAATATTACTAATAAATTTAAATATCTATATTTTTATTCAATAAAGTATGATAATGAATGGAATTTAAAATTAAGGAAAGAATAGCATTTAATATAAAACTGGAAAAAGATAAAAATAAGCGTAAGGACATAATAAAGTTCTTAAGGGCCTGGATTAAAGTAGATCCTGTGGAAAATAATGAAAGCAAGTTTGAATACCTAAAGTTTTATAACAATAAAAAAATTTTTGATTCATCTTATCTATTTATATCTGCTAATTCAGATGATGGCAAAATAGTAGGAGCATGCGCATTAGAACTTTATAAGAAGAATCTACTTAAGATTGACTGGTTAGTGGTAAACAAAGAGCATAGAAGACAGGGTGTAGGCTTTTCAATCATTCGATATATTATTGACTATGCTAAGAGGTATAATTTATATAACATCGAATGCATTTCATTGATTTCAAATAAAGAATCAAAGAAATTTCTAAAAAAAGTGGGTTTTAAGAAGGTTGGGAAATTAAAGCATTACTGGGCCAAGCAGGATTATTACCTCTGGGAGTATCTGCCTTAAATTACTTTATTATCAGTAAGGGAATCTTGCTAATCACAGCTAATGTCTGGCTTACTGATCCAAGGACGGAGCTTTTCCATTTTCCCATTCCTCGGCTTCCTACCACTATTATGTCTGCATTCTTACGCTTTGCTTCGTTTATTATCTGATTAGGGGGATAACCTTCTAGGTATTCATACTTTACTTTAAATCTCTTCTTTTTTATCATATCAACTTGATGTTTAAGTTCTTTTTTAGTTTTTTCTCTGATTTTTTTAATTACGCTGTCATCTATAAAGAGACTTGGATTAGACAGGTACAACGGTGCAGGCATTTCTTCTACATAAACAAGATAAATTGTGCTATTTCTGCTAAAGTTATTAATAGCATATTTGACAGCCTTTTTTGAATATTTAGACCCGTCAAAACCTATCATTATTTTTTGACTTTTTATCATATAAATATAATTTGTTTTTCTTCGTTTAAATTAATTTATTAAGCTAAAAAGGGCTGAATATTATAATGGAGAAGGATAAGTATTGGCTTTCAATTATATTTCCAATTGCGGCTATTTCATCTGGTTTCAGTGTAATAATCCCACTATATATATTGGAATTACACGGAAATGTGGTTGATGTAAGTCTTGCCACTACCGCTTATTCTCTTGCGGTTATACCTGCCTCTTTGTTTTGGGGAGAGCTTACACAGCGTCTTAGAAAGATAAAGTTGTTTATAATGCTTTCTGTTATTGGAATTATCCCTTTAATAGTACTTTTGTATTTATTGAAAAGTATACTATTGGCAGTAATAATTTACGCGGCTTATGCTTTTATCTTAACTGCTTCCTCCCCTGCTATAAATATGCTCATAATGAACCGGAGGAAAAAGACCGTATTAAGGTCTTATTATGGGGTATATGGCTTGATGAGCATAATAGGTAACATAATAGGGTATATACCTGGAGTACTGCTTTTCAGCGATGTAATTGCAAGATATCTATTGATACTATTTGCATTCAATATAGCGTCTTTGATATTTACTATTTTTTTCATAAAGGAAGAAAAACAAAGAATTAAGGAAGAAAAGGAGAAGCATTTACATAGAATGTTTCCAATACTGAATGTACTAAGCAAGTTTCCACAAATACTTGCAGGCCACCATTTTATACTGGAAGTTGCGGAAATAAGAAAGAGAAAAAAGACAGTAAGGATAATGATTATATTTGCTGCCATCGCTCTTGTAAACTTTGGAATTTATCTTTTTAATACTTCTTACATTCCGTTTCTTTATTCCTACAAAATATCTTATTCGGATATATTCCTTATAAACATGCTGAATGGTTTCGGTCAAGTTGTTGTTTATATGATTTTTATGTTGGGAAAAGCAAAGAATACGCTAAGAAGATATTATAGGCTTTCTACCGTTGTAAGATCAACAAGTTATCTCATTGCAATAATCTCTATTTTGTTATTGACTGCCGTTTTTTATCTCAATCTCTTTTCATATTTTGTAGCAGGCTTAGGATATGCACTTTGGAACATTTCTGCTTCGGTCATAATCTATGTAAATATAGCTGGCAAGATGGAGGCCCATTATATAGGACTCTGGTCTGCAATAATAGGTTTATCCGGTGTTCTTGGGGCAGTTTCTTCGGGCTTTTTGTCATTTTATCTGGGTTACATATTTACGTTTATATTAAGTATAGTCTTTACTTTATCTTCCATTTTTGTATTCAATAAAGCATATGTTGATGGTAATAAAATAAAAGATTTCGGAAACAAGATTTGATCAAAAAATTTATATATTATCTCTTTATATAAAGTAAATGGCTAAAAATATATTCGCCATTGTTAAACAAAGTAAACACAAAAATTTAGAAGTGAACTTAAATGAGATAGGTGATTATAAAATTGTTTTAAAGTATCCTAACAAAATTAAAAATGGAGATATAGTGTTAAATGCTGGGTTAACTGATGAAATATCGACTAAATTTTATAATAAAAATTTTAAAGAGCCATTCTTATCAGAAGTTTATGGTATATACTTAAATAACGTATGGAGTAGATCCTCAAATCTATATCAAATTTACAATTCTGCAAGCTTGGCAGCTGGGAATAAAAAAGGATTAGACCGGGTTTTGGCAATAGCAAATTCAGTGCGCCTGCAGCTACATTATCGTATTACGGAGTATACTGATAGTTATAGTAAAAAGAAAGGAATACTGACAAATGCTGATTTGTTGTATCTAGAAAGGAACAATCAGCGTAATGGTAAGGCAATATTATTAGAAGAATCATTGATTGATGGTCCGTTTCTGTGCCATGAATTTGCTATTACTTTAAGTGTTTTGCTCAATAGGGAAAAAATAAGAACTGGTTTAAGGGCATTTTATGTTATGGGGATAGTTGAAAGATATGGAGAGAAAGCGGAGCATTGCTGGATAGAGCTCCGAAACAAAAAGGATGAAAGAGTTTTATTTGATCCTATTTCAAATGTTATGGAATATTTAAATAAAAATGAAAATTATTTAATTTCATCTAATGGCATAAAATACCAGATAGATAACGGCCCTCTTATACTTAGAAAGAACCACTTGACAAAATAGAAGTAATTTAACGTAAGGACAGCATATCCTTGTATGTTACAGCTGGTTTTTTCAGTCATACTGGACACCGCATACTCATGGACAAGGATGTTCATAGCCATGGCTATTTCAATGGTAATAGCCTTGTTTACTGGCATAGCTGTGGCAAGGTCCAAGAAATTGAATAGGGTTCTAATGCCTATTGTCGATATATTACAGACACTTCCCATACTTGCGTTCTTTCCGTTTGCTATATACCTTTTTGTATTTTATTTTCCTGGTTCAGTAGGGATAAATGCTGCAGTTATATTTTTGATAATAACAAGTATGCTTTGGAACATTATATTTGGTGTTTATCAAGCAGTAATATCACTGCCTTCCGAGTATTTAGATATGGCGAATATATATGGACTTAATTTTTATCAGCGGCTTAAAAAAATATTTATACCTGCGTCACTTCCAAGGATGTCTGAGCAGATGAGTTTATCTTGGGCAATTGGGCTATTTTACTTAGTTACAAGTGAGATATTTTCGGTAGGCACAAAGAACTACGCAGTAAAACATGGAATAGGGGTTGAATTTGTAAAGGCGGCTGCAACTGGTAATAGCTATCTTTATCTTTATTCTATAATAGTATTCGTTTTATTTGTGATTGCAACCCGCTTATTGTTCTTTGAAAGGTTTGACAGGTTTGCGAATAGGCATTATCTAAAGGACTACAAGAAAAGAAAAAGAGACAATTTTACATTTAATTATTTCAGAGATAAATGGATAAAACCGGATGAACAAATCAGATATAAACTAACTGTATTTGCCAATTTGGTTTTTTATACATTGCTTGCAGCGCTTTTTGGTTTTTTAATTTACAAAGTGATTCCTTTTGTAAATTTACAATTGTTAAGCAAAATTGTCGGATATGAAGGATATTCTATTTTGTCGCTGGCCTTTTCATTTCTAAGGGTTTGGGGCGCTTTCCTTGCAATAATTGCAGTTTCAATCCCATTAAGCATATATGTAGTATTCCTTTCAAACAAGACAAAAAGATATCTTCTTTTATTCCAGATATTCGCTTCAATACCAGCTACTATACTGCTGCCTGCAATAGCTGAACTTGTTTATGGAAACTCTGAATTGTTGGCGTTTATGATCTACTTTTTAAGCGGTTTGTGGTATGTAATCTTTAGTATAGTGGCAACTACAAAATACCTGCCAGAAAGCATAAATGAAGTAAAAAAGATTTTCCATCTTAATGGAATAGTTGCATGGAAAAAGATATATCTAAAGGCCATCATGCCTGGAGTTATAACAGGCGCGGTAACCGGAATCGCTGCGGAGTGGAATGCAAGTATAGTTGCCGAATACTTTTCAGCGGGTAGCAGCAAACTTATAACTTCAGTGTCTATAGGGATAGGAAAGGCATTAAATGTGTCTTTAGATAATAATAATCTTCTTTTGATGGGTATTCTTCTTGCAAATATGGTGGCAATGATAATCATTATAAACTATTTTGTATGGCGTAGGTTATATAACAGAGTAAATTCAGTTTATTCTTAAATATGGCATTCCTAAATGTTGAAAAAATAAATTTCACCTATCCAAAAAGCGGATTGACGGTGCTAAATGGGATATCTTTTTCAGCAAATGAGTTAGAATTCGTTTCTATTATAGGGCCTTCTGGCTGTGGAAAGAGCACTCTTCTGAGGATAATGGCAGGTCTCATAAAGGCAGATAGTGGAAGTATAGTATTGGCTGGAAAGAAAATAAATAGCCCTTCAAACAATATCTCATTTGTTTTTCAGGATTTTGCGCTTCTGCCCTGGCTTTCAAACCTTGAAAACGTGAAGATAGGGCTAGCTTCAAAGCAGATAACAGAAGCTGAAAGAGAAAAAACTGCATTGGAAATGCTTTATAAACTAGAGCTTAAAGGCTTTGAAGATGCTTACCCGAATCTTTTAAGTGGCGGAATGAAACAGAGGGTAGGGCTTGCGCGGGCTTTGGTATCAAATCCTACCCTGCTTCTAATGGACGAGCCATTCAGCTCATTGGATGAGCTTACTGCAAATAGCCTTCGTAAAACCGTTGTTGAGGTTTTGAAGGACAGGAAAACGCTGCCTAAAGTAATTGTAATGGTTTCTCACAACATAGAAGAGGCAGTTGAGATGTCAGATAGGATAGTTGTATTGTCAAACAAACCTGCAGTTGTAAAAAAGATACTAAGTATTGATATAAAACGTCCGAGGGACAGAGGGAGTACTGAATTTAGAAAGAAGGTAAAGGAGATATATTCAATCTTTGCCGAGTGAATCTTATCTGCTAATTATCTTCCAAATATCATTTTCATGATTGTATGTAAGTATCTCAAGCCTTATCCCTATCACAAGTAGGTCTCTTTTGAATGCTTCTATTCCGGATAGATTATTCCTATATGTTATCACGCCTTTTTTTATCAGGTCCTGAAATAACTCTGTAGTTGTTATCTTTTTGTTTTTTCTTAGTATTTTTTTTATTTCTAAAAATGGTTCTATTTTCAACAGATTATTTTTTATTTCTAGGTTTATTTCATGGGCGCTCTTATTTTCAAGCTTTTTACTTAGTTTTATCTCACCCTTGTTTATTTTTATAAATCCAAGCAATTTACAGGCCTGAAGTACATTGACAAGGTTATCTACTTGCTCCAATGCCTCATCAGAAAGTTCTTGCAGAGATATTTGTCCGTTATATTCCTTTAGTATAGAAATTACTCCCTGTATCCGGCCAAGCTTTATGTTTAAAGGAAAAAGTCCTTTCATAATAATTGTAATAACCTGTGCTATTTATTACTTTAATTTTTTACGCAGAAACTATTTAACTCAATATTTTGTTTAATCGTTATGGTTGCAGAGATGAAAAATTTTAATGGAGATGCACTGGGTATACTTTTTGTTATTCTTATACCTGCAGTTATAGGCTATCTGCTTTCTATTGTTAATCTGTATGCAGGTATAGGAATCGGAGTATTATTTTTTATTGTGTTTTTAATTGCTGCAATAAGGATAGTCAACCAATGGAATAGAAAAGCTGTTCTTTCGTTTGGAAATTATGTTGGTATACTGGGGCCAGGCGTACACATTTTGATACCATTTGTGCAGACTACTCCTGTTACATTGGATTTGAGGGTAATTAATACCATTTTCAAGGCAGAGAAAACGCTTACAAAGGACAATGTTCCTGTAGATGTCGATGCGCTTCTTTTCTGGAAAGTCCTTAACCCGGAGAATGCGGTTTTGAATGTTCAGATTTACAGGGATTCTGTTCAACTGGCAGCACAGACAGCTTTGAGGGATATAATTGGTAAAACCGAATTGTCAGAAATGCTGGCCGGCAGGGACGTAATAGGTAAGGATGTAAAGAAATTGATACAGGACCGGGTGTCAGACTGGGGAATAGAAGCAATATCTGTTGAAATAAGGGATGTAAGCATACCTCCTGATTTACAAGATGCAATGGCAAGGGTTGCTGTAGCAGATAGGGAAAAGCAGGCAAGAGTTAAACTGGCTGAGAGCGAATCACTTGCTGCGGATAAAATTATAGAAGCAAGTTTAAAATATAAAAAAGATTTGTTCGCAATGCAGCTCAGGTCGCTTAATATGATGTATGAAATAAGTTTAAGTGGTAAGAATCTTATGATATTTATCCCGACAGACAGCAAAGGATTTAGTATACCTACACCTGTAGGAGTTGAGGGAATAAAAGATCTGTTTGAGAAGAGCAATGTAAAGAATCTGCCTGATAAAAACAAGGGAGATAAAGAAAAAACACAGAATGATAGTTGATTTTTCTCTAAAATGATAAACCTAAAAGTTTATTAAATAAGCCTTTCTATACTATATATAAAAGCAATATGGTAGGACTAAAAAGGATACCTAGCGGGATACACGGTCTCGATGAAAAGATAGGTGGCGGATTTGAAGCAGGGTCTGTCATAAGTCTTCTAGGCGGGCCTGGAGCAGGCAAGTCACTTCTTGGGATGTCATTTTTATATGAAGGTTTAAAAAATGGTGAAACCTGTTTAATGGTTTCTTTTGAAGAAAGTGTAGACGATTTAATTTCAGACATGGAGGCTATTGGATTTAAAGACCTAAAAGACTTCATTAGTAGAAAAAAGCTCATATTATTATTTAACTCCCCGGTGAATTTCGAATATCTTGGAATACTAGATATAATACGGGAAAATAATGTTTCTAGAGCCGTAATAGATTCATTGTCTGCAATCTCCATGTATATGGATGATAAGTCAAAATTTCGTAAATTTATGTTGGATTTAGTAACAGAATTAAAGGGATTAAAGGTTACGACTATAGCTACTGATGAACAGCCACAGGTTTCGGATAATGATACTCTTTATTTCAGTGGGGAGTACCTCTCTGACGCAGTGATAAAGCTTTTCTACACTGGTTTGGGCGGTGATTTTGATAGAAGTATGCAGATAGTAAAAATGAGAAGGACAAATAATGACAGGTCAATGCTCCCTATGAGAATAGACCAGGGAGGTATATATGTCAAGTGATATTACCCCCAATAATTTCTTAAATGAGATGCTTTTGACTAAAAATGTAAGGTTTGAGAATAATAGGCTGCTATTAATGAATAGACCAGGTGTACTTATAAACATGAGCATATTGGTGTCTTTAATTGGTAAACTCATAAAATACGATGAAAATGAAGCATACAATGCTGGTTCAATTAGCATAGGCGGTATAATAAGCGATTATAAAAATAGATTTAATAATGATATTAACAAAACACTTGAATTAATATCAAACGTTGTTGCCACATCCGGCCTTGGAAAATTCGTTTTTAGTTTTGATAAAGATAAAATTATAACCACAATTAATCCTTCTCCAATGGCAGAAGCATATCTGGAGATATTCGGTAAATCAGAAAAACCAGTATGCTTTTTCTCAGCTGGCAGTTTAAGCGCGATGTTTACTAGTTTAATGGATAAAAAATATTCAACAAAGGAGATATACTGCAAAGCAAAGGGAGACGCAGAATGTAAATTTATATCTGAAGTTTAATTATGACAGCAAAGCCCAATGTTAAGTCTGTTTTTCAATACGCATTAAATAATATAGATTTTTATAAGTCGGATTCATATAAACCCCTGAAAAATTTGACTTCAAAGAATTTAGAAGGTGTAATTAGGGATATCCCTGTAATTTCAGGTGACCTGTTCATTGATAACTTCTATAAATTTATACCTGACATACGTACTAATGCGTCTTTACTCCAAACTTCAGGTTCGACTGGAAAACCTAAAGTTATACCTGTAACTTATGGTGATATGGAAATTTTTGGACGTACTTTTGTAAATGTGTATAAGGAGTTACTTGGAGAAATTCCTTATATAACTATAAATATTGCTCCACCCAGGCCTGCTATAAGCGGAATAACTATGTCATATATATCCGAGATTGGGAAATCAATAGAATTAAATCCCGGGCCGGGCCAAACGCTTTTAGATCTTTTGAAAAAGTCAAATTACATAATAGATTCGCATCCAAACATTAATAAAAAGATCCTTATATCCGGTTTGCTATCAATTTTGTTTAGAGAAATATATAACTTAGATGAAAAATCAAGAGAAGAATTAAATCACATAGCGCGTAAAAATGAAATATACCTATCAGTAGGCGGAGAGCCTCTAACCCTTGAAAGATGCAAGCTTCTTTATTCTTTGATACCAGTAAGGGGCGTAATAGACGTACTTGCATCTACTGAGCGGGTTTGTGGCGGCAAATTTTATTCGGAGGAACTGTTGAAGAGCGAAGGCATTCCGGATATTTCTGTATTTAAACTTTCTAGGTATAACAATGAATTTGGTATTTACTCCGATGGAAAGGTTTATTATCCCTCTGGTAATAAACTGAAGGGACTCGAAGGTGAATTGCTTTTGACAAGCAAGGGATTAAAGGGACAGGATCATGTGCCTTTAATAAATTATGATACAAAGGAGAAAGTCAGGTTTATAGACATAGACAAGGATTATATGTATCTTGAATTTCTCGGCAGGACAAATAAGCTTGTCAACTTCAGCGTATCAAAATTGGATGATATAATAATAGATGATGTCCTTGCCTTTACATCAAGAAAATTAAATTTGGGAGAGGGTTACGCTGAAATAACTGGAGAAAATGGTTTAGATAAGATGACTTTCTACTTCTATAAGAATCAATTTAAAGGCAGTAAAGAGGAAGTAATTAATCTAATCTTAGATAAACTATCCAAAGAGGAAATGGAACTAAAGTATGTTATAGACCAAAAACTAGCTTTATTGGATGCGGAGTTAGTTGCTAAAGACAGAATTCCTTTTTACGATCCAACGAAAATTAAAAGCCCTAAAATTATAGATAGAAGGGGAATAGAGCACTATTAATTTAAAGATCTTGAAAGATTTGAAATCCCGTCTATCTCTTCAAATGCCTTTGTTGCTTTTTTTACGCTTGTTTTTATTGCGTAGTCTTCATCGTTTATTAGTAACAGCTCAGGTTCAGCGACTATCATCTTGGTAGGCGCTTTTTTCCCATATGCAGGAGTTTTTCCTTGATAATTCATGTAAATGTATGTAACTGGAAATGACGGGAAATACACTATGTCGCTACTTGTAAAACCTATTGAAGATTTTCCAGCATAGTGACCATACATAGGTATAAGTTTTTTACCGAGTTCCTTCTCCGTTTTTGTCAACATATCAGTATTTATCTGTGTGCCCGATACTTTTATTAGATCTGTGCCGTAAAATAATTCTTTTGGCATCATAGAAATCATTTCCATTGCAGCCGTTGCTATCCCAATATTACCCTGGTTTAATATATAGGTTTCCTTTTCCATCACAGGCCTCATTTTATTCATCATCTCCTGCGGGCCTAAAAGTTTTAATCCCTTTGTTTCGAATTCATTTCCTATATATTCCATCCCAAGAAGCTCTGCAAGTTTCTTGTGCTCTTCTTGATAAGCGCCAACCGGTCCAGCAGCCAATAATTTCTTATTTTTTAGTTCTTTTACAGGATACTGTGCCTTTATCCCTGTGTATTCATTTACTGCAGAAATAGATAAAGATTGAGGGGTGTGGTAAACAGTCTTTGCCGGCCCAGTAGTGCCCGATGAGGAACTTTTGAACATGTCATTAAGCTTGAAATTCCTAGGCATGTAATAATCCTTGTAACCATTGTCCTTTTTTAGAAATTCAGAATCAGAATTTCCTAAAAGCGAAACCAATTCATTTAAACTTGTAGCGTTATCTATCTTTTCAGGGGTTATTCCTTTTATATCTGCTTTCATTATCCAGTAAAGTGAGCCAGTATTCTCATCTGTATGGTATTTTGCAACTTTTTTCAGCCAATACAACATCCCCTCTTCACTATTCTTGTAAGATAATGCTTTATTGAATGGCCCTTTAAAGTTATTCCATTCCCCTTCAAAGAAATCCTTCTTGGCGTATTTTTTCAAATTCTTTATATAATTATTCATTCTAAAATAGTGATTAGTTATAATATAAATAGCTTTCCATATGATTAAAATAATATAACTTAATGGATCATTAATTATCAATGATAATCGAAGAATTAAGCAGTAGAAAGAAAAAAATATTCTTTTCTGTCGTCATACTTTACTTTTTAGTTGGCTTTGTCCTTATATTAGTTTTTTTAACAAAGTACTTTGGTCCTAACGGAGCAAGCCTGATAGGGATAGTATATTTGGGAGTTGGATGGCTTGTTTTATACCGCTGGAAAGGCTTATTTAAGATAATGAAAATAAAATACAAGTAAAGTACATATAAAAAATAAGGTTAGCAGCTCGCTGATATAAAACTCGATTCATTCGATATTGCCGTAAGAAACAGGGTTATTAAAGCGGCCGGAGAAAACAGAGTAAGGAGTATGAGCCGTTTTATAAGACTGTTCAAATAATTTCATAATTCTCTTCTGGAATAGTAGAATATACCAAGTACTGCGAATATTATCAGATAAAGCAGTATTATTAACAGGGCTTCATTTAAATAAGGTATATAGTAGAAAAAGTAGTTTCCAGGGTTAATATGCATTAAATAGGGAGTTGCCATCACGCTGCTTATTGCCAGTCCTCCGTAAGGCAAAAAGAACCATGGCTGCACTCCAATGAACTTACTGAATATTGCAAAAACAAAAACTGCAAGAAAAGCAAATGTCAAGCCGAAGCTTAGAGGCGTGCTTTTCTCTCTGGACATTGCACTTATTCCTGCAATCATTGCTGTGAATGAGAAAGCATATAGAACAGCTAATCCATATGATAAAAAGATGTTAGGGATGCTTACTTTATATAGTAATAAACCTATTCCAAATCCTGATATGTAAAGCACTGTGATCGGCAGTAAAACGATCAAAAAAGCGGCAAAAAGCCTCGATAAAAAGATTAATTTTCTGTCTACCGGCTGCGATAGAACAAGCAAACCAGTTCTTTTGTTGAAGTCCATTACACCTATGCCGGCCGCTACATTAGTTGCGGCAATTCCTATCATAAGCCATATTACTAAACCGATACTTTCAAAGAAATCAGTGCTGTTAAATAGCGCCTTTATCGAAAGCAAACCCGTCAATACTACTATTATAAATGAAAGCGCCGAAAACGCTATAATCTGGCTTTTAGCAAGCTTTAATTCCGCGTTAAAAAACGTATAAAAAGCCCTATTTTTCATGTTTACCGCGCACTAGATTTATATACGCCATTTCAAGGCCTTTCTCTCCTTTACCACTGCCGAATTTTTTTATTATGCTTTTTACAGATCCTTGCGCAATTACCTTCCCTTTGTCCAGGAGTATAACGTAATCGCATAATTCCTTTATCTCATTTAGCAGATGGGAACTTAATATTATTAGTTTTGTTTTTTTTAGCTTTTTAAGCAACTTTTTTATGTCATATGCTTCAGCCGGATCTAATCCACTAGTTGGTTCGTCAAGCAGCAAAATATCCGTATCGGGTAAAAGTACCGCTGCTAGTACTACTCTCTGTCTGTTCCCTTTCGAAAGCTGGCCGCATTTTTTGTTTATATCTTCCAGATTTAATTCATTTACAAGCTTTTTTATCCTTTTTTCAATTAACACTTTATCCATTTCTCTGAGCTTTCCAATAAATTCAAGGAACTCATATATTGTCATTTCATCATATGGTTCTGGTTCGTCGATCAACGCAGAGACGTATTTCAATGCTATTTTATAGTTTTTTATGTTTATTCCGTTGATAAATGCTTCTCCATAGTCAGCTCTTACTAAGTTTGACAGTATCTTTAATGTCGTTGTTTTCCCTGCACCGTTAGGACCAAGATAACCTATTATTCCCTTGCCTTTTATGTCAAAGCTTATTGAATTTAATGCAAGGTTGTTTTTAAAGCTCTTTGTAATGTTAATGGCTTTTATCTCCATTATTCTATCAGGTTTTTGTAAAATTAATATATAATAAAATTATATTTATTTAGAAGATAATTTAATACCTAAAACCCTCTAATAGTATGGTAAAGTTAATCATAAGAAATCTAAGCAAGATCTATAAAGATAAGAGAGGTAAACGTTCATCGGCCTTAAAAAATGTGTCTTTAAATTTAGATATAAACGGGATATTCACATTAATAGGTAGGAATGGAGCGGGCAAAACTACTTTTATAAGGATAGTTTCTACTGAGCTGCTTCCTACTGCAGGAAAAGTTTACTTAGACGGAGTTGATGTTGTGAAAAATCCAAAAGAAATAAGAGAGAGGATAGCAGTAATACCCCAAGAAGCTGAGCTTATACCTTGGATGACAGCAAGAGAAAACATCTACGCTTATTTGCTATGGAGAGGTTTCAGTTTTAAAGAGGCAAAAAAACGGACAAATACAATTATATTCAGGTTTAAATTGGAAAAATATGCCGATAAGTTGCCAAGAAAATTATCAGGCGGTACGAAACGAAAAGTTTTGGTAGCTTTAGTGATTTCATCTAATGCAAAAATAATCTTTTTAGACGAACCTACGACAGGTTTGGACCCCATATCAAGAAAAGAGCTTTGGAGTGTTCTTAATGACTTAAAAAAAGAACATCTTATAATATTGACAACACATTATCTTGAGGAAGCAGAAGAGTTGTCTGATTATATAATCATATTAAACAAAGGAAAGCTTGTAAAATCGGGCACTATAAATGATATAAGAGATGCCATAGGTTATCCATATGCAATAAAAATATTTAAAGGCTTCAAGAAAAATATCAGGTTAACTGGAAAAGTTGTAAAGAAAAATGACGGCACTTTTCAGATTTTCTCTGATGAAATAACAGCAAATAATCTTGCTAAAAAGTTGATAAATAGAAAGGTAAAGTTTTCCATAAATCCAACCTCGTTGGAAGATATATTTTACATGTTGGTGGGAGATATAAATAAAGGCGAAGAACATGAAAATTAGTAAGTTTAGTCAGCTTTCTGCTTCAGTGATGGCCAATGCCTTCTATGCTATGAAGAACTTTCCAGTTATGCTTGTAAATACAATACTTGCTCCTTTTGGTTTACTTATAATCATCTTTTTCGTAAGTCACGGAACACTGCTTAATGTTGGTATATTAGGAGGGTTCATTTTGGTAATGGTAAACAACGGTATATCTATTCAAGGGGACTTAACACATTTAAGAAATGATATGAAACTGCAGGATATGCTTGTCAGCTCTCCCGTTTCTCCGGCAATTTATGTTGCAGGCATAGCATTATCTGAGCTTGTTTTTTCTGTTCCTGATTTGATAGTTCTTTCAGTTCTTGCTGTTATATTTATTCATATCTCAGTAATATCCACTTTAACTGTTGCAGCGGTTATGCTTCTTACCTTTATGTTTTCTATATCTTTGGGGTTTTTTATTTCAACAATAAGTAGGGATGTTATAGAAGGTTGGGCCTTTATGGGACTTATTTCGATGCTTTTATCCACTTTGCCGCCGGTTTATTACCCAATTACATACATACCATTCCCGTTTAGATACCTTGCTTATATATCTCCGACTACATTTTCTGCAATAATAGCACAGAGCAGCATAGGCTTTGTTAAATTCTCAGCTTCTTTTATATTAACTTCATGGATAGTTCTTATTATGGTTTCTATCGCTTTGATAGTATTTGCCGTAAAACGTTCTATATGGAGAGAGGAATAGATTATTTTAACTGATTTGTATTTTAAACCATGCCCTGTAATTATAGATTTTCGATAAGAAGCGGGCTTAAAATAACAATAGGTTTTGCTTACACATTAATATTATTATGCTTTTTATTATAATCTAATAGTAAAATATTTATACTTGTTGGACCTATAATAGTCTATGTATAAAAAGCTTGATGAAACTATTTCAGACACGTTTGTAAAACCTGAAAAAGGTTTGTATACAGAGCTTTTTGTAATCGAAAATTTGGGCTTGGGCAAAAAAGCAGGTAACTATCTTAAAGAAAAATACAGCCCAAAGGAAAGATTTAAGATGATGAGAAAAGAGTACAACCTAGCTCAAAATAACATTGTCAAACCGCTTGCACTGGAAGAGCTTAATGGCCAAAAAACCTATGTTCTAGAAAAGATAGACGGAGACATGCTTATGAATTCTCTTTACAAAATAAAAGGAAATACCAAACTTTTTTACAGTATAAAGCAGCAACTTGAGGATACAGTAGAAATACTGCACAGAAATGGCTATGTACATGGCGATTTAGTAAGCGGAAACAACATTATGCTTACAAAAGAAGGAAAAATAAAACTCATAGATTCCCTTTATATACCCAAAGATTTTGAATACAAAAATATTTTTATTGATCTTGACAACGAAGCAATAAACTCAGTAATAAATCTCATGTATGGAAAAGTTGGAAAATTTATTCGATAAAATAGAAAATACAAGCAAGTATCCTGTATTTTCGGCTACAGGTATTTCTGCGTATATAAATAAGATAAACTACCAAACAGATGTTTTATTTTTCGCTTTTGCAATAATAGTTTGTGCAGCTGCCGGTTATTCTGTCTATAATTATTTTAAGTATCTTAAGCGCCGTTATTAATTCATTTTCTTTATTATAGATAATGCATGCATTATTCTTTTTTTATTTATTTTGACTGCGTTTATACCTTTTCCAGGGATTCCCCACGCAATGATAGTATTGTAATCAGATAAAGCTATGCATATACTGGCTGCCAAATCCTCTTCTCCGTTTACTTTTATGCCTATCCTTTTTTTACCAAGGTTTTTAATTATTACGGAAAACAGTTCCTTTGTTATCTTTCCCGGTGGGTTTTTCACTTTTTCGATTTTTTTGTAAGCTTTTATTATATCTGTTCCGTCAATTTTCCTTCTTTCGGTTTTAAAATCGAATATTGCCATGTTAGGTATTATTCCTGCAGATATTGCTGTCAATGTAACCATATCTCCGACAGTTATAATATAGTTTTTCTGTTTCGAAATAAGTTCAACAAACTGCTTTCCAGAAAGAATTTTTCCATGGGACCCAGAAAGCAATTTCCTTGTTTTTTCGTTAAGCTCGATAAAATTACGCTCTTCAAATAATTTTTTTATCTCCTCTTTAGAAGTTTTCATTCTTATTTAGTGTCTGCTATTGCATTTTTTATTTTATTTAATATTGTATCTGATATTATCGGAGCCCCTATTGCAAGTACTTTCTTACTTTTTCTGTCTATAACTGTAAAGTGGCCGTGATTGGCTCTTATCCCCCATACTCCAAATTCATCAAGGTCGAGAAAATGCGCTATTATTGCTTTTATTATATCCCCATGGGAAACTATTACTATATTCTCATCTTCAGGTATCTCATTTAGTAACTCAGTAACTCTAGCTTCAAGTTCTTGCCACCTTTCTAAGCCATTAGGATAGCCATTTAAAATCTCCTTTACATGCCAGTTATAATCCGTTTGATCTCCTCTATTGTCACTAGGTATTTTTTTGTTGTTATAATTACCCATATTTCTCTCAGTTAACCTTGCATCCTTTTTTACTTTCAGGCCAGTAATTTTTGAAATTATCTCGGCAGTCTGTGAGGCTCTTAATATTGGGCTGGATATAATCTCTTTGATATTATCCAATTTTTTAAGTTCTTCTGCGGATTTGATAAGATACTTTTCCCCTTCTACTGTTAACGGGTATCCATCTATATCATGAGTCAAATAACCTTTTTTATTTGATTCGCTGAAGCCATGTCTTATGATTATTATTATTCCCATTTAAATTCAATAACTCTTCCTCGCTTATATATTTAAATGATTTTTAATACAAATACCTTTAATGTTCTGCATAAAAGCAATATTTTCCCCTAAATTCATTAAATAAGAGGTTCGCTAATATTACTGATTTTTTTCTTTCAGTATCAAGTTCAATTTCATCTTTGCAAGGTCTCCGCGGTCTTAAATGCGAGTAAGTCAGCTCTTCTAATACCCACATATTTTCATTATTTGTTTCATTGAATCTATCTAAAACAACGTAAAATCTTTCTAATGATTCCTTTAAATAGAATTGGAGGTATTCTTTTTGTTTAGTGTATAAGTTTTTTATCGAATGCGAATAATCCCTTAAGTTATATTGCTTTTTTAGAACTCCAATCCAAGGGTAAGGCAGACCAGTGCCATTAACGTGACCAGCACATGAAGAATAAGTAGGAACACCAAATAAGTTTATAGCCTTCACTAGCGGTATTATATCTTTGTCTATCTCTTCCTCTGAATTTTTTATTAATATGTCCTCCAGCGTTTTAGGAGGCCATACGCTAAAATTCATGCACAGTCCTTTCATATTTATATTTGATTGGGTATTACTCTTAAAATTTACTATTTTCAAGCATTGTATGAATATTTGTTAACGTGTCAGCCAGTTATCATGCTTATTCAAGCTGAATATAGCATAGATTGCTGTAAGGAACATTATAAGAAGCATTATAGATCCGTAGGATAAAATCCTTATTTTATCCTTCTTCATTGTCCTTACTATAAGGTATATCATTATAACTGCAGAAATGATTGATATTATCTTTAAGCTGTTATAAATTACAGAAAAGGACTGTAAAACCCTAGGGACAGCGAAAAGAGATCGCATTAGAATTGTTCCTCCATCCAGTATTCCTCTTTCGAAGATTATCCTTGCAAGCAATCCTCCCCGCAGTATGAGTTCTACTAAGACGAGGAAGGGGAGTGTGTAAATATAAAACATGGAAAATGTGTATAAGGGCCCGTTTCTGAATATGCTCTTGTCCTTAAAACTGTTTATGAAGTTTATGTAACCGGATCTTGACCACCTTATCGACTGTTTTACAAGGTTTTTAAAGGAGGACTGGCTTTTTGTCAAAACAACAACATCCTGAGCTATCTTTGTTTTGTATCCTAAACCGTTAACATATTTTGTAATAGTTATATCGTCCCCTGTTATCATTTTCTTTCCGAGGAACTTGGAATTCAGAAACTCATTTGACAGTACAAAATCTCTTATTACATTAGTTCTATAAACGGCACATTGGCCGTTTATTACCATAACTCTGTTAAAATAGGACATTGCCTTAAAGGATAATTGTCGCAGTCTTTGAAGCATCTCCGAAGGGTAATAAATAAATTTATTTTTTTCTTTTATAATCCTTACCTCTGCGCCTACCCCTGCAGTCTTATCATCGAATTTACGGAGTATCTTTTCAACCGCTCTCTTTGGTAGTATAGTATCACTGTCTAGGAACATTACATACTCACTTTTTATCAGTCTTATACCAGTTGCAAGAGCACCTTTTTTGCCTAAATTCTTTTGGAGGTAAACAAACTTTCCCCCGTTTC
This sequence comes from Candidatus Parvarchaeota archaeon, assembly GCA_023378805.1. Taxonomy (GTDB): domain Archaea; phylum Nanobdellota; class Nanobdellia; order Parvarchaeales; family Parvarchaeaceae; genus Parvarchaeum. The sequence goes on along the minus strand of JAMCSQ010000019.1, from coordinate 11,057 downwards.
TTTCAGTTATCTCTTTATAAGGAGAATAACATCCATTTCCGATAACTATAAACTTAGTTTCCTGTTTTTTTACTGATTTGATACTTCTTTCAAACAGGTTTTTGTCTTCGTTGTATACAGGGATTATTATCGTAAGTGAGTCTTTTCTATTATTACTGCTTCCGGTTTTTTCCTTCTTTTTATAAAAATAAAATATTAATAATATGTATAATGAAGAAGAGCCAGAGATAATTATGGATATATAGATATAAGCTAGATATAAGAAATGGGAATACTCAACCATATTATTCACCAGCTTTTCAGCTATTTATACATGTTATTGTTTAGTTTAGTATTATAAGAGACTTAAAAGTTTGTTGAGAATTATCCTTTAATAATTATAGGTAATAAGGGATAGTAGAGTATAAAAATAAAGAAAAAGTAAATAAAACATGAGGATATCTCACTAACTTGTAATTGTATAATAATATGTCATCCGAATCTACAGTTAAATTGCATATTAACAGAGTATATATCTTTGTAATAGTTGTGGTTGTTGCGGTTTTGATAGCGTCATTTTATTTTTTAAGCCACAATATCAGTACCGTTTCGGTTAAAAGTGGAGATAATGTAACAGTATTTTATTCACTTTGGCTTTCAAATGGAACACTTATTCAGACCGATTTCAATTCAACCCCTTTTAGTTTTATAGCAGGCTCTTCACAGGTAATTAAAGGCTTTAGCAATGCCGTTATAGGCATGAAAGACGGACAAGTAAAAAATGTCACTCTGTCGCCAGCCGAAGCATATGGAAATGTTAATGATTCCTTAATCATAACTGTTCCGAAATCAGATTTCGGTAATAGTTCGTTATATGTCGGAGAACATGTATCCAATCCCAATGGTGCTACCGGAGTAATCACCGCCTTAAATTCTACTTCGGTTATAGTTAATTTTAATTCGCCCCTTGCAGGTAAAACGCTTATTTTCGAAATAAAGGTAGTTAAAATTAATTAAATTCAATGGGATTAAAGATTAGCTCGGTAATTTTAGCGGGTTTGTCGTTGTTTGTTGCAGGCTTAATTCTTCCGTTTATTGATGTTTTTATAATAAAATACTATGGTAGAGCTGCAGAATCAATTGGAAGTGTTATACTCTTTGTAAGTTTAGGTATATTTGTAGCAGGGTTTATAATAACTCTTATCGGTTTTCACAAGCAGAATAAGTTGTTAACTCACTAAACACATAGGTTTTTATAGCTGGTTTTTTATATTGTATTCATGGATAACCAAGACAGAGCGCAAATTAATTCAATCTCAGATAATAGCGCAAAAAAGCATAAGTTCGTGGCAATAGCTGCTGTGATAGTGCTAGCAGTTTTTTTGATATTCATATTTGCATCCTACGAAGGTTATGTGCCTTTTTTGAAGATTTCGCCTGCATCTAACCCATATTACAGCGTTGCTAATGTTCAGCAGCTGAGTTCTACAGTTTTAAAACTTCAGAATTCGAGCGGGCCATTTAATATTTCATATAGTTTGCTTTTAAGCCTAAGCGCTACTTCAGGAGCTTCAGTCTTTTCCTTCAATCTGCCCATTAACGGTTACATTTCACATTATAAACCTTACACAAAAGAAACAGCAGACCTTGATTTAGGGGCGCTTGTAAAAGACATAAGCAGTTTAAGCAGCAGTATAAACGTATCTTCATTTCCAAAGTTCCTTAATAGAGTAAACCTTACTTTACTTTCTAATATCTCCTATGGTACACTATGTATCCCTTTCTCAATGGTAGCTTCAGCAGAGAACACTAATCTATCTTTTGTTGGATCTGGATTAAATGACTCGAAGATAAACAATAATTCATTGCTTTGCGTTTCATTGAAAACAAGTAACTTAACAAATTCAAGTATTATTTCCGGAATTTTAAGCAAACAATCATCAAATATCACAAATTTAAGCCAATTTAGCGATTATGTACAGGTAAAATATATAAAAGGTGAAAGTTACAAAGGGAATGCATGCTCTTTACTGGATATAAATACTACTCCTGCATTTGAAAGCGAATATAATGCTTCGATGGGCTTCAGTTTCTGCCTTTCGAATACTTATGGCGTGCCTCTGGATGGCAACTTTGTCCTTAATTTAACAGGAGACTCATCAAAGATAATGAGTCTTCTGAATTCAACTGGGAATGTGGGTTCTGCACCGAAATTCACGAATATAATATTTTCTGCTTCTCTTAAATCAACATTTAATCCTGTGCCTGCTTCAGCTTCAAGTCTAACTATACTTCCAGCGGGTTCATACACAATCAACAAGACTTCGCTTTCAGAGTTAATTAGCTCTTTTAACCCAGGTCTTGAACCGATTAGTAATGTTCCAACGCCGAAAGCCCTACTTTCATATGTTGATTCATATATACCTGGTATGGTTTTTGCAGGAAATCTTAGCTATAATTTTACAAATAATGCAGAGCTCTATTTTTATTTAAATAAACCGAACTATGGAATAGCCGAAACATTTGATTATAGCCCTTCATACACTAATGGCAGTAATGTATATAGCTATTTTTCTTACCTTCCCAACATTTATAACCTTACAATTGACGGGCAACCTGCAGTTGGTAGTAACTCTACATTTGGTTCAGATTACTCTTACATCTTTTATACGATAAATGATGGTAGCATATATTCCATCTCTGCATCTGCCCCTTTGAACACTAGCTATCTAACCCAATTAAATGATACAATTATAAAAATGGTAAAGAATTTGCCATTGCAGTATATTAATGGTTAGTTGTAAAACTACTTATAATAAGATTACTAACTTAATTTTTTAATTAATGCTTTCTCATCCGTTCCGCCCTTTATAATATATGAGAGGTATAAAAAGAATAAGCCAAAAATAAATGTATATAATATTGCTCCTATTATACCGTATCTTATGTTATTTGGCCCTGCGGCAAACGAATATGTAATAACTAGTATAAAATTAGCGGAAAGGAGAAATATAAAGTAGTTTACAATATTTTTAGATAGTTTTATCCTGTGCAATGCAAAGTTTCTGTAAATTTTAAAGTAATGCAGAAATCTAAGGAGAGAAAAAAGTACAAAGAGACCGCTTATCAATGCGATTATACCCTCTATCTCAAGTATCATATGAACCTCAGAAAAGCTTTAAACCATAATAGTATTACGTATGAAACCAACAGGTAAGAAACCAATCCTATAATCTGTGCCGCAAATACTACATATAGTATACTAAATATCTCTCCAAGTATATACATCGAAAAAACCGCTATAAAAAGTAAAGTTGCGATAATCAACAAGTAAATCTGATTCGTAGATTTTTTAAGATTTAAAGCAAAGACAAATATCGGGGCTCTGTCTTTTTTGTGCTTTCTAAGTATATAGATTAATAATAAGGAAATAACTGAAACGGCAACTACGTTTACAAGTTCAAATATCCCCCAAAACGTTTCAAATGCGTAGTAAAAGTTCATTTTATTTAGAGCCAGTAATCTAATAAAAAGATTTAAATCGTGCCTTCTTTTTTGTAGTAAACTTAATATACCTTTAGCTGTATTTTAATTAAATCTTGTATAGTTTTCTATACTTGATAAATGAAATTTTTGAGGTGGATTAAATGGTAGATGAAGCAGTTAAAAAAGGGGATAAAATAAAAGTGACATATACAGGTTATCTGGAAAATGGCTCAGCTTTTGATTCTAATGAGGGTAAGGAGGCTCTATCATTTGAGGTTGGTGCTGGACAGGTAATAAAAGGTTTTGATGATGCAGTAGTTGGAATGAAAGTCGGAGAAAAAAAGAGCATAACAATTAAACCAGAGGAAGCTTACGGTGAACGTCACGAAGAAATGGTAATAAAGATTCCAAAGACTCAATTTCAGGGAGAAGAAGTAAAAGAGGGAATGATGGTCAGTTCAAATAACGGGATGCAGGCAAAAGTGGTTGCTGTAAATGAAAATGAGGTCACATTGGATTTTAATTTTCCGCTAGCAGGTAAAATTTTAAAGTTTGATATAAAAATAGCCGCTATAAACTAAATTTTGCGTGTCTTTTTTGAGGTTTTGAGTTTACATGAGGTATAAATATCTGCATCTAATTATCTAATTATGCTTGCAATATTAATCATAGTGCCATTATTTGCAATGTTTATAGCATTCATAAGCAACATGTCAGGTATAGGAGGAGGAGCATTGCTTGTGCTTTTCTTTCTTTATTACATGGGGTTAAGTTCTGTTTCTGCAGGAGGGTTAAGTCTTATAACTATAGCAACCAGTTCAATGGTGGGCTCTTATTCAAATATAAAACATGATTTTGTAAACATGCCTCTTTTTAAAATACTTTTGATAACAGGAGTAATAGGCGTTTTATTGGGTTCTTTGCTCAGTTTTGTCGTTCCAACTGCTATTTTCAAGGGCGTTTTTGGTTTTATTCCGCTGTCAATAGGAATGTTTTCGCTTATATCTGTGCTAAAGCAAAGAAATATAAAAAGTTATCTAAAGCCGGGTAAAAACATTGGTAAAGATGTAAGTTTTATTGGGTTTTTAGCAGGCATAATATCGGGGTTTACAGGTATGGGTATTGGAGGAATAACTGGCACATACATGACCGCAGTACGTAAAATGACCCCTAAAATCATATTTTCAACGATAATACTAGCAATGATAATAACGTCAGTTTTTGGTGGTTTGCTTCATTTAGGATCCATAAGCTTTCCAGAAAATACTTTAGTTTATATTCCATTTTTAATTATCGGGGCAGTTATCGGTGCATTTATAGGCGCAAGAGTCTCTGGAGTAATTAAATCCAAGAATCTGCGTTTATTCCAATCATTGGTAATAGTTTTTACAGGGGTACTTGCAATTTCTATCTATCTTTTTATCTAATGTTTTATACCTACCATAAAAGCAAATTTGCATGTTACAGCTCTTAAAATAATTATTTATAATATTAAGGAGATATAATAAAATGGGAAATAAGATAAAAGCTATAGAATTTGATATGGGGAGCCTGCCTGTAGATAATGCGGAGGAACTTGATTTTATACAATCAGAAGAGTTTCCGGGGCAAGTTATGGTAACTAGGAAAGGACACAAAAGGAGTTTAGAGATCATGTTAATAAATATAAGGGGAGATAGCTCCTCTACATCAGCATTTCGTTTAAATTCGTCGTTCGCTTACTGGAAACCAAAAATGGAAGATGGAGATTTATTAGACGAGATGGTAGGTATGACTAGAAAACGGTTTAATAGAATCTTGGAAAATCGTTTTAGAAATAAATTTTATCAAGAAAAATACAGCAACGTGCCTTTGTCTTACCTTCACAATGGAAAGCAGGACATATACGGTAAATTTCCGCAGCATTCGGCTAAAAAATATAAAGACAGAGTTATACCTATAGGTTTAAATCACTATGAATTTTATTCTATGGACAAAGACAGGAACATGCACAGCATTGGGATAGACTTAAAATATATTGTATCAAAAGATCTAACTAAATTTACTGTATTGTATGATGAGAATGTATTAGCAAAATTAGATACCAATGGAAATTACTCTTTAAAATCTCTAAAAAGCTCATCTAATGAATACATTAAAAAGAAGGGAAATCTTTTGCAAGAAAAGGATTTTACATTATATTTAGACCCGGATATACCTGTAAAGATATATGTAAAACCTTTGAAATAAAAAAATTTAGGTTTGTAGCATTTAAATACTAAGAAATGTTAAAAGTTAAATGCAACTTGGCATAAATGGCAAGAAATTGAAGGGAATATTTGCTGGCGGTTTATCTGGTTGGATTCTAGATTCTTATGATCTAAGTGCAATGTTTCTTCTTGTTCCAGTGATAGCCACGTTATTTTTTCCAGCCGGAGATCTCATTCTAGCAATAATAGGAGCGTTTGCAATATACTTTATAAGCCTTGTTTTCAGGCCAGTCGGTGGTCTTATATTCGGTAGATTTGCAGATAAAAGAGGAAGAAAACTGGCAATGGTAATTACTTTAGTAGGATTAGGAATTATAATATTTTCTACTGGTCTGTTGCCTACTTACGCACAGATCGGTATAGCAGCACCTATATTTCTTGCACTTTTCAGAATGATAACGGGTGTGTTTGCCGGAGGAGAATACGGGAACAGCTCTTCTATAGTAACGGAAAGTGTAAATACTAAATATAGAGGCAGGATAGGTTCTCTTTTGCAGGGCGGTTATCCTATTGGTTATGCCCTAGCCGGAGGAGTATATCTTACTTTAAGGACAGCTTATGGTAGCTCATTTATAAGCGCTGCTTACGGTGCTGGATGGAGAGTGTTCTTCTTTATAGGTATAATACCAGTAATAGTTGGTTTAATAATAAGGCTGAGAATGCCTGAATCATATCTTTGGTCAGATATAAGTAAGAAGAAAAAGCTTGATCCACATCCAATTAAAACAGTTTTTTCGAACAAGCAGTATAGAAACTCATTTTTTGTAGGTTTACTTGCAATGACAGGAATAGCATGGATATACAGTTTAACTTTAGGGTTTTATCCAACTACTTTGCCGGAATTCTTTGGGATAGGTTTTCCTGATTTCTTGTATATAGTTATAGTCGCGATTTTAACTTCATTACTTGGCTACTTCTCTTCAGGTTATATAAGTGATCTTATTGGAAGGAAGAAAGCATTATATATATTTTCAGGATTAGCAATAATACTGGCATTTCCAACAATGTATGGGATGTTCACTGGAGCTTACGGCATATTAATGGCCGGCTTTTTAGCATCAGTGTTGGCATTTGTAACAACAGGAGCGTATGGAGTTATACCTGCTTACTTGGCAGAGAAATTCCCTACTAGAGTAAGGAGCACTGGCGTAGGGATAGCATTTAACGGCGGCTTTATAGTAGGTTCTTGGAGTTCAGTTATAATACTAGCAGCGGTTGGTGCGGTGAATCCTTTAACTAATACTACAAATGTATCTACATTACATGCAGCTTTAGGTTCTTTCTGGTGGATCACAGCAATAGGAATAATAATAGGTGAAATATTCATATTATCTTCAGCTTTGCTTTCCAAGGAAACCTACAAGGAAGATCTTTCAAAGATAAAGTAAACTTTTAATTGATTATTACTATTTAAATTGGTTTTATTTATTACTTTTGATTTATATCTTAGAGATACTACTATAAATGAATTTAAGTATTCTTATATAACTTTATAATAAAGTATTTATACTAAAAGAACTATAGTTCTAATATGTCTCAAATAAAGATATATTCTACAGGAAGGATTGATCAATCATTTAGAGCTACCGCTATGAAGCGTTTTGGTTACGGCAGAGGCGCCATAAGTAAAGCCGCAGAGGAATCTTTAATTAGATGGACAAAGACTATAAATAAAATAAATTTCTTAACTGAAAAGATAGTAGAAAAGTCAAAAAAAGATGATAGGATATTGTCAGTCATTTTATTTGGCAGTTACGCTAGAAAAGATCCAGATTTCAGAGACGTTGATATAGGTTTATTATTATATAAATCAGAGGATTCTCCAAAGGTATACTCGGATTATGTATCATTTTTGGGTGGAGAAGACTACTTAGATCTTTCTATAATTAATTCTCTCCCTGCTGAAGTTCAAAGCAGCATTTTTAATGATGCAGTTGTTTTATACTGCTCAAATAGTTCTGCTTTGTATGATTATACAATTGCTTTAATAAAGAAATCTGCCGATTTAAGGCATACATTAAGAGAGGCATTAAAAACTGTATGAATAATGAAACAATAAAGGATAGGATACTAGAAAAATCTCTTGATTTAGAAAGATTTTCAAAGGAACTTGTCCAAGTTTTGCCAAAGACACAAGAAGAATACAAAAAAAGCAACATACTTGTTAAAAGCACTGTTGAGAGAAGGCTCCAATTGATAAGCGATACTGAGATAGACATACTCGCTATTCTTTACAAAGAGCTAAATTTAAAAGTCGTTGGAGAAGATTTATCATTGATCGCAGCTTTTTCAGAAATTTTTAAAGACAATGTAAACGAGAAGATAAGAAGGCTAAGAGACATTAGAAATAAACTTATACATGAATATAAAAGTGATCAGTTTGACGAGGAAGTTTTTAAGATCGCTAATGAAAACCTGGATGAGAGTGATATAATATCGGGAATAAAACATTCGATGGCATAAGATAATTAATACTTATTATTGCGTATAGACTCATTTAAATTAAAAGAAAGATACTGCATTGTTTGTGAATTCATGATTTTACATATATTTAGATATTACTAATATTAATATAATATCATTTATATAATTATTATAAATTATATTATTATATCATATTATGTATAATAAATAAACCAATAAAAATAATCTATGAAAATTTTATTATTTACTTATATCAAATTAAATGCTGTAATAATAAAATATATATCTAATATAAAATATATTAAAATATTACTGTATTTATTATAATAAATTATTTAAATTTATAAAGCATTTTTAGAATATGACAAATAAAACACAGAAAACTAATGGTGCTTTGAATCAATATTATTTTGATCCTTTTGATGGGTTATTCCATTTAGTTTTTCGTATTTTGATACTTATTGTTATAGCTGCAGCCGTTTTTGCAGCAATATTAGCGGTAATTTCTTTTCCGTTTAACTACTCTCATAATGTATTTTGGAATGCCTTTGATGCATTATTGGGAGTGCTTTTTATATTATGGGTTATAAGCTGGTTTTTACCAGGAAAATACAGGTATCGTAGATTGCATTATTATTGGCATAATTATCAAGGTCCAGAAGAAATATTAAAGGCAAGGTACGCAAAGGGCGAGATATCCAAGAAAGAATTTGAGGAAAAACTTAAGGAATTAATGAAATATCGTTAATAACAAATAATTTGATAATATAACAATTTGTGTAAGTTAATAAATCTATAATGTTTAATTTGGATATGTTTATAAAACTTAAAGATGGTAGAGAAGTAAAAATAGGAAAAGTACAGAGTGAAGGAGTTATTTCTAGAGTAGTTATAAATGGCAAAAAAGTTAGTAGACACCGGATTAATAACTATATATTGACTGCTTTTTATAATTCAAAGAAAGTTGCTAGTTTTAATGTTACTAGACCAACAACAGTACATGGGATTTATTATAGTAAACATGTTGGGGAGATGGGGTATTTTGTAGCTAAAGGATTTAGAGGTAGCGGATTATCTTATTATATGGTATATTGTATGGCTAAAAGTGTGCTTAAGATGGGTATAAAAATCATCCTAATAAATACAATTCCATCAAATAAGGCATCTATAACTTTGTTTAGCAGATCTGGAGGTAAAAAGGCCGGTTTAATGGAAAAAGTTCTGAAAATAAACAAAAAATATGTGGATTCTCTTTGGATGGAAAGTACAGCTGGAAATGTAATTAAAAATAGCCGTAAAATGTGGGAGAAAAAAGGTGTAAAGGAATTAAAATCATAGATAACTCGTGCAAAACAGCTATTTTTCCGGTTTTTTGTCTATTATTTTCTATATTACTGTAGAAAAGTTTAAATATCTTATAAACATCTTATCCTAATGGCGGCAGAAGCAGAATTACCTTTTTCTTTGCAACAAGGGGAAACTATAGAATATGAGGTTAAGCCAAACAAAAGAGGCTTCATATTGCAAAGGTTCATCATAGTAATTGTATCTAGTATTATTGTTGCGTCTTTTGCTTCATTAGGTTTAACAGCGTCTACTCCGTCTCCTTCAATTTTATATTTTTTTATATCTTTTTTTGGGATTATGATTGCCATTATACTAATTGGAATTTTCGTTTCTATAGTATCTTACAATAAATATAGATACTGGATAACAAATAAGAGATTAATAAGTGGAAGAGGCGTCATAGGGTATTCAGTTGATTCATTGCCTCTTGAGATGGTCCAAGATGTTATAATGAACAGATCTATTGTAGATAGAATGTTAAGATTAACCTCTCTTTATGTATCTTCTATTGGTGGGTCGATGATGTTTAATAATGGACGTATATCAAGCGTAAATTATCTTAGGGCCTTAAATGTGGATGAAGCTAAGAAGATACAAGCGGTTATATTTGAATTAAGAGATGAAAGGAAGAAAGAAGTAAAGACCATGTAAGCTTTATTTCTAACGGTATTATTGGAGTTGCTTTTAGCTTATCTCCCTCTAAAAAGGCCAATCTCCATTGTTTTAGCTTTTATTTCCTGTTAAGGAAGGACAAGTATTTATATAAATTGTTCTCTATAAAGCGAGATAAATTAAAGACCAAGTACCAATAATAAAAAGGCACAAAAGATGTTTAGAAGTCCTCCCCACGACTGGTCCGAAAACACAGGATATTCGCGACACCCCTAAGTGGATACTTATCCACATCCTGAGGCATAGAATTATATCGGATTAGCCGCTTAAACCCTTGTTTTTGATATTTTTCATCATCGTAATTAGTCTTTAAGTGTATCAAATCCAAAATAAACTATTTATATCAGTATTCTCTTAGTATTATATAGTAATGAATTTAGGGGGATAAAGTATGGAAAAGGAAGAAAAATTAGATGAGATGTTGAAGGCTAGAAAGAGCGAACGAACGGCAAAGGCCGGTAGATTATATTCTGCTGCAAAAGTATTGCTAAATTACCAACATGGAGGGTACATAGATGAATACGGCCATTATGTAGTGAATATTAATGCAGGTAAGAAGTTACTTGTAATTAGATATAATAGAGAGCTTCCCTCTCCCATTTCATATTTAAATATATCTGTAAGTAAAAAGAGCCTTTTTGGATATCCACACCTCGATAATGTATTACGGATGGAGTTTGATAATCAGTACAATATCATTAGTAGTCTCACAATTTATGAGCCCGGTAATTGGGAGAAACTACTGGAAAACGAGGCAGATGGATACATAAAAAGCCCTGTATCCCCCGAAGCTCGGAAACAAGTAGCGGGTCAAAGACCTACGGTACAAATAGTTGACGACAAAGAAGCTTCCAGACAATGAGCTCTATAGGAAAATAGTTGAATTTACCAATTTTTGCA
>JAMCSQ010000018.1 GCA_023378805.1 Candidatus Parvarchaeota archaeon | reverse complement strand
AATATGAGTCATATCCTGCAAGGGAAATTGCTAATGAATTAGATAATGTTGCAAAGTATACTAAAGATAAAGATGCAGTGATAGAAGCTGCGAAGACAATAGGTAAATATGAGTCATATCCTGCAAGTAGTATTGCTCAAGGATTAGGTTATGCTGCAGAGCATACCAAAGATAAGGATAAAATTATAACTGTTGCTAAGATAATGTCTTTGGATGAGATACTGAATATAAGAGTAAAAGCTGGATTTGAGGAATTAACACACATTGCAGCATACACTAGAAGTAAAGATGCAGTAATAGAAGCTGCGAAGACAATAAGTAAGTATGATGAAAATGCTATGTGGAGTATTGCTCAAGGATTAGGTTATGTTGCAAGGCATACTAAAGATAAGGATAAAATTATAACTGCTGCTAAGATAATGTCTTTAGATGAGATACTGAATGTAGGAGTAAAAGATGGATTTGGGGAATTAACACACATTGCAGCATACACTGGAAGTAAAGATGCAGTGATAGAAGCTGCGAAGACAATAAGTAAGTATGATTCATATTTTGCATACAATATTTCTTATGGATTAGATAGTATTGCAAGGGATACCAAAGATAAAGATGCAGTAATAGAAGCTGCGAAGACAATAGGCAAATATGATGAGAATGCTGCAAGGGACATTACTTATAGATTACAGGATATCACAGTTGGAAGCGGAGAGGGTGTAATAGCTACTTGCAGAATCATAAACTTAATAGGTGCAGATGCATTAGACCTGCTTGAAACCAAGGATTTCATTGATATAGGAAAGAGAAAGCTCGATGATTTAATATACGACAAGGAAAGCTTTGATGCAGTAGCTGCTTACATGAAATCTTGTTTTGAATTGCCTGCCCCAAATAAAATCAATATAACTAACTATAAAGAAATTGCCTCTAGATATCTTTCCGAGAAGTACGGCATAAATAAGAATTTAAATACAAACCAGATTCTTATGTTATTTTCTGTTGATAAAAATGAAAGAAAAGACTTAGCTTGGTTTATCAATGATTCTAATGAAACCGGATTGAAAACGTATAGCATATCTACCGGAGAAACAAAAAGATTAGAAGTGGATACAAAAAGGCTTCCTTACCTTTCTCTTATAGCTGTAACGGGATCTAAAGATAAGACTCTTGATAAGGAAGCTTATCAGCTAATATCTGAAATTGTGGGCGAAAAAGCCGTTAGAAAGGCGAGGAGTGAATTTAAGTCACATTATAGAGATAAAATAAAGGGTATAGCAGCTTATGTAAAAGAGGGGGAGGTAAACAAAGCTATAAATTCCCTTAAAGCTGTTAAAAATGAATCGATAGGGGATGTATTAGAGTGTGCAAATTACAAAAATGCTGGTTTTACCAAAGGCAAGGCAGTACTTAGCGCCGTTGAAAGCAATAATCCATTAGATTATGACAGTAGAATACAGATAGCATGTGTTTATCTTCCAAATGATTACCATGGAGGAATATACAATTACTGTAAGGACTATTACTCAGAAGGCAATGGAAAAGGTTTTACACTTGTAAGATATAATCTAGGAGGGGAGGCATTGGGAAGCGCGATATGTTACATGGAGAAAAATAATTTTCTTGTAGATTCTGTAGAAGGGCATAGAACATTTAGAAAGCCGCAGATATTCCAAGCGGTATACCAGGATTTAATCGACAGAGCTAAGGAGAAAGGCGCTAAAAAAATAATTTTCAGTGAAAACGGCATAAATGAAACTCCTAAAGAGTTTATAGAATTTCTCGGTGGTCTGGGACTTAAAGGGGAGAGTGTGAAGATGGAACTGGACACTGAAGGTTATCTTGAAGCTGAAAAATACATGGTAAAGGGATACAGCGTAAATTTAAACTAGAATAAATCAGCTTTGGGTATAACTATGAAAATATTAAATTTATAGGTATTTAATCCTATTTCTTTGAAATGCTATTACTGCTAGTTAAAAATGAGGGGTATAGGTAGAAACCAAAAAGTGGAATAAATTTTTGTTGCAAGTTGCACCTTGTGAGATAGTACTATCTACCAAAACTGGTGAAATCAGTTACTCTTATAAGGATAAGGCAGAAAAAAGATGAGGAGAGCTGAGGTTTATGGCAAGTTTCTGGATAAATATCGGGTATAGGAGGAAAAGTCTATTAAGGAGCTTGACAAGAAAATGCTTCAATATTATAGATACCGGAATGTTTAAAATTGGTGTAATCCGCAAGGCCCAAAATAAAAGAAGATATTTATATTCAGTACATTCAAGTAATTATTAGTTTATTAGAAGGAGGATTGAATATGAAAAAAAATACACAAAATATAAATTCCTCTCTGGAAGGCTCCATAAAGAGCCGAAATAAGGCAAAACTTGAGGAAAGACTGGAAAAATCAGAAAGCGCAATCGATAAATCGTTCGTGGAAAATATCGCCGGGTACATCGCAAAACACGGTATGCGCGACGATACTATGGCCCTAGACATGGACAGCCGCACAAATACGGTGTATCCATTGTACTCAGGGAACCTTAGAAACAAGGAGGATCATGGTGCAATATACACTTTCTCTACTAGCCTGATCGTTAACAATAAATATATATTAATGTCTTTGGAAAGCAAATGCAACATACTTAACGGAGTACCTGCCGAATACAAGCTAGAAGTCTCCAAGGAGACCAATGAGATGAGCACGAGTCCTTACTGGAGTGGCTACTCTTACGAAAAAGTACTTACATACTCTAAGACTAAGGACAACGACAGTCTTGAGATAGCGAATGGAGACTGGCGTGAATCCTTAGAGAATAAGCTATCCACTTTAAATTAGGGAGTATAAGAGTTCATACACTTAATCTCAGATAAAATTAAAATAGTCTACTATATCCCTATTTAAAAATGGGCCCGAAGGGATTCGAACCCTTGGTCTTCTGCACGTCAAGCAGACGTCATAACCACTGGACCACGGGCCCATAACTACTAAAAATTACAGATAAAATATAAAAGCTTATTCAGAATGAAATAAAAAAGCTTTTATTAATAAATTATAATATGTCAGTATGAATTACGATTTGAATTATGTAAATGAGCACAAAGATGAACTTTTGGCCTCTATAAAAAAGAGATTTTTAACGCCTCCAATAGAAAACCCTGTTGAGAGATTAATCGAATTAAATCGGCTTATAAAAAAGACGAGAAGCGAAGTAGATGAGCTAAGACACAAAAGAAATATAATAAGCAAGGAATTCGCTGAAAACAAGGGCAATGAAAAAGAAAAGGAAAACGATAGGAAAAACGTACGAGAAATAATGCAGCAGATAAAAATTAGAGAAGATGAAATAGCAAAATACGAAGATGAAGCAAAAAATCTATTTTTATGGCTACCTAATTTAGTAAGCCCTGATGCACCAGAGGGAAAAGATGACAATGACAACGTTGAAATAAGGAAATTTGGAGAAATCAAGAAAAGAGAATTTGTAACTAAAAGCCACATTGATATCGGACAGGAAAGAAAGCTTTTTGACTTTGAGAAAGCGGCAAAAATCGCAGGAAGCCGATTCGTATTTATAAGAGGAAAATTAGTACAGCTTGAGCTTGCATTGGAGATGTACTCAATCGAAAAGATAACCTCGAGGGGGTATATACCCATAATACCTCCTTTTATGATGAGGAAAGAGGTTTATAGCGGAATAGCGCACATGGCAACATTTGAAGATGCACTTTACAAAGTTACAGGCGTAGAAGAAGAGGGGGAAGAAGAACGTTTTCTTATCTCTACAACTGAGCACCCTATGATAGCACAGTATTCAAATGAAGTAATACCAGAGGAAGAACTGCCTATAAAAATGGTAGGATTAAGTCCTGCTTTCAGAAAAGAAGCCGGGGCGCACGGAAAGGACACAAAAGGAATATTCAGGCTACATCAATTTGATCAAACGGAGCAGATAGTGCTTTGCAAACCTAAAGACTCGAAACACTTCCACGAAGAAATGCTTGGGAATATTGAAGAGATATGGAAAGAACTAAATATACCTTATAGAGTAGTAAGCTGCTCTACTGGTGATATGGGGGTTAGGGATGTAAAACAGTATGATATAGAGGCTTATCTTTATTCCCAGGAAAAATATAGAGAGGTAGGTTCGTTTGATAATACAACTGACTGGATATCTAGAAGGTTAAATATAAAGTATGCAGATAAAAAAGGAGAGAAGAATTATGTTTATACTTTAGATGGAACCGGACTACCAATACAAAGAACAATGATGGCGATAATCGATACTTATCAGCAGAAAGATGGAACGATAATTGTTCCGGAGATACTTAGAAAGTACACAGGTTTCAATGAAATTTAGTAATACTATAGTAATACTCACCTTCAATTTATAAAAGGAAAAATCCATTTATTGAAAGGAGGGGGAGTACATTATGGAGAATAAAACACTTGAGGAAATAATAAAACAAAATAATACCTCTGATTCGAGATTAAGACTTCTTGTTATGTCTGAATTAGAGCTTGCAACTAAATTAAGTAACAAAGACGTATTAAACAATCTTGGACAGATGATAAAGAATTATGAAGGAAAAATCGACGGAATATTAATAAATGGTGGCTTAGCGTATATTCCCGATAAATACAGCAGATTAAGGGGAGAGAGACTGGATTTAGTTGAAGACAGACTAAAGGAAAAATATGGAGAAGAAATATATAATGAAGTAAAACGCGGTAAAAACGACTCGGATTCCGTTGACGACTTGACAGAAGCTGCAAGACTTGCAAAGATACAAATGAAAAGTATAGCATATGAGGCAAAGAAAAGGAATATACCTTTATACTACATTTACGGTGTTACAGATTATAAAAATGTAAAGATGATAATAGAGGCGCTAGAAAGGTTAAGCAGAAGAAATAACAAGGAAGAAGAAAAGATAAAAATAAACAAGAAAAACAAAAAACAGGATAAACTTGAAGATAAAATGCCTGATGAGATAGAAAGAATAATGTCAATAATACCTGAAAATTATAAATTCAAGGCCTCCCAATGGAAGACTTCTGATAAAAAAGGTATAAAAGATAAAGCAAATGATATTTACCTGCACTTGCTTAACATGATGTTAAACGGCGGTAAAAACGGAGATAACATAAAGGTTTACAAAAGATTCGAAAATTTCTTGGGCGAAAAAGAAGACAACGATCCTGATGGAGAGATACTGATAAACGGTTTAAAAGTAAAGGTTTTCCATGCGATAAATGCGCTTACTGCGGGATTAAATGAGGGAAAACCGAGTGACAGAAATATAAACATGATAGTAGACTATGCTAACTTAGATGCACAATATGGCAGACTTGCAGATATTTATATAACAGGCAGAGGATCTGCTACTGAATTCACTGCTTTGGATTACCAAAGCAGAAAAGATCCTGTATTAATATTAAACCAAGGCCCACTCATGGACATAGATAAGCAGTTCAGACTTAGGGCCAGTCTTAACAAGACGGATGTATCAAAAAGACTGTCGCAGTTTGAAGACAGCGGGATATCATTCTTGTCGGTTTATAATGACAAAAGTATTGAGATAGATCACATAGATATAAGTGGAATTAAAAAAGGCATAAATCCCTACAAAATAGACAAAGAAAAAACGGAAGGATCGCTTTATGAGATTGTACAGATATCAGATTGGCACGTTGGGAATGCCGCATCAGATTATGAAGCAATGGAGAAAGTTCCGGAAATAATAAATAAACGTCAGATACCAAAAGATAAAAGGATTCTTTTTGTAGGTGGAGATATGGTAGATGGCGGAAACGACAAGGCGCAGAG
>JAMCSQ010000017.1 GCA_023378805.1 Candidatus Parvarchaeota archaeon | reverse complement strand
GTTTTCCGCTTTCATATGTTCCCCGCAAATGATTCTGCCTATGAGCTTCTTCATGTACAAGGAGATTTTCAATATCGGCAATTTTACCGGAACACAATGAATCATAAAGAAACCACTTATCGATCAGCATTTTGTCATTGCAAGGGTCATATCTTCCGCAAAACATGCCATTAGAATTGGTTATATAATATTTAGTTTTGTCGAAAGCTGAACTGTAAGATGAATTTTCCTTAAGCTTGGAAAGTAATGATTCTAATATGCTCTTTTGATTCCTTACATCGATAAATTTTTCGTTTATCATGAATAGTAGAGATTACAAGTCCTTAATAAAGTTTTATTACGTTTAACAACTAATCTTTCAACTTAGCTCATATAAATGGAACCAGCATGTAAATCCCCACAACTAGTATTATAATTGCAAATATCTTTCTAAGCAGGGACTTACTTATAGAAGTAGTAATTCTTGTGCCTATTATTCCCCCAAAAAAACCTCCCAATACGTATAATAGCGCTATTGATATAATCAGATCGCCTGCAAAGGCATACCTTACTGCAGTTACAATGCCAAATGTTCCCACTGCAAGAAGAGAAGTGCCGACTGCTTTGTTTATGTTTGTATCTGAAGAATATAAAATAGAAGGCACTATAAGAAATCCGCCCCCAATTCCAAAATATCCGGATGCAAAGCCGGCGATTAAACTAAATACACTAACCTTCTTTTTGTTTACTATTGACTTTTTGGATTTTTTACTATGCGTGCACCTTTTACATTTGGTAAGAAGCATGTAAAATCCTATTATGATTATTAAAACGGAGAATATTCCTATTAAACTTTCTCCAGGGGTTATTAATCCTAATGTTGTTCCTATTAAAACGCCTACTACACCAACTATTGAAAATATTAAGCCGACTTTCATATCTACATTATGTTTTCGGAAGTGGCCAATGAAATTTATGTAAGCAGTTATTCCGACTGCTAACGCCGTTGTACCGATAACTATATGCGGTTTATCTATGCCTACAAAATAAAGTAATAAGGGTATAGCAAGTATAGAACCTCCCCCACCTATTAATCCAAGGGAAAACCCTACTAAAAACCCGGAAACAATTGAAAATAAATATTGAACTAAAGAGATTATCATACGCTACTAATTGAAAGTTCTTTTTTTGAAGTTACCATTCCATTTGAATCAATTGAATATACTATTGGCAAGCCAGTCGGCAACTCCAACGACAATACTTGTTCCTTTGACAATTTATCCAAATACATAATTATAGAGCGTAGGCTATTTCCATGCGCAACTACTAATACGTTTTTACCTTCCTTTATGTCTGTCATTATGCAGTTAATGAAAAATGGTATTGTTCTCTTCTGCGTGTCTTCAAGGCTTTCGCCGTTTGGAGGCCTTACATCATAGCTTCTTCTCCAGATATGCACTTGTTCTGCACCATATTTTTTGGCCGTATCTTCCTTGTTTAACCCCTGCAGATCCCCATACATCCTTTCATTCAAAGCAGAATCTTTTATTACAGAGATATTTTGCTGTATTGTCTTCATCACTATTTCAAGTGTCTCTATTGCCCTGTTTAAAACGCTTGTGTATGCAACCTGGAACTGCAGGCCTTCTTTTTTTATTGATTCGCCGGCTTTCTCTGCCTGCTTTCTTCCAAAATCTGTCAAAGGGACGTCTACCCACCCGGTAAACCTGTTTTCTTTATTCCAAAGAGATTCTCCATGTCTTAGCAAACACAGCTGTACCATTCTATTTTATAGTTTTTATTTATTAATTTCTTTTAGATTCTGATTTTATTTTCTGTACTGTGTATATTTAATGATTCCTCCTTTTTCGTATTATTTTAAAGAGTATAAGGAGTATAATGGATATGAGAAGGGCGGCAGAAACTGAATACATTACTGCATTTAAACCACATTTGAAGTAAAAAGAGCCGGAGATAGATGAAATGCCTTTGGTTGTGCTTGAAAGCGCCGCAGCTGAAATAGAGCATGAATTGTAATTTGTGAATATTAAAAAATAGAGGGGAATGGCCAAAACTATGCCAATAATAATAAGAATTAATTTTGCCCTATCTTTTTTGATTTTTATGCTGTTTATTTCTACATTTATTCCTTGAGACTTTAATTCTTCTTTGTACTTATCAGATAGACTCATTATAATTCTACGTGTCTCATTATAAATATAGATTGTATTTTCTTTACGTTCTGCATGTTCTGCAGTTTTTCATGCACAAAATTTATTATGTCATCTTTTTGCCCGCTTACAGATAAGATAAAATCCCAGTGGCCGCTTACTTCAAATATCTCCTTTACAACTTTGTCTTCTTTTAGATCCTGAAAAAACCTTTCAAAGTCGGTTGTATGAACGCTGTTTAATGAAACGAGGATAAATGCCTTTTCATAGGTATTTGATTCGTCGTAGTCTATCTCCACCTTTAACCCTTTTATGAAACCGTTTTTCTTAAGTTTATTATAATGATAATAGACTGTTGATTGGGGAACATTCAATTTTTTCGTTATTTCCCTGACTTCTTCCCCTTTTTTAAAAAGGTCCAATAGCTCTAAATCTAGTTCTTTAAGTTTCATAGCATTGAATAATACTTATGGTAATACTGTGTTTAAAAAGCTTTCATTACGCGATTATCCTTGTGGAAAGGAAGTTTGCTATGACATTTTTTAGTGTCGAATTTGGAAGAAACATTTCTCTTCCATAAAAAGTGTTTAAATCAGACGCAGAAAGGTAAAAAGCGGCCGTATTTTCATACAAAAACATGATTCCATTGAAGAAATGGGTATTGTTCATCCGTATTGAGGGAATATAGGTAGTATTCTGGCCGTTATAGGTTATTGTTCCGTTTATTTCATACAAATATGTACTGTTTGGAAATGCAGCAAAAGTGCCGAATCCAATGTTTATGCTCTTGTTTATGTAAGTGCTGTTTAGTATTGGAACTGAGACATTTGAATAAATTGAACAAACTGCAAATGCATCGATTTTGCTCTTTGCGACTTCACAGTTCCTAAGAGAAGTACTTAGGTTTTCAGAAGTGAAATTATACGGAAAATAAATCAAAGAAGGAAGAGCGGATACATTCCCCATGTCTATTAAAATATTATAGCCTGTAGGCAGTTTTGTGCCGCCGAAAAGAATGGAATTGTACAAGGTATTGTTTTCTACAACTTTATTGCCGTTTATTGAAAGCGCTTTTGCAGCCGTATAATACTGGGAAGGCACAAGGACTGTTTCATTTTTATACGCTGCATTAAAATACTCCAAAGCGTACTGTATAGACAAAGGAATTGAATTGGCACTTACGATTGTAGGCGCTTTGTTTAGTTTTACAAACGCAAAAACTGCAACTAAGATTATTATGACTATTATTAAAAGCCATAAAAATGAAGCAGAGATTCTTAGCGTTACCATGAACCACTACTCATTGTTTTGATCATTTTTTTCATTGTTTTCTTCATTAGTTTCTGGGTTATTTTCTTGATTATTCTCTACGTTTCCTTCGTTGTTCTCTTGAGTGTTTTCCCTGTTTAAATCTTCTAATTCCTTGTCACTGGAGATTTCCTCATGAACTTCATCCCCTATAGCTTCGCTTTCTGCCCCATCTGTTGCAAAGATTGTGAACTTTCTCTTTACTTTTGTACTGCTTGTTCTTTTAACGTATTTAGGCATGCCTTTGTAAAGCCTTTGTCCATGTATTTTCTTAGCGCAGTCTGGGCAGTAATATGCCTTTATGCCGTCTCTAAAAAGGTAAACCGCCCTATCCCTTCGGGTTATCTGGCCGCACGAAGCGCATCTAACGTTTCCTGTTCTTCCCCGTCTTATATTCTTTCCCATTCACTTTATTATTATTGGAGATTATATATAAGTTTGCTATGCCTATTTTTTCGTCTTCATCACTGCTTTCCTGATAATTATCACTGCTATTTTCTTTATCTGGAAGCCTGTACATATACAAGAAGAAAAGAAGCATTACAGTAAGCAGCGTTCCTCCTACAATAGTTACCAAGATGGAAGCGTAAGAAACGGCAGAATTATTTAAGTATGCAGTCAAAGATTCTGTTCCAAAAACCTTTCCATAATTCAGAAAGTTAATTGATATAACCGAAAGGAATACCGTTATAAAAATGGCTTCTCTTCTTGCCGTTCCCATGACATAATAAAGAATTGAAATTAATGCTATGGCCGCTGCAAGCGCATAAGTTACATAATTTATGCTTAGGCCTAATCTGCTTATAGAAAATACAAACAATAAAAGGCCTAAGACCGTTGATATAGGTGACAACACCTTTATCTTTTCTATCTTGTAGAAAACAAACGACAAACCAAATGCTATAAGGAGAGTTCCGGCTATAAAACCAAGGACATACGGATTAGATAGAAAGATCGCAGCCGAAAATCCGGTTAATGTTGCATTCGCACCTATACCGGATATTATTGATATGAATATAGAAAGCAGTATAATTATTATTACGAATGTTATCAAGGAGTAGATTCTTGCGAGAATTAGCTGGCTGAATTTGGAGTCTTTCCAAATGTACTCTGAAAAAACAAGGAAAACATTTCTTCCTATGAATAGCAGTGTTGCTAAAAGTATGGGAAAAACATACATGTAGTCGATTGCCGGCATTATTGAAGGATAAAGAACCTCTGTATTTACAACGAAGAAGACTACGAAAGTTCCGACTATGCCCCATATGGGATCAAGGTATTTCTTTACATTTGGCAAGCTCTTTCTATCATATATAAATGAAATAGCCGACATGCCCTCAACGAAAAGAAAGGTAAATACTATTGCCAGCAGAACGTAATTTATCGTTATATATGTATTCATGGTTTTGCTCCCAGTTCCTTATTAAGATCTCTTTTCTTCATTACGCCTCTTACAAATAAAATGGTAGCAGGCAAAACTACAATATAAAAGGCTATCATCGCTATTCCAACAGGAAGAACGGAAGGAGAGGTGTTAGCTGCTGCAGAAACCGTCATGACATTGTATATTATCCATGGCTGTCTTCCAACTTCATCGGTTACCCACCCATCTTCCAGAAGAAAGGCGGCAAGAACTCCTATTATTATCAATACCTTCAATACAAGGGGATTATCAAATGGATCAGAAAATATCTTTCTTGACAATAACTTCCTGAAAAACCTGTTTGATTCGAATTTATCCCTTATTTTATTTACATTCAAAAGCCATATTATCAGGAAGATAATCATGATAATGCCTATCAAAACACCTATACCAACCATCACATCAAAGGTATTGTGTACTACAGTAACCGGCGGCCATGTGCTCTTCGTATATGCTGACAGTGAATCGTTACTTGCTATAACGCCGTTGAAACTTCCTGTTGCCAGAAAACTCATTAAGCCAGGGATATTTATTGAATCAACCGTTTTATTGTTTACAAGGAAACCACCTATCACTTCCGCTACATTTGGCCCTGAATTAAAGTTCATCTCTAATGCAGCGAATTTTTCAGGCTGATAGACCATTAAATTGGTAATCGATTCTATACCTATTATAACCGTTAATATTATGGAAATGATAACTATTGCCGCTGCAATTTTTGCAGCTTTTTTATAGTACTCTCTCTCAATTCCCTTCGTCTTTAGCAGCTTATACGCAAAGTATGCCAGAAAGAAGGCTGCGCCTGCAAAGATAGTAGAGCCTATTACATGCCCTATTTCTATCCAGGTTGTAGGTGTGTTCAAAACTGCAAATGGATTTACATCTATTATTTTGCCTGTACTTAAATAATAAGGGATATTGAAACCTTTTGGTGTATTCATAAACGCGTTTATCATTGTTATGAAAACGCCTGACATCACTGCACCAATTGCAATGAAAACTGAAAGCAACCAGTGCCTCATCCTGCTCCTGAATTTATTCCAGAAATAGATATATATCCCTAAAAATATAGCCTCGGTGAAAAAGGCAAAGATTTCCATGTAAAGAGGCAGTATGCCAACCTGGCCCAATACAGAGATAAACTTTGGCCAGAGAACAAAAAGCTCTATGGCAACTACAACTCCGCTTGCAGTTCCTACTGCAAAGAATATTATAAGAGCATTTGCCAGCCTTTTAGCTAGCACATCATAGAGTTTTACCTTGTATTTTATTGAAACGAATTCTGCTATGCTCATTAATATCGGCAGAGTCATTCCGACAGTAACCAAAAGGATATGTACTGCCAACGAGTAGCCCATCAGTCCTGCATCGAACAGCACTAGATTAACCATTATACTAATAAGTTTTAGGCTTATTTATGGTTTTTATGCCTTAAAGATAAAATTAAAGGTGGATAATGCCGGTAGGATAAATTATTCTTTTGTCTGACTTTGCAAGCTTTATTGCTAAATTATTTGAATCAACAGATAGATGAACAGGTGCCAGCTTTTTTGCACGGCTTTCTTCGAATACACGCATTGTAGAGCTGTAAGTGGAATGCTTCCAAAAATCAGCCTCCTCTTTCTTATTATCCAGATAGGTCATTTCATGGAGTAAAATATCGGCATCTTCTGCCCCTTTTACTACATTTTCACTGTAAGCAGTATCTCCGCTATAAAAGACTGTTTTTCCCTTGTAATCAACCCTGTACCCATTATCCGTTACTAAGTGCTTTGCCCTGAAAGGCTGTATAAAGTCATATTTTTTATCTTCGATAAATTCTGCATTTATCCTAAATGCCTTTGGTGTTTGCAGCGTTCTTAAAAGCCGTTCCACGTTGTTTTTTATTCCATTTGGGCCAAGAACTATGAGCTTATTTTGTGCTTTGTATATTGATCTGTACCAAAATAATTCGGGCAGACCACTGAAATGATCAAGATGCATGTGCGTTATAAGAACAATTTCTATACCCCTCGGATCTATCCCAAAGTCAAGCAAAGACTCTATAGTATGCGGGCCGAAATCGAAAACGATTTTATTGTCTAATGCAAAGGATATATTTCTTTCCCCTCTTACAAGATTAGAACTCCACTTTCCAAGAAATCTTATGTTCATTGCTCTGTCAGTTCTTCCAGGCTCTTATCCTTTGTTTCGGGCGCTAAAAACACTGTGAGCAACAGCCCTATCAATCCCGCTACTGCAAAGAATAGTAAACCATAACCTAAGCCGTATAAAGCTACTATTGTAGGGAAGGTTGTTAAACCCAATATTGCGCCTATCCTGCTTATTGATGTCCCCCAGCCCTGACCAGTAGCACGTATTGTTGTAGGGAAAAGCTCCTGCCCATATACAAAATCTGTGCTTCCCATTCCCCATGACTGAGTAAGCTCAAATAATATGTACATTGTTGCGATTACCGTTCCTGTTATTCCTACTGCGAATGCATCTTTTGGAGTGTGCATAGCTATTATTGCCAAAACAAGAAGAGAAATGAACATGCCTGCGAAACCAATTATTGTAACTGTCTTCCTTCCCCATTTATCTACAGTAAGTATGCACAGTATAGAACCGATTATAGCCACTGACGAAAAGATTGCTGACCCTAAAATAGATAGACTATGACTTAGTCCAAGAAGTATAAGTATAGTAGGCGTAAACAGCCCTATGCCATAAAATGCAACGTCATAGAAAAACCATGCCAAACCGAAGTAGATTGTGTTCTTTATGTACTTCTTTTCAAACAATGTGAAAAATGAAACTTTATTGTGAGTAGCCTTAAGAGCGTCGGAATTGCCGGTTATTGACTTTTCAGACTGCTTGGCTTTTTCAACCTGGCCGTTGTTTGCAAGCCATCTTGCCGACTCAGGCACCTTTCTTCTTAGTATAAGAACGATTATCGCAGGTATGATCCCTATGGCAAACATCACCCTCCAGGAATTAACGCCTAATGGAAGAAGAAGATAACCCACTACAAATGCAAATGCTGCGCCAACCCACCACGCAAGGCCATCGCTGGCAAGGAACTTTCCTCTAGATTTCTTTGGAGTAATTTCTGAGATAATTGTAGCGCCTATTGCGTAATCAGCACCTATTGCCAAACCTAGTATTAATCTAAAGATGAAAAGAGACCAGAAATTAAATGATAATGTAATTGCGGCAGTGAAAACTATAAAGATGACCATGTCCCAAAGGTACATGAACTTCCTGCCCTTAATGTCAGTTATATAGCCTATTGATAATGCACCGAAAAGCATTCCTATGGTTGTGGAAGCCGCCATCAAACCTTTTCCTAAAGGCGTACTTGCATAGCTGAAAGCACTTATTGCTGTTATTATAGTCAAAGCAACACCTATTATAGATATATCGTATCCGTCAAGAAAAGTACCTGCAACTGAAAGCAAGGTTATTCTGTAATGATTTGAATTTGTTTTTGCATTATCTAAAACAGAATAAGAAACGGTCTTTGCAGCCTTCTGCTTCTTTTGCATGAATTTTTATTGATTTTGTTATATTTAAGTATTTCTTTTAGCTTAAAAAGGAAAATTACTTATCCCATCTATTATGAAATCTAGCACAAAAAGACATAAAAACAACTGCAGTAATATAATTAAATGGAGCAGACGGATTTGACAAGAAATGTCGTAGAACTTAGAGAGTCTTTGAAGATATTTGAACAGAGGATTTCTCAGCTTAAAGATACCATTAAAATGGTTGACCAGAACAACCTTGAAAAATACAAAGAGATAAAGATTGCATTGCAGGAGATAAACAATGAACTGTCTAGCAGCAAGACAAAGATCTTTGAGCTTGATGATGCCTTGAATAGGCTTGAAAGGCAGTCCGAAACATATGCGAAGGCACAGGACATAAAAGTCATAGAAAAATACCTAAGCTTCGTAGATCCTTCAAGGTTTTTAAATAAAGAAGACGTTATTAAAATTGTAAATGACTATATGAATAGTAAGAAGTGGAGCTAAATATGAACTTAATAAATGCATTTAAGAAAAAGGATGAAAACGATGTGCCTGACGTAAGCTCTATGCTTAACAACGGAATGAGCCAGCAAGATATAATAGATAATTTAAGGCAGCAAGGATATGATAGTACTGCAATTAAAAACGCACTTTTAAACGCGTTTAAAAGCAACGCGGGAAAGCAGGTTGGACAGCCGCCCGCACAACAAATGCAGAATGAACCTGTTCAGAAAATCCAAAGCATACAGCAGCCAAGCTTCCAGGAAAACAGGCAGCCTTATGAAAGCAGCAATACAATGAGCAATCAAAACCTTGAAAACATTCAACAGATACTTGAACAGATAATAAATGAAAAATGGAAAAGCTCTGCTTCGGAGCTTAATTCCCTACGATCCAGCGTAAACATAAACGCTAACTCTATAGAAAACATAAAAGATAATTTAGAAAAACTGAATCAGAGGATAGACAGCATACAAAATACGATGGTAGGCAAGACTGAAGAGTATAATAAGACCATTTCAGACGTTAACATTGAATTGCAGGCATTTGAAAAGGTAATAGACAGGTTAATACCTACAATAAGCGACAGCATAAAGGAATTAAGAGACATTATAGACGATTTAAAGGCGCAAAAAACCGCTTAATTTAAAGCTTAAATATTAGCTGCCTTCTTCTTAGTCAATAAGGAAAAATGCATATTTCGATTTAAAAGTGCTTTTTTCAAGCAGAGGGGGTTATATCATGGAAGGTGAAAACAGTCTTGACAACATTATAAGCGATGATGAAGCAAAACGAGACGAAATTACCGCTAGTATTTTCAGGTTTTCTGCAAACATGAAGAAGGACCTTAAATTGGTAAAGGATCCGAATGGATTAGAGCTTTACTACCTTAGCATTTCTCCAAACAATAAAAAATATCTTGAAAAAATCGGAAGAATGAATTTAGATGAGATAAGTGTGCTTTACGCCGCCCTTAAACATCCTGTTATGTTTGCCGATGTTGCCAAAAAGGAACTAGAATACTTAAACCAGAATTTTGAAGGACTGGACGTAAAATATGATATAATAACAACGAAGATAAATGAAAAAGAGATGGAGAGGCTTTCTGATCTTTATTTAAAGGCCAAAGAAGTTGAAACCAAGGACGATTTAAAATACGCTGAAATGTACGATGTTTCATCCAGAATAAAGGACAAAGGAGTAAAGGTAGTGTTGACATCCGATGAAAATACGCTGGAGTTCTATTTAACTGAATTATCTGAACTTGGCAGAGATGGCAAAAAAATAATAGACTATCTTAGCGGTCTTAAAAACGAAGATACAAGCTACTTTATGTCTATTTCCAGCCTTTTTTCAATAATAGATACAAATAACAAGGTGCTGTACGCGATGGAAAGTTTCAAAGATAAAGAAGGAAATGAAATAGTAAAGATGTCAGTGCATGATAAAAAAGAAACCGATTTCAAGCTTATGTATTCCATTGCAAAAAGGGCAAAAGAGAACCCTACTCAAAAGGTATTATTTATAGACGAGGATGAAGAAACTTACAAACCAAGCACTAACCCCCCGTCGGACATGTATTCATAAGCACAAAAAAGAAGATAAAACGCCCTGTCTTAAGGTACTAATCTATCTGGTGTTCTTGGTAAAAGCGTTGCCTCGGCTACATTCTCCAAATTAAGCATCTGCTTTACTATTCTTTCTAAGCCTGTGCCGGAACCGCCATGCGGTGGTACGCCATACCTAAAGAAATCGGTATAAAACTTGAATTTTTCAGGATCTAAATTTTTCTCCTTTAATTGTTTTACAAGGATGTCATATCTATGCTCTCTCTGTGCCAGTGTTGTTATCTCCAGCCCTTTGTATATTAGATCTGCCCGGTTTGTAACCTCTTCGTTCCCTTCTTTTTTCATGTGATAGAATTGCGCTATCGACCAAGGAAATTCTGTCAAAAAGAAAAAGTCGCTGCCGTATTTCTCTTTTACATACTGGCCCATTATCCTTTCTCCCTCTGGGTCAATATCCCCGTCGTCTTTTAGCTTGTTTCCGTATTTCTTCAGTATCTCTCCTGCTTCCTTTATCGTTACTCTTGGGAATGGGATTTTGAGATCCTCTAATTCTATGCCATAACTCTCTAAATCTTTCTTGTTTCTTTCCTTCACTTCTTTGAAAATCCTTAACATAAGATTTTCCATTACCGCCATTATATCTTCATATGAATTTATAAAACTCATTTCCAGGTCTACACTTGTATACTCTGTTAAATGTCTGCTTGTATGGTGAGGTTCCGCCCTGAAAACCGGCCCTATCTCAAAGACTTTCTCAAAACCTGCAGCCATCATCATCTGCTTATAAAATTGAGGTGATTGGGCAAGATAAGCAGTCTTATCAAAGTAAATAACCTGGAAAACGTTTGCCCCTCCCTCTGTAGCCTGTGACACTATCTTTGAAGAGTGTATCTGATAAAAGCCATTGTCTTCAAAAAACTTTGTTATTGCATTGCTTACAGTGCTTTGTATCTTAAAGATAGCCGCAGTTTTCGGCTTTCTTAAACTTAAAAACCTAAGATCTAGCTCTTTGTCCAATGAGGATTGAACCTTTTCGCTTAAATTCAAAGGAACCGGCTGCTCTGCCACTGTTAATATTTCAAGCTTTTTAGGTATTATCTCGTAGCCGTTAACCGCTTTTTCATTGTTTTTCTTTTCCCCAATTACTTCGAGCACTGATTCGGCTTTTATGTCTTCAAGCTTTTCAAACAGTTCTGGATTCGAATTTTTTGAAACTGTTACCTGGTATTTTCCATTTATATCCCTTAATGTAATAAAGGCCAAACCACCCAGGTTTCTGACATTTTCAGCCCACCCTTTTATCTTCATCTCTCCATTTTCATTGATTATCATAAACGTCCTTCTATCTCTAAACTAATAAATGTATTTCTATAATTTAAAAAGCTTTAAAAATTTAGCTTTATCTGTAATAATAAAATTAAAGACAAACTTGCATTATCAGTTTAAAGCTTTTCTAGTAATATGTTTTAACAACAAAAGTTAAATCTTTGGTAAAATTACAATATAGATGGAAGAGAACATCGAAGGAGCCAGGCTTCATACTGCTGAGCACATTTTCGCAAGGGCCCTGCAGGAACAGGGATTAAACATACACGTAAGAAAGGCAGATACTTACAGATCTGACAATATTGGAAAAGCGTATGTAAAGGAGATAATTCCTTTTGAAAAAATAATAGAAGCAGAAAAGACTGTAAATGCAAAAATTATTGAGAACCTTGCTGTGACAGAGGAAAACTTTGAGAATTTAGAGGATGCAATAAAGAAAAACCCAAAACTGAGATTTAATGAGGATAGGCTTGACAAAGAGAAACAGGTAAGAGTAGTAACCATAGGACAGTATGACTTTTCAGCATGCAAACACAGACATGTAAAGCAGACAAGTAAGATAATAATGTTTACTGTAAAACGCATTTCCTACCTTGGCGGTGAAACAGAGATAGAATTCCTTGCTGGGAATGATGCTTTGATTTTTATGCTGCAGATAAAAAATGAAGCGGTTAAGTCTGCAATGGACAGGCACTTTGTGCCGGAAAAGCTTTCAGAGTACATAAAAAATGAAAATGAAAGGATAATTGAAACGG
>JAMCSQ010000016.1 GCA_023378805.1 Candidatus Parvarchaeota archaeon | reverse complement strand
CTTAAAAATAGAAAAAAACGTAAAATGCTATGGTAATTGCAACAGATGCAGGCGCTCTATATGCGATAGCCGCAGCAATAGCAATAGCAGGTGGTTTAATAGGTACCGGAATGGCACAGCAAGGAATCGGTGCAGCCGGTATGGGAATAATCGCTGAAAAACCTGAGAAATTTGGACAGGTACTTTTCTTCTTTGTAATCCCTGAAACACTGTGGATAATAGGTTTTGTGCTGGGATTGATATTGCTTTTACAGATACTGTGAGGCATAGCATTATTATATGAGCTTGGAGAAAATAGCAGAACACATAGAGAAAGAGACAGATATTAAAGTCAAAAAAATAATTATAGAAGCGCAAATTAAAGCGAATCAATCAACGGATGAAGCAGATAAAAAAGCAGAAGAAATATTGAAAGAAGCAAAAGACAAAACAAAATTTATTATATCTGAAAAAGAAGAAATTGAAAAAGCTAAGATAAACGTTGAAAAGAACCAGATAATAAAAAAGTCAATAAGCAATGCCTTCAAGGAAAGCATGAACAACCTTTATTCTTCAGAGTCGAAATTAAGCAAAACTACAGACTATGAAAAATTGATGAATACTCTTATAAAGGAAGCTAAAAAAAGAATTGGGGAAGATGCAATCCTTTTTATGAATAAGGAGGACTTGCAGACTTTCGGCAAAAAGGAAAAGAATGCCAAACTATCGAAAAAAAAGATGTTTGGAATTTATGCAGAAAGCCCAGACGAAAAATTTTCGATTGATTTGTCATTGGATAAAGTAATACAATCTCTAGAAGAAAATATTGCAAAAAGAGTAATTGAAAACTTGGAGAAATAAAATGGATTCTACATATGCTGGTGCGTACGGACACGTTAAGGCACTTTACCTTAATCTATTAAGAAAGGATGAGCTAGACAGAATAAAGGAAACCAAGAAAGAAGAATTCATGAATGTACTTTCCTCTACATCCTACAAGAATGAAATTGATCAGTTCTATAACCGTTTCAAGGAGCCAGATATAATAGATATCATAGTAAACACCCATTTTTTAAACAACTGCAATTCTGCAATAACTGTACTTCCAAGTATTGGAAAGTCGCTGATAAGAAGCTACCTTTCGAAGATAGACATACAAAACATAAAACTTATCCTGGCTGCAAAGCTAATAGGAAAGAACATAGAAATGACTGAAAACATTTTGACTATAGGGAGAAGCTTCCCATTAGGACTATCAAGTCCTTTGATAAGCAAAGAAGAGTACAGAAATATAATAGAACAAAAAGATATTGTTGAAGTAATAAATTATCTTACAAGATACCCTTACGGAAGAGTATTGCTTCCTTTTTCGGTTTCTGCCGAATTAAGCAGAGACGTTTCTGGAATGTCATTGGCATTGGATATAGAATATTACAATGATTTACTAAGAAATTTCAAGTTCTACAATGGAAATGAAGGACCTGTCCTGAGATTTATACAGGGGCTAATAGATTTAAGAAATATAATAACAGTAATCAAAGAAATAGAGCTGAAAAAACCTGCAAAAGAGCTTTTGATAAAAGGGGGTTCTATGAACATAGATAAACTAAACGACATGACAAAGACGAATATAGGAGACTTTGTAAAGGACTTACCGTATGATTTAGATGAAGCTCTGGAACTTTACAAGCAAGACGGACTTATAGCAAATTTTGAAGTGGAATTAAAGAAGATCTTGCATGATAAGTACCTGCCGGTATTCAGAGCAAATTCTTTATCCGTGGCCTCTACACTTTCATTTATAATAAGTGCGGAAGTAGAAAGAGACACTATAAGACTTAACTGGTTTAAAAAATATTATAACATAGAAAAAAAGGTAGTTGATATAGGATATGGAATTTAAAAAAATAGTTTTTGTAGGTGACAGAAGAGATGGACTGGGATTAAAGCTTGCAGGTATAGATAATTCAATTGATTTAACAGGGAAGGAAGCGCTTAACGAAGTAATTAAATTAATAAAAAGCAAAGAATATAACCTTATAATAGCCGAAGAAAGTATAAAGGAATATGCGGACCAGAACGAGCTTGGCACAATAAATTTAAGCGTTGATCCGTTAGTATTGCTTATACCTTCACAGGAAGTAGAAGAAAGCAAGGAATCGCTGGAAAGTCTGGCAAAAAGAGTACTGGGGGTGGATATAACTAAATTAAAATAAAATGGAAGGAAAAGTAATAGGAATTTCTGGTTCTGTAGTAACTGTTTCGGGTCTTGAAGATCCAAAAATGAACAATATTATATTTATAGGAGAAAATGAGCTCGTTGGTGAAATCGTAAAGATAGAGGGAAAAAATGCGATAGTACAAGTGTATGAAGATACAAGCGGGCTTAAGATAGGGGAGACTGCAATTGACAGTAGAGAACCTTTGTCCGTTGAGCTTGGCCCGGGATTAATAGGCTCCATATTTGATGGTATACAAAGGCCGTTGGACAAGATTCTAAACAAAGAAGGCACTTTCATAAACAGCGGAGTAAAAGTTAATTCATTGGACAGAGAAAAAAAATGGCACTTCAAGCCAAAAGCAGAAGAAGGAAAAGCCGTAGAACCCGGTGAAGAGATAGGAGAAGTAAAGGAAACATCTCTAATAAAACACAAAGTTCTTGTTCCAGTAAATCAAAAAGGAGTAATAAAAAAGATCGCAGAAGAAGGAGATTACACTGTAGATGAAACTATTGCAATATTGGAAAACGACAAAAAAACGGAGGAAATAAAACTAATGACAAAATGGCCGGTCAGAACAGCAAGACCTGTAAAGGAAAAACTTTCTCCAACAATTCCTCTTTTAACCGGACAGAGAGTTATAGACACGATGTTTCCTGTTGCAATGGGCGGAACTGCAGCAGTACCAGGGCCCTTTGGATCCGGAAAATGCGTATTAGGAGAAACTCCAGTTTTGTTAGCAAATGGCGAAATAAAAAGCATTGAAGAAATCTACAAAGAAAATGAAAAAGATAGTGATATAGAATACCAAGATGAAAATGAAACATTGTTAAGGCTTAAAAGCCCACTAAAACTATTTTCGATGTATGGTGGAAAAGTTAAAGAAAGCAAATCAAAATTCCTGTATAAAGGCAAAAGTGATTCAGTTATAAGAATAAAGACAAAGACTGGAAGGGAAGCAAAAATAACACCTGTACACAAGCTATTCAAATTAAATGGAGCAGGTATAAAGGAAGAATCTGCAGAAAACCTTCGAAAAGGGGACTACATAATCGCGATAAGGAAATTTGAGGTAAATAAAGAAATACAGAAAATAGACCCATATGAATACTTATTGGATGCAAGAACAATAGACAAAAATATTTTACTAAAAATGAAGGATTTACTTAAAAACGTTAAAGCACCAAATAATTTTATTAAAAAAGATTTAAAATACAGTATAACAAGAAAATCGAAAAATCCTGCGATTAAATTAGAGTTAATAAAACAAGTTTACAACTCAGCTGGATTGGAACTACCAGGTATAAATGAAGTTATGGGAGACAGAGCTGGAAAACCAATGACGATACCAAGATATGTCGATGAGAACTTTGCAGAGTTTATTGGACTATTTGTAGCTGAAGGATATATAAGAGGAAGAAATACGGTAGTATTTACTAATTCTGACAACAAACTTATAAAGCGATTCAATTTCTTAGTTAAAGATCTTTTTGGATTAAAGTCTACTTTAGAAATACAAAAAGATAAGATACCTAATGCTTTAGTTAATAGTGCAATTTTAGTAAAACTTATTAGAAGGCTAATAAACGCTAAAAATGCATCTGAGAAATACATACCAAATGTTATAATGAAAGCTAATAATAATATATTAGCTGCGTTTATTAGAGGTTATTTCCTTGGAGATGGAAGTTTTTACGGCGGAAGCGTAGAGTTTTCAACCACAAGCAAAAAATTGCAGATTCAGCTTTCTTATACATTAACTAGATTAGGGATAATTAACTCTATGCATTCTGAAAAAGTTAAAGGATACAACGATAAAAATAGGGTCTACATAAGGAATTTGAAGGAATTGAAAAAATTCTACCAAAACATAAATGAGGGCCATCAAAAATATGAAAAAATTAATAGAATAATTAATTACATAAAATCTAAGGACAGATCCTACACTTCTACAGACTTAATGCCTCTAAACAGTAATTACATAGAGATAACAAACTACACGAGTGGAAATGAGAATTTTACTGTGGATAGCTTTAACAAATTCTTAAGCGCTATTTCAAATCCGAATAGTGAGGGTACTTTAGAACTACAGAATCTCATAGAAATTCAAAAAATGTTAGATTATATGTACTTCGACAAAATAACAGAGATTGAGGAAACAAAAGGACCGTTTGATGTATATGATGTTGTAACTCCTGAATTTGGCAGCAACTTCATTGGAGGTAACGGTGCGATACTTCTGCATAACACTGTAATCCAACACCAGCTTGCGAAATGGTCCGATGCTGATGTAATAGTTTACGTAGGCTGTGGTGAAAGAGGAAATGAGATGACAGAGATACTTACTACGTTTCCAGAATTAAAAGACCCTAAAAGCGGAAAACCTTTAATGGACAGAACAATACTTATAGCAAATACTTCAAACATGCCTGTGGCCGCAAGGGAAGCAAGCATTTACACAGGTATAACGCTTGCAGAATATTACAGAGACATGGGTTATAGTGTAGCCGTAATGGCTGACAGTACATCTAGATGGGCCGAGGCATTAAGAGAACTTTCTGGAAGACTGGAAGAAATGCCTGGAGAAGAAGGATATCCTGCATACCTTGGAAGAAGGATAGGTGAATTCTATGAAAGAGCAGGAAGGGCAAGGATACTAAGCGGAAAAATAGGCGCAGCAACTTTAATAGGAGCAGTTTCTCCGCCTGGCGGTGATATCTCTGAGCCCGTTTCCCAAAATACTCTCAGAGTTACCAGAGTCTTTTGGGCGCTGGATGCATCACTTGCCAACGCAAGACATTTTCCATCAATTAACTGGCTTAACAGTTACTCACTGTATACAGACGAACTAGACCAATGGTACAGGAAAAACATCGCACAGGACTGGCCAGAACTCAGGGACAAATCGATGGCTACACTGCAGAAAGAAGCAGAAATAAATGAAATCGTACAGCTCGTTGGTTATGATGCACTTCCAGAATCAGACAAACTTATACTAGACATTGCAAGAATGTTAAGAGAAGATTACCTTCAGCAAAATGCCTTCGATGAAACTGATACTTATGCATCAGTAAGTAAACAATATAAAATGCTAAAAGTTATAAACGAAGTATTCAATGCTGAGAAAGTCGCACTTGAGAGAAACATTCCAATTGAAAAACTGCAATCGGTACAGATAAAACCGAAAATAGCAAGGCTAAGATACACGAAAGAAGAAGAAATTGATGATAAATTAAAGGAAATAGAAAGAGACATAGAAGAAATAAAAAAGATAAGCATGGAGAAATAACATGGAAGAAATAGAATACAAAACAATTGAAAAGGTAACTAACGTTTTGCTCTTTGTAAAGGACG
Organism: Candidatus Parvarchaeota archaeon; assembly: GCA_023378805.1. GTDB lineage: Archaea > Nanobdellota > Nanobdellia > Parvarchaeales > Parvarchaeaceae > Parvarchaeum. The sequence continues at coordinate 13,269 of JAMCSQ010000016.1, read as the reverse complement.
TAAAGAATGCAGGTTACAATGAGCAGGTTGAAATAGAGCTTGAAAACGGCAAAAAAGTAAGCGGTCAAGTTCTTGCGACAAATGAAGATGTAACTATAATACAGGTATTCGGTGAAACCACCGGAATGAACACACAGACTACAAAAGTCAGGTTTAAGGGAACTACTTTCAAAATGCCAGTAAGTATGGATATGGTTGGCAGAGTATTCGACGGATTGGGTAGACCAAGAGACGGCGGTATACCTATTTTCAGCGATGAGAAGATGGACATAAACGGTAGCCCAATAAATCCTTACGCAAGGGAAGAACCTTCAGAGTTTGTACAAACAGGAATATCATCAATAGATTGCATGAACACGCTAGTAAGAGGTCAAAAACTTCCAATATTTTCAGGTTCTGGTCTTGCGCATAATAAGCTTGCTGCGCAGATAGTAAAACAGGCAAGGATACTTGCAGAAAAACAGAATTTCTATGTAATTTTTGGAGGGATAGGAATAAACAGCGAAGATGCAAACTTTTTCATAAACGAATTCCAAAACAGTGGCGCACTTGAAAGATCGGTGATATTTCTTAACCTTGCTGCAGAACCTTCAATGGAGAGAGTCATTCTTCCAAGGCTTGCATTAACGGCTGCAGAATACCTGGCATACGAAAAAAATGCGCATGTAATTGTTATACTTACGGACATGACAAATTACGCAGAAGCCCTACGTGAAATCTCTGCAGCAAGAGACGAAGTGCCCGGAAGAAGAGGTTACCCTGGATACATGTACACAGATCTTGCAAGCCTTTTTGAAAGAGCCGGAAAAGTAAAGGGAAAAGAGGGATCAATAACGCAGCTGCCGATACTTACAATGCCAAGCGATGATATAACACATCCAATACCAGACTTAACTGGTTACATCACAGAAGGGCAGATAGTACTGAGCAGAGCATTGGACAAAAGCGGAATTTACCCAGGGGTTGATGTACTCCTTTCATTGTCAAGGCTTATGAACCAAGGAATCGGAAAGGATTCAACAAGAGAAGACCACAGAAACGTTTCGGATCAGTTGTATGCAGCATATGCGAAAGGAAAAGAACTTAGAAGTCTAACAGAGATAGTCGGTGAAGACGCATTGAGCAAAATAGACAAGCAGTATCTGCATTTTGCCGAAGAATTTGAGAATAAGTTTATAAGACAAGGCTTCAATGAAGACAGGAGTATAAATGAAACTTTGAACCTTGGTTGGGAACTATTAAGTAGCATAGACAAAAGCGAGATGAAAAGAATAAAACCTGAATTTATAGAAAAATACGGCAAATGGAAACAGTAAGAGTAACAAGAAGGGAACTGATCGAAACAAAGAGAAAGATAAAGACTGCAGACAGAGGTTTGCAACTTTTGAAGATGAAAAGATCCTCTCTTATATTGGAATTTTTTGAGCTGGCAAAACAAGTACAAAGCATGAAAACCGACCTTAAAAAATTTATGGACAGAAGCAGAGAAAGTATAGAAATAGCAGAGGCCTTAAGTGGCAGAATAACTATAGAAAGAGTAGCGCAGGAGCAGAGTGAAAAGCTTGCTAGCCTGAAGGCAAGAAATGTCATGGGTTTACTGATACCAAATATAAATATGAACGAGACTATTGATGTTCTTAGCAAAAGCGACAGCCTGACAATACCGACTCCTGTTTACGATGCGAAAAATATGTACTCTTCATTTCTTTCAATGCTCATAGAAATCGCTGAAAAAGAAACTGCAATGAGAAATCTTCTGAACGAGATATACAAATTGAACAGAAGAACAAATTCAATAGAGAATGTAATAATACCAAGATGGAAAGCCAAAATAAAATACATAAAACAAAGTTTAGATGATATGGAAAGAGATAGGTTAGTATCGATTAAATTCATAAAAAGGTTACATAGCTAATGGAATCGCTTGAAACTCTGCAGAGAATAAGGGAAATAGAGGATTTGTCTGTAAAGAAAATAGAACAGGCGCAGGATAAAGCAAGCAAATTGATAGAGGAAACGGAAAAACGAAACGAGGAAAAGATAAAAAAAGCTGAGAAAGAAGCGCGTGAAACAATCAACAATGCAATAGAGAAAGTAGAGAAGGAAACTGAAAAGATTAGAGAAGAAGCACTAAAGGAAGCAAATCAAAAAGCAGTTACTATAAAACCGCTTGACGAGAAGGAAATGCTTAATATCTTTGAAGAAGTCTTGAAGGAGGAATTTAAACTATAATGTTTCTGCCAAGTAAAATAGAAAAGATAAGGTTGATACTGCCTAAAATGTATTATGATGAGACCATTACATTACTTGGAGAGCTTGGATTCCTGCAGATAGAGATACTTGAAAATGAAAGCAAAAAAATCCTAAAGGACTTCAAAGAAATTGAATTCGACAAGATAAACAAGTACGGCCAGAAAATAAGAAGCTTGGAGAATAGTCTGATAAAACAGAAAATTATAAATAGGAACATAAAAAGTCTTAAGCAGGTTTTCCATGAAGCAGACAAAATAAAGATATACCAAGAAGTAAATGAAATAAAAAAGGAAGAAGAAAAGATAAATGCAAGCATTAAAGAAAGCGATTCTATGATAAATATTGTAAACATGATGAAAGATTTTAAACATGATTTTAAGATATTAAGCGGTACAAGGATAGACTCTTTTCTGATGCAGAAAAGTAAGGATAACAATTCTTTTATTTCATTGGTAAAAAAAGAAATCGACTGCGAATGTATAGAACTTGAAAGCGCTTACATATTTACAATAGAAAAGCACAACAAGGAAAAGCTTGCAAACTTAGCAAACAAAGAGGAGATAAACCTGATAAAAATACCTGAAATGCTGGGCAAAATTGAGGAGATAACAGAAATAGAACAGACCAATATAAAGAAGGATAAAGAAAGACTTTTGGGACTGAACAAAAAGCTTGAGAAGCTGTCAAAGAAATATTATGGACTTGTAGCTAATCTTAAAGAATATCTTGACATAGAGATAAAAAAGACTTCGATAATCCCAAAAATAGGCTCAACAGATTACATGACAGTAATTGAAGGATGGATAGAAAGCAAAAAAATACCAGTACTTGAGGAGAACCTAAATAAATTAACTAGAGAGCAGTCCGTTCTGGAAAAAATAAAGACCAAAGAAGAACCTCCGACAAAGATGGAGAATCCAGTTTCTTTTAAACTCTATGAATTCTTTATAAAATTCTATTCCATACCAAAAAGCAGCGAGATTGATCCGACAATATTTTTTGGTATAGCTTTTCCGATATTCTTTGGATTAATGGTTGGAGACGCAGGTTATGGCGCAACTTTCCTGTTACTTAGCTTCTGGCTTATCCATAGAATAAAACATCCTCCTAAAACAAGCCATATACCCAGAAAACTTGCAAAATTTGTTAAGACAATAATCAGCAAAAATAGTTTAGTAATGATAATGAAGGCCATAATACCCGGATCTATAATAGCTATTGCACTAGGAATAATATTCAATGAGTACTTTGGCTTTGCATTGCCTTATACTTCGTTATTTAATGTTACAAAAAATGTTTCTACATTGCTTTTAATTTCAGGTTGGATTGGAGTAGCAATGGTTTCATTTGGCTTTGTACTTGGTGCACTTAATTCTTTATACAACAAAAAGTTTAAGAAAGCAATTGGAAGAGTAGGTTGGCTTTTGGTCGCTTGGGGCATTGTAATAGTGGGATTAGCAGTATTACACAAGGAGAGTATTGGCTTTTCTAATCTGGAAGCTGTTGGTAGTTATATTTCAATAGTAATTGGAATTATCTTAGTCCTTAGGTCTGAAGGAACGCAATCTTTAATGGAGATTCCTTCGGTTATAAGCCATATACTTTCGTACACTAGGCTTGTTGGTATACTTCTTGCTTCTGTGATTCTCGCACAGGTTATAAACCTAATTTTTATTTCGAGTCTGAGTGGATCCATACCCATTATTATAGGAGGAGCAATAATCCTTATATTCGGGCAACTTTTCAATATAGTAATAGCGTTATTTGAAGGCGGTATACAGGGAGCAAGGCTTATTTATGTTGAATTCTTTTCGAAGTTCTTTGATGGGAATGGAAATTTATTTAAGCCATTTAAAATAGAAAGAAAAAACACTGCAAATATGTACGTTAAAAATGTGAAAAAAACTTAATTAATTTTTACGGAATTGTGTTTTTGTTATAGATTCTCACTCTGATTTTTGTTATGAATAGTCTCTTACTCTGTAAAAAACTCACTTTAGTTAGAGAGTCGCTAATCACCGTGAAAGGCCTTTAGTTAACTTAAGAGAACGATTATAATTTAATAACTTGATCGACTATTGATTTTACCATTTCAACGATGTTCTTGTCCATGTCAGATTCCAATGTGAGTATCGCCGTATCGCAGCCCATCACGGCCATCTCATTCACTATATAGTATGAGAATTTTTGAAGAACTTTAACATCGTTGAACAGTGCAAGGGTGCTCAACGAATCTAAAAACAAAATCTTTTTATTGCCGGTAACTTTAATGCTCTCGATAATTGCGATACTTATGTTAGTTAAATTGGAAGCAGAGTCTAAAAAGACAACATTTTCATCTTCTTTAGCCTTCACATTCTTATCCACGTTCTTTGACACGCAGTCTATAAAAAATATATTTTTTATATTTATTCCATTCTTTAAAAACACTTCTTTCAAGCCAGAGTAAAGTTTATTTGTAGTGACGTATATTACGACGTAATCCTTCGAAACTCCCTTCAATATCTTTATTGTTTCAGCCAGGTAATCCTCCGGTTTAAGTATGTAAAGCAACGTGCTCATATCTGATTACCTCCTGCCTTTTTTCATGCTGCTTATTTTATTGGCAGTCATATTCTTTGTTATCTCAAAGGTCTCAAAGTTCTTTTTCATAAACCAAAGTCCTACGACTAGAGGGATCAATGCTAACAGTGGAAACAACGCAATATCTAAGATCTCTGCTAAACTGTTTGAATACGATACAAATGAAGAAGAGATAATATAAATTCTAAATAAAGCCCAGATAGGAACTATAAAAAGAGTTATCAGCATACTAAGCCAGCCCTTAGAAGACCTATTGTATTTGTAAATATCCAGAGCAAATTTGACCCCAAGAATTCCTATAACGAAAATCGTAAGCGTGAGCACAACCGGAATAAGTGTCATCAATAATTCCATATTACATTTATATTAATACTAATATCTTCGGCAGTTTAAAAAGATTAAGGTTGTTGCATAATTCAGAGAATGAAAAATAAAAGCCTACAGAAAAATATGCAACACAAATTTATAAACTTTTGAAAAACTCGAGGCTGTTGCGTAAATCCAAACGTACCTTGATTTAGCTGTTTATGGTAAGATAGAGACATGTTTTAAAATCAATTAAATCTTCATTGTTTGTGAGCAAAACCCACAGAAATATCAAGAAGACTCAAAACTGCAAAAACTGGGGCTTTTGCGTAAAAATCTACAGATTATTTATGCAACAGCCTCATTTAAAGTTATATACACTTAAAATAGGTAATTTGTACATATTAGCGCTATCTTAATGTGTATTATTGTCTTTAACTTTAAAACGCTATTTTTTGGTTATATTCAATAATCTGCTGGAATATTGACTTATGTTGATTGGCAAGATTTATGAACCTCGCAAGTTCTCAAGTATGTTCAACCCACCATCTTCATGTACATCTTTTCCAATGAACCGTATTTTCTTTGCAGTTCGCTTGTACTCCCGCTGTCGATTATTTTCCCATTGTTTATTAGTATGATTGAATCACAAACTTCCTTAATCTCAGGGATAATGTGCGAACTTATCATGATAAGTCTATCTTTTTTTATTTTGTTGATCAGTTGCATGAATCTTATTCTTTCGGCTGGATCAAGCCCCTCTGTCGGTTCATCTAGTATAAGCACATCCGGCTCTGCAATAAGCGCCATCATAAGAGCCACACGCTGCTTTAATCCCTTTGACAGTTCATTTATTCTTAGAGATAAATCAGGCAACTTTAACGATGATTCATACTTTTCTATCTGCGCTACGACCTTCTGCTTATTGAGACCTTTGTAAGCGCCTGCCATCTCTATTGCTTCTCGCACGTTTTGACCTGGCTGTCCTTCAGGAGACTCAACTATCGAACCGACGTTTAAGAGGGCCCTTTTGCGATCCTTTCTTACATCGAATCCATTTATGTACGCTGTCCCAGAAGTTGGCTTTAATAACCCAAGAAGTACCTTGAATGTTGTCGTTTTACCAGCACCATTCGGGCCAAGATAGCCTATTGCTCCATTCTGCGAGGTTTCAAAAGAGACATTGTCAAGAACTAACTTTTTACCAAAACTCTTGCATACTTTAATTAGCTTTACCGATCCCATAGCTTTCACTTAATCTCTCTTCTTCCATATATCAAGAGACCTAAAGACAGGAAGAATATTGTATAGCCTGCGGCAATCTCAGCAGATTCCAATGGATAAGGCTGATATGTATCCCTAATAATATATGTATACGGTGATGCGAGGTCAGAACTGTTTACGTATACGGTTCCATATGCGCTAAACGATTGACTCATACCTGGCTGGCGGTAAGATATGTTGACCCCTATAGGGTAAGTGGCACCGGGGGAGATATTATATTCAAATGGCACTCCAATTGAGAGTGAAGGATTTATGACCTCATTATAGAATGAATAAGAGGCATTAGTGTGATTGGGAAATGTGAAATTTACCCATTCTAATATTACACCACCCGGGAAATTTTCACCTAAAAACATCATTAACTGCTCATTTCCACCTGTGGTAGATCCAACAGTGACAGATTTACTGGGTGTCACACCGGATACAGAGAATCCATTTAATCCTGAAACCTTCGGAGAAATTGGCGGATGTTGGACGGATTGATTTGAAACAGTAACATGCTGAAATGTACTGGAAAAAACAGTGTAAGCAGATTCAGCTGCATAATTCAGCATGAACCATGGTTCCGTAGTAGGGTAAAACATCGGCAGGAACCCCATTAAGAGATAGAATCCAAAAAGAAGCAAGAACAGCGTAGCCATCGATGCGGCTTGGGGGTTATCTGAGGGAGAGCCGATAAAGACTATGAGAGAAAGGACGGCTAGAATAATTAAGAGAGTCTCCGAAAACGATATTAAGAGTGAAATAATCGAGGCAGTTGAATGAAATAAATAAAGTGAAACTAAAATCGCCGTTATATAATAAACCGCCATAATTATGGCAGAACCAACAAACGCAGCTAGATATCTTCCTATTACTATTGAATATCTGCTGCTTGGCTGTGCAAAAAGAAAATAGCTATATTTAGACCCGATTTCTAATAAGATTGCCCCACCTACTAATGCAGCGACTAATACTGTTATATACCAGATTATCTGGAAGCTGCTGCTAAAAAGTGCGTTGGCATTTCCGAACAAAGATTCTATAGCCGAAGTTATAGACTGAATATTAAGGCTTGCATGTCCAAATAGAACTGCATACGCTCCAATTATAAGTAAAAACAGAATGCTAACTAGGATCGAAAGAGATATAATTGTGCCGAAAAATGATTTAAATTGATACTTAAAAGAAACAAAGATATCTCCCAATGGGTTCATCCTCCTTGCTTTTATATCAGAGGCTTTAGATGCCATGCTAGTGAAAGTAATCTTTCAATATAAGTGCCTCATTTGACCTATAATTTGCCGCAGCAGTTACTTTATCAGAAAGAAGCTGCACAAATTTATTTAGACTTTTCATATCTTGACCTTCGAACTTTATAAAAAGTATAAAGCCTCCAAATGCCATCTTGTCAAGTAGATCTCGTTGAGAACCAGCTAATTTGGTTTCCATCTTCCAGAAAAGGCTTTTCCTTTTACCGTACTCTTCCTTCTTAGCGCTATTCTCCTTAATTTGTTCCATTAACGCTGGGATGAAAGGGAGAACGTGCAAGCCTATTTGCTGCTTTCCAAAAACCCCTTTTTCTACCCAGTTGACACCTGTAACTAACGTTACTGGAACGAAATCTGGTTTTAGTTTTCTTCCATCCGCAGGTCTAGACTCCGATATTCTTTTCTTTATTTCTGCCATGTCAAACCATAACTGAAATCCTTCCTTATTAGGCTCAGTAGCAAGATAAGCAAAGTTCGACGGTTTAGTTACCGTGTCTCCCAGCTCTTCATCGTCGCTACCTCCAAACAGGCCAGACTTCTTAAAGAAGAGTATTCTTTTGTTTGTTATGACAACTTGACCAAAACTAACGCGATTTGTTGTTTTTACAATTCCCACGTTTTCAGATGCTTCTTTCCCTATACTTGTAGAACATTCACCGAACTCATCTAGTATCTTTTCTCCATTTTTTAACCATTTAGGAGTTCCACCTTTGGAACTATCCTGCTTCATGCTTTTATTCCCGCCGAAAAGTGACATGACAACCACCTTAATAAAAAGGAGTAAATCTGAATATATAAACTTTTGTTATATAGGGCGTTTCCAGCGTTAGATCAAATAACTATATAGCCTAATCTCATTATTGAAAGTAGGTGTGAACGATTATCCCTCAGCAGATAGTTAAATTAGTTCAGTAGTCCCGAAAGTGTAAGTCGTCTCCTGACTTTCCCGCTTCTGCGACAATACTTGCCTTGGATTGCTTTTGAACTTAAAAATATTTTCGTGTAACGATGTATAAGCCGTCGTAGGCAGCCTATCTTCGCATCTAACCTTTAAATATATGATTTGTATCCGTTAGATTCTCTGTACCTTATTCCTAAACAGCTCGTACAGTATTTTTTGGCAAAGATGTGCTGCGGAGGATTACTAATTAAATGAAATCTGGTAAGGAAATATTAATTTATACCTAACAATTTTAAAGTGCTTTTAATAGAGCGGTTATCGAATTTAGTATGGCCCTTATAAAGGCTACAAAGAAGGTGTAAAGAATAGTTAATGAATCGGTACTTCCGGATGTAGGTGTTTTATAAGTAGTATTGCCGGATTTGCTTTTATTCGTAGAAGTGTTTAGGCTTTGTAACATTGAAGTATTATAGAGGGTAACGGCATAGAGAGGTGCCAAAGAGTCGTTGAAATACAGAGCTCCCGGAGGTATAGAGCTGTTTTGGAGATTACCACTTATGCCCCATAGCGCGATACCATTGGATATTGGTGCAACCCCATTCCACCAATTTTCTCCTATCGCCATAACACGCAAGGATATCGGCTTAGTCCAGGTTCCATTTATCTTAAATTCCATCATTGATGGTATCAAAATCTCGTTTGTTATATTAACGCTATCTGTAGCTGCAGTTAAGGTCTCTAGACCCAAATCCGCGCCTTCGTTTGCTACAGCACTTGTAGTGTTAAAGTAGCCAGTCAAGTCACCTTCAACTATATTGGTGCCATTGACCAGAAAAGCCCACGTTGTGTTGTTTTTAAGAACCATAGTGAAGTTGTAGGTATCACCTGCAATCAGCGAATAATTGAAATCTGTACCTCCGATGTTACCGAATATGTTTGAGAAGATACCCCAACCCGCGTACGAAGTCATATAATTACCTCTCCAGTTATTGAACCCTATCTGTGCCCACCACTCTTTTTCACCTGAGGAAAATCCTTCCCCTATCCATATCGCTAGTGGGGTAGGTTTTGAGTAGACTGGCGCTCTCAGCAAAAATGACATACCTGCGTTCTGAGGAGTCCGAGATGGACCTATATTTACAGCAAATTGTGGTGGGTACATTATAAGGGATGCTGTAGCATTATTTATGCTGTAATTGTATGCATTATACGCAAACACTGCACCTGATTTGCCTTCCCCTTTTACCTGCATTTCTACGCATCCCACTGAATTAAAATTTACATAGCCAAAGCTTGATCCCCCTTTTGTAATTACATAATTAAATGGACTGCCATTGATAGTAGAATTGTACAATGTCTTACCGTTCTGTAAAATCTTTATTAAAGTACTGCCATTATACACACCAAAACTCAGTCCAGAAGGGGAGCTTTCGGTGCTAAAAAATAAATTTTTGGTTCCGTTTGCTGGAATCGTTTCATATGGCGAGTAATGAACTGAAAAAGGATACGAAACCCCACTTTTGTTTTCTGGAAGGGCCGTACTCAGTTTAGATACGTTGACTCTAATCGAACTCGTTGCATAAGGCGTACAACTCCCATTGTTATAAGCACTGACTGTAATGTTGTACGAGCCCGTTTTGGAATAGGTGTGTGTCTGTGGGAAGAAGCCAATGGTGGTTTGATCATTCCCCCAGTTCCATACAAGATAATTTGCCCCGCTCACATATCCGTTTACAACTACAGTAGAATTCTTAATGGACTGCAGATACATACTGAGAGATTGGGAGGAAAAAACCGACGCTGTATGATTGATAACAATGCTTTGCGATGGAACTGAAGCACCTGCTACGAAATATAAAGAAGTAGATAGCAATGTTATTACTGTGATGCTAAAAGCAAGAAAAAAGGTTATTGGCTTAATGTATGCCATATTATTTGTTGCATTCTCTTGTTTTTATACTTTCATCTTATGTTTTTGAATTTTCATGCGACTTAAGCGCTTAGAGTAGTTTTAACTTTTAACTCAGATAGAGTTTTCAACGGTCTTTTCTTTATTTTTTGAATTATTTTGGATTTTTCATAGTTTTAATAAATCTTATCTCCATTTTTCTTAGTTTTTGTTCCAATGCTAACTTATGCTTGAAGCTAAACGCACCTCCTCCATATCTCTTTGCGATTTCTTTTGAGTATCCTGTTGATCTTAGAACAGTGTTGCAGTTCTCACATATTACTCCATAAAATGCAGGTAAGTAACGTCTTACAGCCACTACAACTGCGATAATTGGTATTTTTTCTTTTTGATAAACGTAGGCTAATATCTGATGCGTTTTCCTACCACATACTGGACAATATCCTTCAAATCGATCTAAAACTTGAATCTTTCTCTTCATAGAACTAAATTTGATATTTGTGTTAAGTGTCATATTCTAAATTTATCTGTGATATAATTAAGTAGTTTAGAAAATTTATACTTTGTACTTGGTGGAGGCTGTTGCATAATTCAATTACTAACAGCCTGCAATAAACGATAAATCAAACAAATGCCTCCTATTAGGTATTTATGAATGAAGAAGCAGTGAAAGGATTTAAAGATTTAGTCCAGAAAAAACTACAGTTTGTTATAGACGAACTGAAGAAGATAGTTGGAGACAGTGTGATAGAGCTGCTGCAGATGAACAAAGGAAAGAGGGGGAAACCCTTTGTTTATTCTGAGACTGAAATAGTCAAGCCAGTGCCTTTAGATTCCTTATGAAGTGGCATAAGGATAAGGAAGAACTTCTCAATTAGGCAGGGAGAAAGTTCTGCCAGGTGGAAAGCCGTCATAGAGCAATTCGGTATTAAAACGAATAGACTGAAAGGAAGGATGCGTTTCCTTCCTGCTGATGAATTTGTGTGGATAAAAACAAGATAAAATATCATCAGGATAAATGGAAGGAAAAGAGTGGATACGGCAAAAGAACTCGGTTGAGAGGTTCTATTCTACCTTTAAAGCAATATTTGGAGGACACGCTTCCTCCAGGAAGCGGAATAACCTGAGGAAAGAGATGCTCATCAAATGTTTGATGTACAACAAGCTGCTTAAGATAACTTAGACTTTAAGCTGGCAAAGGCAAAACATGGAAAAGATTTACTTGGATTTATGGTCTAGGAGGATATTTATGCAACAGGCTCGGTTGTTGCATAATTCAGAGAATGAAAAATAAAAGCCTACAGAAAAAATATGCAACACAAATTTATAAACTTTTGAAAAACTCTTTAAAGCAGCGCCATTTATTTTAGATACCATTACCCATATTATTTATTAGCCCTGACCGGATTTGAACCGGTGTCTAGGGCTCCAAAGGCCCTCGTGCTTGGCCGCTACACTACAGGGCTATAACGTGACATCCTCTCATGAATGAATTCATGGACTTCCAGCTCCTATTAAAAGTTTTAACTTCTTCATAGCGTATAGTTCCTGCTTCTCTGAATCATGGCTCGTAGACCTTGCTTGAATATTCAGCTTAACGAGTTCCGCCGTCAGAGAATTCTCCACAGGCTTATATTCCCCTCTGTCCGAGGGTATTTGATTTAATCCTATTTGATTAAGACCGAAATTTCTTATGTTTATTGCTGCGTTTACATCCCTGTCCAGGAGTGTATTGCAATCTGTGCATGTCCATTCTCTTTCATTTAACGTCAAACCTTTATTGACATGTCCGCATACACTGCATGTCTTTGACGACTTCTCAAACATCCCTATTTCTATTATGTTCTTTCCCTGCTTCTCTGCCTTGTACTTTATGAATTCAAAGAATCTGCTCCAGCTCACATTGCTTATTGACTTTGCAAGGCCGTGGTTCTTCTTCATCTCCTTGATATTTAGGGTTTCTATCACTATAGTATCGAACTGCTTGGTTATCGCTGTTGATACCTTATGAAGGAAATCATTCCTTTGACTGGCTACTTTTTCATGGGTCTTTGCCACCATCAATCTTGCCTTGTCTCTGTTTTTGCTGTCTTTTTGCTTCCTTGACAATGGGAATTCCCTGTGAACTTCCATCTTTATGCCTTTTCCCATCTTAGGAAGGTACAGTAAATTGTCAGTGAAGTTGAAGAACTGTGGAACTCTAAAGGACTGCCTGTTTGTTTTCTTCTTGTAATTTTGATATTTCGATATGCCTTTGAAGAATGCCTTAAATGCCTTGTCCAAATCCATCAATGCTTGCTGCAATGATTGTGAGTTTGCTTCTTTCAGCCAGTTGTATTCTTCTTTCCGCTTTAATTCCCTTAAAAACCTGGTAGTATCATAGTAATTCAATCCTTTCTTTTGCTTATCGTTTTTATGCTCTTTGTAATAGCTTTCTCTCAACTCTAAGGCTTTATTCCAGACTACTCTGCTGCAGCCAAAGTATTTTGAGAACATTTCTTTTTGATCTTTGTTAGGATACAACCTGAATTTGTACGCTGTTAACATATTGTTGTTTTACCACTCTTGCTATTTATGTTTTCCACTTTTGAGTCCGCTTCCATCCCACGATTTAAATCGTAGGTTTTCCCGCTCACACTTTATAAGATTATGAAAACCTCAAATATAAAACTTAAATATACCGAAAAATAGAGATTTAAATGCTATTAGAGATATTGCTGTCTGCGATAGTTGCGGCGATTGCCACATTTATAAGCGGTAAGTTCATAATTCCTTTACTTATA
>JAMCSQ010000015.1 GCA_023378805.1 Candidatus Parvarchaeota archaeon | reverse complement strand
AATCAAGCGAATACTAAGTAATAAGGTCAATCAAATATATAAAGATGCAGCAGCCGCGCATGGTGACTGCCTTCAACAGCAAGGTATTTTAAGTATATAAATGCATATAATTACATAAAATTGTAATAAAATGGAGTTATGTTTTTATGGATATAAGGGATCATGTGCAGATGGAGAAGGCAAAACTAGAGGATGTCCTAGTAGAACTCTTGTATAGCAGGTACAACGGCCTGGTGTTTCACGGCGGCACTTCGATATGGAGATGCCATTGAGGAAACAGGTTCTCTAGAGACATAAACTTCTATCTCTATGCTAAGACGAAAGAAGAAAAGGGGCGGCGCTACAAGGAGCTTTCAGAATTCTTGAAAGACTCTGGATTCCTGATCAAAGAAAAGGGATACGAAAAGGCAACAGACACGATGCACTTTTTGGTAGAATCCAACACAAAGATGAAAATCGACATAAACTTCAAATACAAAAAAGGCGCCGAATTCGATTACACTAAAATTGATGGCAGCAAAATCGTTGTCCTATCCCTGCATCCATTAGAACTGCTAAATGAAAAGATGGACGCCTACGAAGATAAGCTGAATGCTGCGGAGAAATTCAAGCAGACTGAAGTGCTTTGTATGACATCTACTATCTAATTTCTCTTGTCAACAATGCTGATGCAGAGACAGTCAAACGGCTAAAGACATTAATTGGAAAAATAGATGGAAATCCACCGCCCAACATCAGCAGCCTAGGCCATCTGATAATCGCAGGCCTGCCGCCGACATTCGACCTGCTGGTAAACACGATAAAGAAGTGGTTGAGTAACAATAGTAAAGGACATAATTAACCATTTTTCAGGCTACCTTATGTTCACGCACAGGGACCTTAAGCTATATTTTAAAAACAAAAAGCTGAAACCGGCAAACCTTACAAGAATCATCGCGTATATGAAGAGTAATAGGAAGCTGTATACGATTAGAAAAGGGGTCTATACATTCAGAAAAGATATTATGGTGGCAGGCTTTGCGTACAGTCCATTCTACTATGGATTGCTGTCCGCGCTAACTATAAGGGAGCTTTGGACACAGAACTCTAGGCCGGATATCGTTACCATCCGGAAGGTGCGTCAAGATTACGGCGAGCTATTAAAGAAGATAAGCAGGAAAAAACCCGCAAATACCTGGAGAGACATGACCGGCATACTGCTACGGCCGTCCTGAATTTCATAAAAAGGTACAAGGAATCTGCAGATGCAGGCAAGCTCGTTATCCTATATTAGTGGACTCCGCGATACGCAGTCTTTAAGTGATGGTTGCACTTTCACACTCGATAAATGGATATTCTATACATTTACATACATAACAATATACCACGCAAACAAGCCCGAATCTGCGCCACACTTGCGTTATAACGCAGAGTGCCTGCCATGTGTATTACTTGCCGAGATACGTGCGGATCACCTGAATTTGCCTAATCCTTGTATAATATTTATTAGTTCAAGTGCCATCGCTGTTGGGTTATTGTGCGTTTCTTGGTGCAGGACATAGTTATCGCATCGGCACAAAAGAATATATTTCTTTAAAACACACCAAATCAGTAAAGATTGCGATAACCGAAGCCTAAAGGGTACAACTATGACATTTGATATAAACCCCTCCATATTGCCCTTTTTTGATGCATATACTGTTTTCGTCATAGTATTAATGGGTTTTGTCTTTTTAGAACTTACTTATAATCTAGGGCAGAATTTTGACAAAAAAAGAACAGAGGAGCAAAAGGGTTTCTTCGGCAGAGCTACTGATATAGAGAAGTTACTATGGTTTGTAGTTTTCGGTTTTATTGTATACTTTATACCAATAATCGGTTTATCTAATGCCACTTCTATCGCACTAAATTCAAACCCCATAAGTGCAATAATACTTTCCAACTTGCACACTTCCTTATTTTCTCAGTTTTTTAAATTGAATAGTGTCTGGAATCTATTAGGCACTAATGAGAATTTATTTGCTAGTACGCTCTTACTAAACATATCTGGGTATTTTGTTGCTATTTTTCTTATGTCTCTTGTATTCTATGCTATTATACTAAAACATGAAAAAACAAATATGTCTTTGCTGAAAATGGGCAATGCGCTGGGCATATATCTCGGAGTATCTTCATTTGCAGCTTTAATATTTACAGCTGTCAGTTATCTACCTTATTTCATACTCTCGGGGCTAATTACCTTGGTATCATTCATACTCTATACCAAGTACAAAGATAATGCACTGAAGAATGCACTTATTAGCCGCAATATACTCTTTATTTTATATTTTGCAACGTTAATCTTATTTATCCTCACTATTTATTCGGTTAAGTATATAGGAAACCTGTATAATAATGTGGCATATTTCTTATTGATTGGTCTTAATTTCTTTTTTATAATCGCGTTATTATCTGTAATTAATAAAACAAACAACAAGTTTGATGAAATCTTATTCGTCGGTCTTGTTGTGATACTAGTTGTGGGAACTCAGTATA
>JAMCSQ010000014.1 GCA_023378805.1 Candidatus Parvarchaeota archaeon | reverse complement strand
CTCCTTCCTGCATGCTTATAAATCTAAAATTAGAAAAGAATTTAAAGGAATAGATACTCATCTTAAAGATATAGAAGAAAGGAGGAGATATAATGAAAGTTATTAATGTTAAGAACAGGTTCGTGCCCCACTGGCTTAATTACAAGCAGGAGGAAGTAGAACAGCTCATAATAAACAAATCGCAGAAAGGCCTTACAAAATCGGAGATAGGAACAGTATTGAAGGACCAGTACGGGATACCTTCTGTAAAAGATATAACAAAGAAAAGCATAAGCACTATACTTAAAAGCAGAGAAATACAGGAGCAATTGCCAGAAGACTTAATAGCGCTCTATAGGAAAGCTGTAAAGCTGCATATGCACGTTGATAAGATGAAAAAAGACAAACATTCAATAAGAAGCCTGGTTGTTCTTGAAAACAGGATAAAAAAACTCATTAAATACTACAAACAAACTAAGGCATTACCTAAAGACTATGAATATTCACTTGAATCTGCAAGGTTGGTAGTAAAGATATGAATCAGCCTAATTCCTGGTATAAAGTAAAAGCCGTTGATTTCGATAACGCAGAGATAGGCAGCGTATACGGAAATGAAGCAAACATACAAAAAAGAGTACTATTCATAAATGCAAACAATCTGCCGGAGATAAAGACAAAACCAGGCTTTAAGCTTGGTTTTAGGCTGATTTCTTCAACAGAAAACACGGCAAATGCACAGCTCGAATCACTTATACTTTCAAGAGAACAAGTGGGTAGAATGGTTAGGCATAATTCTTCAAAAATTGACGTAGTAAGAAAGGTAAAAATAGACGAAAAGGAATACGCAATAAAAGTATTGATACTAATAAGCAAGGCAGAGAACAAATACAAAAAGTTTGTAAGAGCCGAAGCAAATGAATTTATAGACAGTTTAGGAGAAAAGAAGAACCTGAAGGAATTAATTCTAGAGATACTTGCAGGAAAAGTACAGAACCAGCTGCACAAAAAGCTAAGCAAGATTTATCCAACCAGAGCTACTGAGATAAGGATGATAGAAAATCTAGGCAATTAATAAGCAGTCCAAACACATTTATAGATTCAATCCCATTATTCTTTATGGTAACAAATACTGGTGGAGCAGGCGGGCAAGCGGATCCATAAATCCTTATAGTAGGAAAGCGGCATTTGGCTTATAGGTTGCCATAAGGCTAAAAAGTTATTTAAAAAAATCCCGCTGAGAATTTCTCTTTTATTAAATGTGGATTAAATCGGATAAAGAATAGGTATTGAAACTTCTTATAAAGCTTTAATAAAAATTATTCTATTAATCAAGTGGACTCGACGGGATTTGAACCCGTAGTCTCTCCCATGCCATGGGAGCGCGTTGCCGATTGCGCCACGAGCCCTCCATAAAATATAAAGATAAGCTAAGAATAAAAATATAGAATAAATAGCTATTGCTAGTTTTATCTGTGTATATCTCTGCCGTATTTTTTCAGCCTGTAATCTATTCTATTTAATTCATTCCTTGCGTCCTTAAGCTGCCTGCCAGATAATTTTCCGGAGTTTATCAAATTGACTAGATTTTCGCGTCTGTCCGTTAATCCCCTTGCTTCTATTTCATTCTGCATCTGTACATCCAGTTTCCCATTTTCATCTACAGGTGATTTATGAGAGAACCACAAGGGTGTTTTTACTCTTTTATCAAATGCACTGTTTGGACCAGTAACCCCCGAATTTATATTCTGTGAACTTTGCTGTTTGTTATTTTCGGCTTTCTTTCTTACTGATTCTGCCAATCTTGCCTGTTCTTCTAGCATTCTCCGCTGTTCATCCTGCTGTCTTGCTGCTTCAGCCATTTTTGCCTGTTCTTCGAGTCTAGCCTGCTCTGCTTTCTCTCTTTCTGCATTTCTTTTTGCAGCCTCGAATTGAGCATCAGCAAGCCTTTGTTCTTCAAGCATCTCTTGTTTTTGCTGATTCTTCTGTTCGTTTACAAGGTTCTTCTGCCTTATTTGATCAGGAGATTGCGGAACGATTTTAGGAGATATCTTCTTAAGTTTTTTGTCGATCTTTGCCAATTCTTTGAGCCTTGTAGAATCTGATAGGTTAAGAGTATGGTCTAAAGTTTTATTTCTTTCATTTAGCAAACTTGCAACATTTTTCTGTCTTGAGTCTTTAGATAGCCTTCTTTGAAATAATTTTTTTGCCGATTTATTTGTTGGAACTTGGCCCATAACTCCGTTATTAACCGCATTTGATAGGTCAAATAAATCTCCTGCTTGACTGTTTCCAGCGTTGCTTATAACGGTATTTTTATTATTAAGGTTTGCCTGCTGTTTCTTCAGCGCTCTCGTTTGCGACCACGAAGAAAGCGCTTTATCCTGCTTTGAAAGCTTAGGAGCGTGTCTACCAGATCTTCTAATTAAGAATATTACTAACAGTATGGCAGCAAACAAAGGAATCAGAACTATTGGGCTAAATAAAAAGCCTCCAAACCCAGGTATCAACAATGCAATAAGAAGGAAGACTATAAAAAGTAGGATAACCCTTAAAACTATGTTACTGTGCGTTTTTACTCCTCTTAAAAGCAAAATTATAAAAACAGCAACTGCAATTACCCCAAAAACAAGTGGTAATATAGAAAGTATGTTGATGTGAAAAGTAGAATTCACAAAGTTTGTAAGGTTTGAATCATTTTCAAACAAGATTATAATCAGGAAAAGTGCAACAATTAATCCAATTAGTTTTATAGACTTCGGAGACTTAACCGCAGCAAGCATGCCAAGGATCAATGCTATAAATGCTAATACTATAAAAGTATTCAGGAAGAAATGCATCAAAGCATTATCTGTGTAGAGTAGAAAAAAGGTTATAAGCGCAAAGATAAAGGAGATTCCAATCCTTCCACTGGAAAGCTGTGTTCTATCCAAAGCTATTGCAAATATTATAAACATCACTATGGCAAAAAACCCCGCATAAATGTAAGAATTTCCTGAGCTTAACCCAGAAAGGAAGGAGCTACCTGAAGAAGTTGAAGTACTGATTGGTATTACTGTTTGTGCATGGACTAATGATACTGAAAATGCTGACAATACTAACAATATTGCTATAATGTAACTTATTTTCATATTTTAATATAACTTTTTTAGATTATAAATATAGTTTTGAAAAGGTTTTTAAATTAAAAGGAAGATTTAAGAATTACAAATTACTACATATAAAATGAAAGAAGAAGACATGGAACTAAAAGGAAAGGCGAAAAAACTCAAGAAAAAAACTGTTGAAGAAGCCCCATCAGAAGAAGAAAGCATGTCTCAGATGGAGTTTGAAACAAATACAGAATGCCCTAAATGTGGTCAGAAAAAAATAATATCATGGATCGAACAGACAAGAAGTTCAGATGAACCCCCGACTAGATTCTACAAGTGCGTAAACTGCAGCTATACCTGGAGAGAATACAGCTAATAAGCTCTATGGAAGAGACTGACCTTATAATAATAGGTTCAGGGCCAACGGGAATGTTCGCTACTTTCTGTGCAGGCTTAAGAGAAATAAACAGCATAACCCTTGAAAGCCTAGATACATATGGAGGCCAGATGCTGGAGCTTTATCCCGAAAAGGTAGTATACGATGTACAGGCAGTACCTAAAATGAAAGCGGTAGAGTTATCAAATAAAATGTACGAGCAAAGCATGCTTTTCAAAAAAAGAATTGAATTCAATTCAAAAGTGACGGATATAATCCCAGAAAACGGGAGATTCGCCATAGAAGTAAACAATCAGAAAAAATACGCTAGCAAAGCCGTCCTTATATGCGGTGGAGTAGGGGATTTCCACCCAAATAAATTAAATATAGACGGGGAAGAACAGTATGAAGGAAAAGGCTTGTATTATTCAGTTAAATCTGTAAATGATTTTAAGGACAAAACAGTTGCTATTATTGGCGGAGGAGATTCTGCTTTTGATTATCAAATGCAGCTTTCTACCTTATGTAAAAAGACCTACATAATACAGCACAACAATACTTTTAAAGCTGCCGAATCGAGCGTGGATGCGGTAAAAAGGGACAGCAAAGCGGGGATAATAATGAACACTGATGTAAAAAAAATAAATGGTGATAAAAATACAATTAAAAGCATAGAACTATTCGATAACACAAATAAAACAAGCAGAACTCTTGAGGTTGATGCAGTAGTCGTAGCGATAGGTTACAAAGTTAATCCTTCCGTTTTCAAATCACTTAAAATAGAAACAACAAATAGGTATATAAAAGTAGACCACAACTACAAAACAAGTATTGATGGAGTTTATGCTGCCGGAGATATAGCAAATGTGACTGATGAAAATAAATTTGCACTTATAGCTGTCGGAGGAGCAGAAGCATACATTGCAATAAATAATATAAAGAAGTACATTTCTCCAAATGCGTCTCTTTTTGGAGGACACAGTTCTTCTCTCAACCTATGATTTACACGACTTTAAATGAAAAAATTATAAAAACGGAATATAAAAAGAGAGATAACTGGTCCCATAAAGGAAACTTCGGTAAAGTTCTTGTAGTTGGTGGATCTGAGGAGTATACAGGTTCGCCCGCAATAGTAGCCATTTCTGCATTAAGATCCGGAGTAGATCTTACAAAAATCATTGCGCCAAAAAGAGCAGCAAACATATGCGCAGGCTTCTCTCCAGAAATGATAACTAAAGCGGTAGAAGGAACAGAATTGAATTTAAATTCTTTTAACATAATCAAGACCGAAGCTGAAAAATACGATGTAATGACATTGGGAAACGGAATGAAAATAGGGTATGAACAAACGGTTCTCGTAAACAAAATACTTAAAGAAATAGACATGAAAATAGTATTAGATGCAGATGCTATAAAAGTAGCTGATGCCAATCAACTTGGAAAAAATATGGTTATAACGCCTAATTCAAACGAGTTCAAAATAATTTTCAGGGAAGAACCTTCAAAGGATTTGGAAAAAAGGATAAAACAGGTTTATGAGAAAGCAAAACAGTTCAACACTACGATACTATTGAAAGGCCATATAGATATAGTATCAAACGGTGAAAAAACATTTGTGAACAAGACCAATTCAGTTTATATGACAAAAGGAGGAACTGGCGATTCGCTTACGGGGATAACTGCTGCAATGCTCTGCCAGAACAACGATTTAGTAGAAGCTGCCGCTGCCGCCGCTTTTATAAATGGCTATACTGGAAGGACGGTTGCAAAAAAAGAAAGAGAAGCATTTTCAGTAATGCACCTCATAGACAACATAGGGAACACAATAAATAAATGGAGATATTAGTGATATTCGTACTTTTTCCGGAGCTCATCAAAATCGTTTGAAGCTGAATCAAAAATAATAATGTCAAGTTTGTCGGCACTTATCCTAAACTGTTTCATTGAATCGCTTTCCCTTACTGTTATTGTATTGTCTTCCATCGTATCGTAATCGACTGTGAAAGCAAGCTTAATTCCAACCTCTTCTGCTCTCCTGTATCTTTTTCCTATGCTTCCGTTGTCGCTGTACAGTATATCATTTCTATACCTTGAACCGTTAAAAAGCGAATTTGCTTTCACATCAAGATTATCCTTTGAGACTAAGGGAAAGATTGCAGCCCTAAAAGGAGAGATGGCACTGTTCATAGAAAGCCATACTCTCTGCTCATCTTTTCTGAATGAAGAAAATAAGAGAAGGTAAAACAGCCTGTCTGTTCCCATAGATATTTCAAATACCTGCGGTATCTTTCCGTCTACCCTCAATCCCTTTGCACCATATTCTTCGTATGCTAAAAGATCATGCTCTCCGCGGTTATTGCATGCAACAAGCTCTATCCAAGAATCCTGTTTCCTTATTTCGATGTCAAAAGATTCCTTTGAATAAAATGCTTTGTCCTCATAAAGTTTTCTGTACCTTATGTCTTCGTTCTTGAATCCTACCCTAAGAAGGAACTCATGCACTTTTGATATTCCATACGCAGTGACCTTGCTCTTTATTACTCCTTTTGAAAGAGCATCATTAATGGATATCTGGCTTAATCCGCTGTCATTTTTATCGTATAAATTTATTTTATAGTCGTTATCGATTTTGAAATTATCCTCTGCGAAGAATATCTCTATATCATTCTGATAAAACTCTCTCTGTCTCAAAAGATTGTTTCTTGGAGATATCTCATTCCTGAAGGCCTTACCTACCTGAGCTATAACCATTGGCAGCTTTTTGCCATAAGATTCGAAGACTCTTTTAAAATCAAGAAATATTGACTGACATGCTTCTGGTCTAAGATAAGCTGGAAGATCATCTCCAACCTTTACAGGAAACATCGTTCCTAATTTCTTTATGCCATCTAATTCTCCTCCGCACTTGCTGCACTTTATCGAATATTCTTTTATGTACTTTAGATATTCTTCTTCAGTCAAACCCTCAAAGTTTTTGCTGCTATCCTTCTCCTCTAAAAGCTTGTCTACTCTGTAAACAGCACCGCACTTGCTGCACTTTATCTCCATGTCGAAAAAGTTAGCCTCGTGGCCGGAAGCCTGGAGTACTATCTTTGGGAGGGTAACACTTCCTGAAATCTCAAAACCATTCATTGAATAGATAGTCTGCCTCCACTGATCCAGCAAATTATTGAAGATTCTTACGCCTATCGGCCCGTAGTCCCAAAAACCAGCGATATTATCACTGAACACTTCTGCAGAATGAAAAAATATCCCTCTTGAAAGTGCTATTTTTAAAAGTTCGTCGTCTCTCTCTTCTTTTTTATCCATTTAATGAAATGAAGTTAGTGACTTAAATTTATTATCTTCTGCTTCTTTTGCTGCTTCTTTTCTTTTTAGCTGCTTTCTTTTCGCTTATTTTTTTATTATTTTTAAGGTTTTTTGAATATAATCTGTATTCAAAGAGTATGCCCGCAAGTACTACTCCTATTGCTATCCCCAAAACTATAAAGCTTACCTCCTCCAATAAAGGAGCTATAGGAGTTGAAACTGGTATTGGCTGAAGCGAAGGCGTGTATGGTATAAGGCTAGCGTTTGATAATAATATGCCAAGCTGTGTAAATCCCCTAGCCTCTGTTTCAAAAAGCAGGTACTCTGAGAAATCTGAATTACTTACATTTGAAGAATTATAAAACTGATTTCCAAAGTAATAATAGCTTATCCCCAGGAAGGGAGTAACTCCTCTTGCTTCTGCGGAATTTATTAAATCTAAGGTTGCAACTGCACTTTGATTGCTTATTTGAGATAACACTGAGATATTGATAAGACTATTCTCTTCTATAAGCATCTGCGCTACACTTATTGATTCTATGGATGCGAACATTGAAGAAATGTAATTTCCACTGTAATATCTAGACTGTGCAGAACTTAGATAAGACTGCATTTCGGATATTTCCGATGGAAGGTCTACTCCTAATAAATTCGCATAATCATTATAAGAAGATGCTTTGTAAAGGTAGTAATTGCTTAATATCTCGTACTGGGACTGTGAGAAGTTTGAGCTTCCTTTTGGAAGTATTGAAACCCAGAAGTAAGCAGTTTCTGCTTTCACTGTTGCAAGCGAATAGTAATATATTGCATTTTGTAGATTTCCTGAAGAAAGGCTTTGGATCGAATCATTTAGGTAATTTCTTGCCTGCATGAGCCTGTCAAAAGCTATAAACTTAAGTATTAACGTTGAAGAGTTCGAAACGTAATTATCTGAGATGTTGTTCTCTATGCCTGTTATCGTAGAGTTTTCCTGTGATATTAAATTATTTACAAATGAATCTTGATTTGAAGCCGGCAAAGTTTCAAGCAGTTTTGCCTGTAATATATCTGAAGAGGAGGTTATCATGCTACTGGCTGCGACATAGTAACTTCCATTCGCTGCTTCCGTCTTCTGCGCAGACATGTCTGAAGCAGCTTCATTTATAAGTAACTGTATAGATGAATTGCTGCTGCTAACACTTGGTAAAGAGGAATATAAACTATTCTGATAAGAATTAAACTGAATGTAAGTCTGTTTCATCAATGCAATGTAAAGACTCGTTTGTATGCTGTAATTAACTGTTGGAGTTACATTGTAGCCAGTAAAGTACTGGAATGCTTGATATTCAGAGCTTACAGGCACTGGAATCTCCCCATGCGCTTCATCATACGAAAGTGCAGCCGATGATATACTATCAGTAGACGGATAAAGAAACGTTTTTATATGCTGATTTGCAGCCGCTTCCGACTTCTGTGAAACATCTCCTACTATTCCAACGCTGCCATCAGGATTTGCAGTACCTGTCATTGCAACATTTTTATTGAGAGGTTTGCCGGAAAGTATGGACATAGCAGCCATTGTAAATGCAGAACCTGCACTTGGCCCTCCTACTTCTACTGATGATGAAGTTATGTAATAATAGAAATTATAGTCATTGCAGTTTATATCAAGAAGCTGGCATGCAAGCTGTGCAGACAATACTGCCTGTGCCTGCGTATCAATCTGTGTAAGCGGAGTTGAGCCTAGGAATACTTTACCTGTACCGTTTGTTATTGTAAGATTAAGAAGAGCAGGTACTCCAACCAATGTGCCATTTGATGAATTTGTAACTCCAAAAATGTACAGGCTTGTAGATCCTATTACTTCCTGAGTTCCCTGAGCATGTACTGCTCCAACTAATAAAAATGAAATTATAAACAATGAAACAAGTAAGCGTTTCGAATTCATTTATTTAATAATAAGCTAATCATTTATAAAGTTTACAGAAAAAGACGCTCTTTAATTTATAAAAAGAGACAATACCTTCATTTAAAATGATAAAATTAATAATAAACGCTGATGACTTCGGGCATTCTGTTATATTCAATACTGAGATAATAAAGCTCTTAAAGGAAGGCAAGATAAAGTCTACTACTGTCATGGTTAATAGAGTTGACTACAAACAGGATAAACAAATCGAAGAACTGAAAACCCTTAGAAAAAAGGATACAAGCATAGGGATACATTTCGAAATGGATGAAAATGGAAACTTGAAAAGTCAAATAGAACAGCAGTACTCTCTGTTTCTTAATATCTTTGGTTTCTCCCCATCACATTTCGATATACACATGCCAAAATACAGGCTGATGGAGAAGGCTGCAGTTGAAATAATAAACTTCGGGAATGAAAGAGGCATAGCCGTAAGGAATCTTGGCATTAATAAAATCGGAAAACATACCAGTGAAAAGGCATTCTTCGCGACAAATCACAGTATAGAAGAGATTTATGATTACATTAAAAATATGGAAGAAGGAAAAAGCTATGAGATAATAGTTCATCCTGGTAGATTTGACCCGGAATCGAAGTCATCACTTAACAAGGAAAGGGAGAAGGACATAGAAAAAGTTAATCTTATCAACGAAAAGATAAGGTCGTATCCTGAAATAAAACTGATAAGCTATCTTAATCTATAATTAGGAAAAGCTGCCGGATTCAAGTTTATTCTTAAAGTTCTGCAGTGCTTCTATAAGCAGCGGCAGTTCATCAAAATTAACGGTTAAGCTGGTTTTTATTCTTTCTTCTTCCTTTCCATCCTTATCTGTAGTATATCCCTTTTTTATGCTTATGAACGTTATTTCCTTTTCTCCTTCTGTTCCTTTTGTAAGTCCTATCTTTATAAAATTCCTCGAACCCTCTCTTGTTATTTTTTCCACTGGTTCATTTATATCCTTGAATTCCATAGAAAAACTAAGTAAACATAAGATTTAAGCATTTCCGTGCGGTGAAATAGAATAAAAGAAACTATTTTTCAAGAAGCTTCTTTGCGGTTTCGATGTCTTCCTTTGTCTTTATGCTCAGCCATCCGCCGTTGTATATGTAACCAAAAAGCAAACCATCTTTTGCAAGCAATGGCAGTAAATCAGTCTTTATGTTCCAGTCTAGATCACCGGGAGGGATGTATTTGAAAACATCTTGATCCAATAGGAAAATAGAAGTAGGTATCAGCTTTGAATTTACCGGTTCGGGCAATTTTTCGTACGTGAGTATCTTGCTTCCTTTCAATGTTACTCTGTCCTTTGTCGGAAATGAAACGTCGGTAGGCATATATATTGCCACAGAAGCAGGACTATTATGTGCCATGTGAAATTTAAGCATGTCCCTTAAGTCAATGTCAAATACTGCATCGCCAGTTACAAACAAAGTGGTTGTGCCAACATACTGCTTTACCCTTTCAAGGGCCTTGGCACTTCCTTTTAGGTTATTGTCATCTATGTACTTTATATCAACCCCATAGCCTTCTCCATTTTTCAGTATCGAAAATATCTGCTTCAAAAGATCGGTCTTTCCCGATATCAGTATACTCCTAAAGTTATTTACCCTAAGCTTTGAAATAATCCTTTCTATGACAGTAGCCTCTCCTATCTTGACCAAAGGCCTGTAATAATCTGTTCCATTAACGATAAATTCTCCCCCGCACAGTATTATTGCGGTGTTTTGTTTCTCAAAATATTTTCGGAGTATGTCCTCAACGGCTTCGCTCTTAGACCTATAATAGATATTATCAACTAAAGAGTCAAGCTTCGCAACTACATCTGCATCAATTGTAAACGAAGTTCTTGCTTTCATATAATTAGTTAGTCTTCCTTGGTTTAATACTTAGCTTAAACGTATATATAAAAATAACTATTTAAGAAAAGTTTAAATACTAACAAAGTCATTAGGAAATGTAAATAAAATACTAAGATTCTTATATGAGCATAGTAAAAACAGGAACAACGACATTGGGATTAGTGTACAAAGACGGCGTAGTCCTGGCAGCAGACAGAAGAGCAACCGCAGACCATATAGTCGCTAACAAGAACGCAGAAAAGGTCATGGCTATAAGCAACAGAATAGGTATAACAACTGCTGGTATGGTTGCTGATTTGCAGGCCATGGTAAGGTTAATGAGATCAGAACTTACACTTTATGAGATAAGGTCCGGTTCAAAACTGGATACTGACGGAGCAGTAAGCTTATTGAGCGCAATACTTTTCAATAAAAGACTTTCCTTGAATTTGATTTACGGTGAGTTTATAATAGGAGGATACGACGGCGAGCCTAAGCTGTTCTCCATAGATGAAGCAGGAGGACAGGGAAAAGACAAATTCACTGTAACAGGCAGCGGCGGAATATTCGCTTTGGGTGTACTTGAAGGGGATTACAAAGATAACATGACTGAAGAAGAAGCAATAAAACTAGCATATAAAGCAATATCTTCTTCAATAAGAAGAGACGTTTACACAGGAGAAGGAATAGACATAGCAGTAATAAACAAGAAAGGATACAATAAACTTTCAGACGAAGAAATACAGAAAGTGATAAACAAGTAAGTAATCTTTTTTCATTTATCTTATGGATAAACTGATTATATTTGAGTTTTAGCCTATGGTAAATGCTTTAAATTAATATGGACATAAAAAAAGAAATAACCGAATTTATAGCCGACAAGTCCCTTATAGAAGACATAAACTTCGAGGTTTCAAACATAGTTATATACACAAAAAACAGAAACTTCTTTCTTGACAATGCTGAAATCATAAGAAACCTTGTAAGCAAGGAAAAGAAGAGAGTAGAGGTAAGATTGGACCCCACTCTCCTTCTAAATGAAAAGGAAGCAGAGGAAAAGATAAGAAAGATGGATTTCCAAGAAGCACATATAACTGATTTCTGGTTTGATGAGCCAAGAAGCATTGTAACTATAGAAGCTGAAAGACCAGAAATTATATCAGGAGATAGAAAAGCCGGAATAAATAAGATAAAGGAAGAAACCGGATGGTCTGTTATGCTTGCCCGTTCTCCGCTCATAAAATCCGATATAGTAAAAGCTATAAGAGAAATGCTTTACGCCAATTCAAAATTCAGGAGGAAAATGCTTAATGAAATAGGAGAAAACATATACAATTCCAAATTTGAAGTTGACGATAAATACTGGGTAAGGATAAGCGCTTTAGGCGCATTCAGACACGTTGGAAGATCTGCAGTATTGGTACAAACCCCCATAAGTTCAGTCCTTTTAGACGTAGGGGTTGATGTAAGCAATCCAAAGGAACCTGTTCCAAGAGTAGACGCTCCGGAATTCGATATTTCAAAATTGGCGGCGGTAGTAATAACACACAGTCATTTAGATCACTGCGGTTTTCTTCCTGCGCTTTACAAATACGGTTATAAAGGCCCGGTATACTCAACTGCTCCCACTAGGGATGTGATGACTCTGCTTCATTTGGATTACATAAACCTAGCAAGCAGGACGAACTCCAAATTATTATTTGATGTTGACGACGTGAAAGAAATGCTTAAACACTCAATAACGCTGCCTTTCCATGAAGTTACTGATATTACTCCGGACATAAGAATAACCTTGCATAATGCTGGCCACATTCTGGGATCGGCAATGATTCATTTGAACATAGGGAACGGTTTCTACAACGTTCTTTACACTGGAGATTTCAAGTATGACAATTCAAAGACACTGAACAGGGCAGAAACGCAGTTTGAAAGGGTTGAAACACTCATAATGGAAAGCACGTATGGCGGAGATTCTGATACGCAACCTTCAAGGACAGAAACAGAGCAGTTCTTCCTTGATATAATAAGCAAAACTATAGCAAACAACGGAAAGGTGCTTGTACCAGTACTTGGAGTAGGAAGAGCGCAGGAACTTATGCTTCTTATTGAGGAATGGCAGCGCTATGGGCTTTTACCGGAAGCTTCAGTAATAGTAGATGGAATGCTCTGGGATGTAACTGCTATCTATACTGTTTACCCTGAATTCATGAACAGCGAAACTAGAAACAGGATAATAGCGCATAACAACAACCCGTTTTTATCCCCAATATTCAAACATACTGTAAGCGAGGAAGAAAGGCAGCAGGTTCTTGCCGGCGGGCCTGCAATTATACTTGCAACCTCTGGTATGTTAAACGGCGGCCCGGCAGTTAGTTACTTTGCAAATCTGTGCGAAGATCCTAAGAATGCGGTAGTTTTAGTTTCTTATCAGGGTGTAGGAACTTTAGGAAGAACAATACAAAATGGCGGCAGAGAGGTAGACATAGAACTAAACGGAAAACTGAGGCATTTCTCTGTAAGCGCATTAGTCTATTCTATAGAAGGGTTATCTGGTCATTCAGACAGAAAGCAGCTTGAAAGATTTGTAAATGACATAAGGCCAAGGCCAAGGAAAATAATAATAGGGCACGGCGAAGAAGGTAAGATACTGGAACTTTCCAGCTATCTAAGAAAGAGATTCAGGGTAGAGACGCATGCGCCGCACGTATTGGATGCATTACGACTTAAATAATTAGTTCAGAGCTTTTTGAATATAAAGCCGGTAAACCGGCTCTAACGCTTCCTGCCTAAACTGAAAAACTGGCCTTTACCTGCGAATTTGAAAGCAATTCTTCAAGCTTTTTCATAGTAAGGGGCTTTTCCATGTCAACCGTTATTAACTCCATAAAGCAATTCGATAACTTTACCGAAAATCCAGATAAGCTCCTCGTCTTTGTCTTTTGGCGTAAATCTTCTTTTATCAATGTAGAAAAAATTATCGCCTTCTGCTTCTAGCAATGAATCATCAAACTGAGCATTTATGAAATTCCTGTAAATAGAACTGTAGCCGCTCTTTCCGAATTTGCTTATAAGCGCGTTTTTCATGCCCATTACATGGTCATATGCCTCGCCGAAAATGTCCTTTGCTCTGTAATTTTTTGCATTGAGTAGATAATTGTACATCTTTTTCCTGTAAGCTGCGTTCTTTTCAGAGATTTCTTCTGCTATTTCATCAAATTCCCGCTTCTTTTCTGTTGGGAACATATATTTTATTTTTTTGTCTAACTTCCCTTCCTGATACATGTCCAATAGGAAGGAGAAAACATCTGTGCCTAAAGAATCAACCTGTTTCTTAAACTGGCTCTGCGAAAGAAATATCTCAAGCTTGCTTTCAGCTTCGGAAGAACCTTCCATCTATTATTATATGAATGAAACACCAATAAGTACTTTTTCGTAAGTTTATTAAAGATTTTTATTATAAAACTTCCATTATAATCAGTGAAAAAAGATGTTTTGATTATTGGTTTATCCTCTTTGCCAGGCGGAGGTAAGGATTACATAGCGGATATTTTGACTAAGAGATACGGCTTTTACAAAATTTCTCCCGGTGACATAATAAGAGATAGGCTTTCAAAGATGAAGAAGGGAAAGATTTCAAGGGAAGAACAGCAGAAACTTCAAGGTATGCTGAGAAAAAAGTATGGAACGAATTATGTAATGGAGCTCTGTATGGAAAGAATAAAAAGCATGAAAAAAGACAGGATCGCAATAGCAGGCATACGATTTCCAAATGATATTCTTTTCTTTAAACGGCAGAAATTCATAAATTTTTACAACATATTCATTTATGCTCCCGTAAAAGTAAGATTTAAGCGTACGATGGACCGGAAAAGGATTGACGCTCCTTCCTCCTATAAAGAATTCTTAAAAGGAGATAGAAACGAAAGAAAAATATTTAACCTTAAGGAAACGAAAAAGCTCTCAGATTTTAAACTTGAAAACAGCGAAAATGAATCTGCAGAACTGGGGAAAAAGCTAAAAAAGATAATTGAAAAAACAATGTGATATTTTCCAAAAGCAGAGCTTTTGTTTTTCGCTACTTTATCAACATTCTCATAAAATCGGCTATAGCATTAGACAGAATTTTCCAGCTTTTCGGCCTGAATTGAAACGATATGTAATTGTTAACTTTCGCTGCGATGTAATCTTCTTTTGTGCTTGTTGTTTTACCTCTTTTGCTATTTATGTTTTCCACTTTTGAGTTCGCTTTCATCCCACGATTTAAATCGTAGGTTTTCCCGCTCACACTTTATAAAACATTCAACTTTCCTTCTCAACCTTTACGGCTTTTTCAATGTTTAGGTAAGCCTTTCCTTCGTCTCTTACTATGCTGCTCTTTTCTATCTTTATTCTATATTTAAAATTTGGCCCGTCCAGAACTGCAGTCTCTGCTTCTCCGCCTTCAAATCCTAAGTTAAACCTGTATTTTCTGCTTAAGTCTATCAGGTTTGCAAGCTCTTCGCGATTTATTTCCTTACCTAACCAGTTTTCATCCAGCCCATCTGCAGAAACAGAAACTATCATTGCATGAAAACCGTTTTTTATTAAATCATTGAGATACTTCTCGATATCAACATGCCACAACGGAGTTATAGAAGCAAGCTTTAGATCCTTAAGTATTGCATTTATTCTATTGTACTGATACTCGCTTGCAAGCGCTCCGCTGACCACCCCTTCTATGCCGTATCTTTCCTTTATATCCAATATAAAATGCCTTAAATCAAAAAGCTCCTCCTCTTTTATTCCCTTTGTCTTGTATCTTTCCAACGGTATTGAAAGAGCATCGGCCTGCATTTCAAGAAGTTTATCTCCAACTGTATGGAACATGTATGAATCCTTGTTTTCCGAGTACATATTCATCAAACAAACCACTTCATTATCTTTTCCTGCTAAAAACGCAGAATAAGTCGAATCCTTTCCCCCTGTAAACAAAGCTCCTAATCTCATATTATTATTAAAATTAAGTTATATATTACAGTTATATTTAATAGTTATATGATGAAGCAGTTCATGCTCGCCAACGAGAAAGTAATAAGGTCGGAAAAGCCGTCAATACTCGGACAGAAAGAGTTTTGGAGAGGCCTGTGGCTTATATTCCTTTCTATTGTAATATTTGTAGCCTTATCTATATTTGAACCTTCTTATGATCTGTCATTTTCTGCTGCCCTTTCTTATATAGGGATAAAAAATATACCCATTGTTGGCTCACTCCCGATTATTTCAACGATTTTAGAGATTATAGGTATACTATATATATTAATCTCTGAGCTGCAGGTCTATTTTATAGAATATACAATAACAAATTCCAGAGTAATAATACAAAAAGGCATAATAGCAAAGGACACAAACATAATACTGCCTTCAAAGATAAGCGACGTTTCGGTTGATATAAGCATTTTGGACAGAATACTTAAGCTTGGAAAAGTCGTTATAAGACCAGAAGAGCAGGGCAGGCCAAACATCGTTCTCCGCGGCATAAAAGACCCTTATTCTTTTCAGGGTGCTGTTCTGAAGCTTATAGGTAACGTCACGTATCAGAATCCAAATGGAAGCTGAGGTTTTAATCCGACAATCAGGCTTTTTTATTTCTGCACTAACTACAATTTCCTTAGCTTTACTTTCTATTGAATTCATCTCAAATTATAAACTATCATTTTTCCCTTTCTCATTTATAATAATCCTGTATATTGCAGCCCTTTATCTCAGAAACAGATTCTGGAGAAAGGCATGGAAAGGAGATAGTAAAACGGTTTTCAGGTACTCGAATATAATAGTGTGGAGTTTAGGCATAGCCGCGATAGCTCTATTCGTTTACTTTGGAAACAGCCAGATTATTGTATACCCCTTAAGTCACTACGCCTTTAATGTTTATCTCCTTCTAATTGCATTCATATGGACTGTTTATTCTGCTTTTGAGATTTATATGGTGAATGAGATAAGCTCATTGACAAAGTACAAAAATGCCAATTATCTTGCTGTATCTGCTATTTTTTTAGTAGATATATCATTTATGGTAATGAATCATTTTGTTTATATCCTTCCTATATCCTTGTTATTGCTCTCTGTTTCAAGCCTAGTTTCAGGCGTACGCCTAAAAGAAATTTATTAACAAACTAAATTAATGATACCGCAAAAAACAAGGGGAATATTATAATAAACATGATTATCTCCCCTATAAAAAGATACAAGGCCATACTTGACAAATATTTATCCTTGTCTTTTTCTATGAAGTAAAGGATAATATCACCTAACCATCCAAGTATAAAAAGGACTCCTAATATCCTATCCTTATCCTCTTTGCTTACCAAAGAATATATCAAAGCTATCAACTGACCAATCCCAATGAATCCTAAAAGAATCCAAATCTTGCTTGCTTCTTTCTTAGTATCCCAAACCATAAAATTATATAGGATTTTTCATTTAAAAACTTGTTGTTTTGCAAAAATGCAGAGAGGGGGATTTGAACCCCCGAAGGCCTAAGCCACTGGCCCCTGAAGCCAGCACGTTTGACCGAGCTTCGCTATCTCTGCATGTTCTATAGAAAGTTAATCGGCAACCTTAAATATATGTTTATGCTTAAAATAAAATGGGAAAGTACCTTTTTCTTATACTAACCAATCCCGGTGACATCCTCCCATGAATGAATTCATGGGCTTCCAGCTCCTATCGAAAGTCTAAGCTTTCTCATAGCGTATAGTTCCTGCTTCTTTGGATCATGGCTCGTAGACCTTGCTTTGATATTCAGCTTAGCAAGTTCCGCCGTCAGAGGATTCTCCACAGGCTTATATTCCCCTCTGTCCGAAGGTACTGACTTCAGTCCTATTTGATTAAGACCGAAATTCCTTATGTTTATTGCTGCGTTTAGATCTCTGTCTAGCTTAGTCTTACAGTTCTTGCATGTCCATTCTCTTTCTTTTAACGTCAAATTATTATTGACATGCCCGCATACACTGCATGTCTTTGACGACTTCTCAAACATTCCTATCTCTATTACGTTCTTTCCCTGCTTCTCTGCCTTGTACTTAAGGAACTGGAAGAATCTGCTCCAGCTCACATTGCCTATTGCCTTTGCCAGGTTGTGGTTCTTCTTCATTCCCCTAATATTCAGGGTTTCTACCACTATGGTATCGAACTGCTTGGTTATCGCTGTTGATACTTTATGCAGAAAATCATTTCTTTGACTGGCTACTTTTTCATGGGTTTTTGCCACCATCAATCTTGCCTTGTCTCTGTTTTTGCTGTCTTTTTGCTTCCTTGACAATGCTCTCTGCCTGCTCTTTAGCAGCTTCTCTGATTTCTGCAGAAACTTTGGATTACTTATTTTTACGCCATTAGACAGTACAGCAAAGTCCTTTAATCCCATGTCGATGCCTATGCTTTTGTCTGTATTGCTTGTTATTTGCAGTTTT
>JAMCSQ010000013.1 GCA_023378805.1 Candidatus Parvarchaeota archaeon | reverse complement strand
TCCCAAATCAATGATTATTATAGGAGGAAGGGCCCTTGGCCTTGAATTTGCAGAGATGTTTTCCCATTTCGGCGTAAAAGTCACCTTACTGCAGAGAAGTGACAAGATATTGCCCAATTGGGAACCGGAGGTTAGCTATTACCTTGAGCAGTACCTTAGAGATGAAGGAGTAAACATAATAACAAACGTTAAAATAGACAGGATTTTAGAATCTAAAGGAATAACTCATGTTTACTTTTCGGTAAAGGGAAGAAAACAAGAAGTAAAAGCCGAAAAGATATTACTTGCTACAGGAAGAACACCAAACCTAGAAAAATTAAACTTAACTGCAACGGGAATAAAACTGAATGAAAGCGGTTTTATAAAAACGGATAAGTACCTGAAAACCTCTGTAAATGGGATATATGCTGCGGGCGATGTTACAGGAGAACCGATGTTAGAGGCATTGGCAGCTGCAGAAGGCAACAAAGCAACTGTAAATGCATTTGACAGGGAAAAGCTACCGGTAGACTTAAATTCTGTACCGTCTGCCGTTTTTACTTTTCCAGAAGCAGCAAGAGTAGGGCTAACAGATAAAGAAGCAAACAATAAAGGCATAAAATGCGCCTGCCAGCCCGTAATGTTTAAGGACCTGGCAAAAGCAGGCATAATAAAGGATACCAGAGGACTGATAAAGATGGTAATAAATGCCAATACGAAACAGATACTGGGAGTAGAGATAGTGGGAGAAAATGCTGCTGATTTAATACACGAAGCAGTATTGGCAGTGAAGTTCAAGCTTACAATAGATGATATAATAGATACAGTACATGTATTTCCAACATTAAGCGAGATAATGAAACTTGGAGCTCTGTCGTTTTATCATAATGTAGAAGATTTAAGTTGCTGCAGTGAATAGATTAATTAGTTTACTACATCCTCTAATAATTCTATATAAGGCTCATCGCTGGATATTCTCATTTTTGAGTTAAGAGGTATAAGCATCTGGTCATCGCCATGGCCGAAAGGCAGGCCGTATAGCGATGGCTTTTTTAGATCTAACATATAATCCTCTATTATCTCCTCCATAGACGGAAGAACTTCTTCCGACTTTGGTATATCGGTAAAATCACCGAATATGAATCCATTAAACTTGTCCAGGGCCTTTGCCAGTTTCAGCCTGAAAAGATACCTGTCAACATCACCAGATGTAGTAGCTATATCCTCGAAGAAGGCTATTTTGCCCTTAGTATCCGGCATATAATCAGTTCCTATTAATGAAGCAAACAAAGATATATTCGTTCCCTCGCTTATCCCTTCGACCTTTCCCGGAACAATGTATTTAACTACTCTATTTATGTTGTTAGCTATATCTTTTGACTCTCCCTTTAAGACTGAAAGCACGTTTTGGAAAGAAGGTTTTCGCATCTCATCGGCATCTACTCCTGGCATAGGGCCATGGAAGGTGATTAAGCCCGTTAATTTATGTATTGCGAGGTGTAAAGCGGTTATGTCACTGTAACCTATAAAGATTTTAGGATGCGTTTTTATTGACTCGTAATCTATCTCCGACAATATCCTCATAGAGCCATATCCCCCTCTTGCACAGAAAATAGCATCCACAGAATCATCTTTGAACGCATTATTAAGCTCTGCGGCTCTGTCCTTGTCGGGAGCGGCTAAATCTGCCCTTTGAACCAATCTTCGTAGATTCTCCCCCAAAGATACCTTAAAACCGAATTTTTTAAGCAGATTTATGCTTGTTGACAGTTCTTTTAGATCGGGTGGACTGGCAGGTGCGATTATCTTTATGTTTGAATTTGCCTTCAATTTTGGTGCTTTTATTACCATACTACCAATAGAACATTGTAAAATTAAAGCTTTTTATAATAGATATTTTCTTAGAAGACTTTAAGATTATATGCAAACCTTAATACTAGCTGCAGGTGAATCATCGAGATTTTGGCCTTTCTCCGAGATCTGCCATAAGTCACTTTTGAAAGTCGGCAATAAAACTCTGCTGGAGCAGACAATAGAAGGAGTAAAAGGCAATGACGTTATACTTATCATAAACCCAAACGCTCAGTTGAGCGATGAAATCACAAAGAACAAAAGTATAAAGATAGTTATACAAGAAGAGCCTAAGGGCATGGCAGACGCTATAATAAAAGCAAAATCTCTGATAAAGGAGGATTTTCTAGTTATAATGCCTTATTACGTGAACATAAAAGATTACATCCAGAAGTTAAGTAAGGTGGAAGCACCGGCGGTAGCAGTAAAAAAATACGAAGAGGGGGATGAAAAAACGCACGGGATAGCAAGAATAGAAAAAAACAAGATTATAGAAATAAGAGAAAAGGAGAAATTCAACTATGCAGATTATTCAATTGTTGGGATGTATAAACTTAATAAGGAGATAATAAACAGGCTGGAAAAAATACAAAGGCCCGAGTATAAATTTGAAGATTTACTTAATGAAATCGCAAAAACAAAGGGAGTAAATTACTTCAAAGCAGATGGACTGCCTTCTTTGAAATATGTAAGTGATTTGCTTTCAATTAAAAAATTTGTTTATTCTAATGTAAAACAAAAAAACAAAAGTGAAAAACCTAAAAATAAAAACAATGTATTTATTGAAACTTCTGTTATAATTGGAAAAAATGTAAAGATTGGCAATAACGTCTCAATAAAAGGTGAAACCTACATAGGAGATAATTCATTCGTAGGTGACAACTCATTGATAAGAGATAGCATAATAGGGGAAAACACGGAAATAGGCTTTGGAACTGAAATTGCAAGATCCATAATAATGGATAATACGCACATACACAGTGGCTTTATAGGGGATAGCATAATAGGCCAGGGCTGCCGGTTAGGAGCGAATTTTATAACTGGAAACAGAAGAATCGACAGAAAAGGCATAAAGATAGAAATCAAAGATATATATGATACAGGGCTAACGCGCTTAGGAGTAATAATGGGTTACAATACAAAAACCGGAATAAACACTTCGGTTATGCCGGGCACTTTGATAGGAAACAATTCCATTATAGGATCAAACACTGAAGTTAAGGGAAAGGTAGAATCAAACAAACTGGTTTACAGTAAAAAAGAAAACGTGGAAAAAGACATATGAAAACAGTAACTATAATAGGTGGAAGCGGTGCAAGAAATACGTTAAAAGCACTAAGAAAAATAAAGAACTTAAAGATAAACAATATAGTTACTATGTTCGATTCCGGAGGTTCTACTGGTTATCTGAGGAAAAAATTCGGGATTTACGCACTTGGAGATTTGAGGGATAGGATAGTTGCAGTTTCAGAGAATGAGGCCTTAAGAAATATAAGCCTGCAAAGGATAGAAATGGACGGCATAAATCACAATGTAGGAAATTTACTACTTTACAGCCTTGTCAAAGAATATGGCAAAGACTATTTGAAGGTAGCCAAAGACATTTTCAAAACCCCTAAAAATATAGATTTTATACCTATCATTGATGATATAAACTGCTCTGCAAATCTCATTATAAAAACCGATAAAGGAAATTTAATAGGTGAAGACAGCCTAGACAAAAATTCAGACAAAGAAATCCGGATAAAAGGCATAAAGCTTGACAAAAAAGTCATGATAAGCAAGTCGGCGGCCGAAGCTATATTAAAATCAGATTTCCTTATCTTCGGGCCCGGGGATTTATATTCATCAATCCTGCCAAATACTTTAGTAGGTGGCTTTGGTGATACAATTGCAAAATCAAGGGCAAAGAAGATACTTATTGTAAACATAATGAATAAGAAATCAGAAACGAACGGCTTTAAAGCTTCTGATTTTGTAAAGATTTTTGAAAGCAGGGGTATAAAAATAGATTATATACTGGTAAATAACAAAGTTATGCCTATAAAGAACATAAAAGGCAAGTATGGAAATTTCTCGGACTGGATTGAAAATGACTTGTCCGATAAAAGGGTAATAAGCAGGAATTTTATAAATAAGGACATACCTTACGAACACGATCCAGAAAAAATCCTGGCTTCATTAAAGGATGTTATAAGTTAATTTTTAATACTATAAGACAATGGCAAATAAGCTTATTAACGCTTAGATATAGATATTTTATATGACAATCAGTGTTTATGTGTTCCAAGAAGAGAATTATTACAAAGAGCTGTATAGTATTATCAGAGCAAGTAGCGAAAAAAATATTATAATAATTACCACGAATAAACCCGCAAATATACTTTTAAATGATATAGATAAAAAGAATATAAAAACACAGAATATCTTCATCATAGATACTATTTCTAAATATCTTGGGGAAAGGGACATAAATCAACATGATAATGTAGTATACTTAGATGACCCGGCCAATCTTACTGATATAGGGATAACGGTTAGGTTAAGCATAGAAAAAATAGAAGGGGAGAAAATGCTTATATTCGATTCGCTTACAACATTATCGCTCTATAATTCCTCTAAAAACTTGATTAGATTTTATAATTTCTTCTTCGAACTGTCAAGATTAAACCAGATACAAACTGTACTAATAGCGTTAGCATCTGATATTGATGAAGAAGTATTAAACCAGATAACGGGATTAGTTGATGAGGTAAAAAATTATGGTAAATAATCTGTTAGTTATCCTTATAATTTCATTTATTGTACTGATAATACAGATATTCTCATCATT
>JAMCSQ010000012.1 GCA_023378805.1 Candidatus Parvarchaeota archaeon | reverse complement strand
AGCAGATGCGCCTTCAGGAAGCAATTAATCAAAGATCAAGATAAACAACTATAAGCAGTGCTACAAAAAGGACTATGACGAGGGAGAATAGTACGTTTATTCTTAAGAAAGAAAGCACTATCCCTACTAGCACTATAATCTCAAGCGCCTGTATCACACGCTGATTTCCCGCTGTAGCTGAAATGAAGAGTATAAAGGAGTCTACTAAAAGAAGTGAATTCTGCGGCAACGATCCGTACGATAGAAAAGATACAGAGTATATGAACATTGTAATTGACAAGAAACTCTCTACTTTTGCAGAAATATACTTGTGTAATGCACAACGAATTTAAGCATCTAACCCAATTAGTTAAGTCTAACTAATATATATGCATCTTTTGTGTGCTTGCGCCGCTTTTCACTCAATGATGATCACTTCTCCGTCTCTCAGTGCTTTAAACAGCAACTTATGGTCTATAAAATACTGGATAGTTTTGGTAATAAGCCTACTTTCTGCATGTTTGGATTTATAATGGGGTAAAATCATATAATTTAGTAAACCTAGTCCTTCCCAAATTATCTTATACTTCTTACCATAGGGTCTTTGATGCGGGTCATCAACTATCTCCAATCCGTGCAGATCCTTTGCTAAAACACAGATTCCGGCGCTGTAACCACCAAACAAAAAATGGAGAGGTAATGCTGTCTTTGGAGAAATGGCACTCTTATTTAGATTGGATATATATCATAAATCTTAGAAGATACCATAAACTTTAATATGAGAATACAACACACAAAGCAATATTTGAGGTAGGAGAAACATGAAACAAATTGGAGATAATTTCATAGATTTAATTATTGTTACTTCACCGACTTGTCCAATAATAAAAATATGGTCACCATAAGATTTCTTACTGACTTCGTACGTAATTTTTGACATTAAGGCTGAATTATCTACTGTAAATGGCTGATACAGAATAGTTGTATCCAGACAATATGTAATAATAACTCGATTCTGGGTCATAAACCACTTTGAGAGGTGGCAGCCCAAATGCTTTGGAATAGGGGGAAAGTGAATAAATATAGCGAAGAGGAATGTAGGAATAATTATAATAAGAATAATTTTGAGTTATAGGGTACATGCCCGAAGA
Source organism: Candidatus Parvarchaeota archaeon (assembly GCA_023378805.1). Lineage (GTDB taxonomy): Archaea > Nanobdellota > Nanobdellia > Parvarchaeales > Parvarchaeaceae > Parvarchaeum. The sequence continues at coordinate 1,804 of JAMCSQ010000012.1, read as the reverse complement.
AGATAGGGAATAAAGAGTATTGTTAAATTGATTAAAGAACAGGCCGTTTATTGGAACAGATGAAACGATCCCATTCTTCCTGAAGTTGTTAAAAGCACTATAATTATCTACTATGAAAAAAGAAGTGTTTATAGTATTAGATAGAGTATTTAATACCAATACGGCAGGACTCCCTATAAAAGACGTTGAAACATATACTTTATCTGTTACCGAATCAAACGCCGCATCATAGGTATTACTAGAAGAAATATTGTCAGGAAGAATAATAGTACTAACTGAACCCGATGATGTGTTCACTATTAGAACCTTAGATTGGGTTGCATTTGATACCGGCAAGTATAGATTACTATTATAAGTATCTACAGTTATCCCATCCAATAGAAAATACGGGGCAGGGAAAAAGGTATTCAGTTCATTCGGCACGTTTCCTATATTGATTGTTTTTATAAGTTCATTAGAAGATGCGTTTATCACAGCGATTGATCCATTTTGAATCGATTGCAGTGAGAATGTATTGTAACCATTAAGCACGTAAACATAATTGTTTAATGGGTCAAACGTTATAGCGGAAGGAAACGGGCCCGAAGCTATATTTTTAATGATGCTGTTACTATATGGGTCGAATACGCCTGTAACATTTGCAAACGGCTCGGTAAAGTATATATAACCATTATTCGTATCGACTGCCCCATACCCCAAGACATTAGCATTGTTGCTTGATGTCGTGAATACAGTGTACATTGTGTTTGTTGTTGTGTTTATAGCCTTTATTGATGTCCGCCCAAAAAGGTATGTAATGTTATTTAAATTGTCAAATAATATATCCGATGCGCTGCCGGCTATATTGAATGGTACCCTCTGTAATGAACTCATTATGGTGTTCACTGCCTCACCATTCTGTTGTACGAAATTTGATCCAATGGAAACACTATATAATACAAATATTATATTGCCGGATCTAGCAATTCCAGCGTAAAACGCAGATGGTTGGTTAACTCCATTTGGATTGACTGTAGAAAGCAAAGCCGATTTTTCAAATCCTTGTGAAGAGAGGTTTTTTATCGAGAAGGCCGTACCATTTCTATACGGATACTTACTTATATTATAGTAATTTGCAACTATTTTTGATGCTTCAGAACTTGAGTTGGCACTTATTACATAAACGAGCATATAGGAAACGTTTGACAACCTCGACAATACACTATCTCCTGCTAGGCTTTTCGGCACTATTTCTAGCAGACTCAGTGGGAAAACTCCCTCCGGAAGCGTAGGTACTACATTAAGACAGGAAGTGAGTGACTTAGATACACATGTAATATTTTCGACCACAAAATTAGTTGGGTATTGAAAAGCCACTCCATCAATTGAAAAGTTATATGTGCTAGTAGCTGTAGGACTTACGGCCGGTATAGATACATTAGATACTCCTGGGGCTACAACTACCACGGTTATAGCAGCAACAATTATTACTCCTGTAATTATTGCAATATAAATCGGCAATAAAACCGCCATAAAAGCATTACTCGATGTGTGTTTATAAAGTTTTGTATGCACTTGAGGCCGTTGCATATGCAATAAGCAATGAACCAGGTAAATGTCTCCTACTCTTCATTAAGAAACAAAAAAAGAGACATTTATGGATAAACCGGCATTGAAAGGATTTAAAGATTTAGTAGAGAAAACCGCAGTCAGTTATATATTAACTGAAGAAGGCTGTAGGAAACAGCGCATAGAATTTAGAAGTTATACCCTTCTAAACCTAAAATTTGAGCCATTTCTATAGGATATCATTAAAGGCTATAAA
>JAMCSQ010000011.1 GCA_023378805.1 Candidatus Parvarchaeota archaeon | reverse complement strand
GGTATGGACTGTGCCGCGTCTACAAGGACCAAAGAGCCTTGCTCATGCGAAAGTTTTGTTATCTCCTTTACATCATTTACTGTACCGGTAACATTTGAAACGTGGGTTACTGCAACTAGCCTTGTATTTTTAGGCAGCTGTTTATAATAATCCATATCTAATTCATAATCGTCAGAAACCGAAACTATGTCAACATTTATCCCCCTTTCTTTTAAGCGAAGCCATGGCAAAAGATTTGAATGGTGCTCCATGTATGTTGTTGAAACCCTGTCACCGTTCTTAAAAGGAAAAGCAAAGGAAATTAGATTTATAGCCTCGGTAGCGTTTCTAACAAAAACTATCTCTTCAGGCTCTGCATTTATGAAAGCGGCAACTTTTTCTCTTGCATTATTATATGCCTTTGTAGCCTCTTCTGCCAAGCCGTGTATGCTTCTTATAGGGTTAGCGTTTATGTTCTCATAAAAATACTTAATGCCTTCTATGACTGCAGATGGCTTTTGAGAAGTCGCCGCATTGTCCAGATATACTAGAGGATTGCCGTTTATCTTTTTAAACAAAATTGGAAAATCTCTGCGTATCTTTTCTATGTCCATATTATTCATAGCACTATCTAACTGTTATTATTTATAAATATAACAGTGTTATATCAGTTTAATAAATCCATGACAAAAACTTTGCCGGTAACGGTTAAAGCCTGCGGATTTTGAAAGGCCTTTTTCATGGTCATCATTGTAAGTGTAAAATCTGACTTTACTGTTTTTCTAAACTCTCCCGTATCCCCGTTCATTCCAGAGGGTATGTCAACACTTACCTTTTTGGCATTTGAATCATTTATTAAATCGATTGCCTTTTCTGCCAAATCCGGCAGATCTCCATGAAAGCCCATACCAAAAATACCAACAACTAAAAGATCTGCATTCTTTATGGTTTCCTTTAGGCTTTCTAATTCTGTTGAATCATAAGCGAAATTGACTGGGATATCTTTTATGCCATTTATAAGATAAAGGAAGTTCCGTGGCCCTTCTTTCAACTCTTCTTTTTTTCCAACTATTACAACTTTTATGCCGGAATGGCCCAAATTAAATAAATGGAAAGCTGCTGATAAAGTATCCCCTCCGTTATTTCCAGTGCCCGCTATAAAAACTGCTTTATTAAATTCTATATTACTATGTATAAAATCGGCCACTAAATGACCGGCAGCATCCATCATCTTTTCTTCAGTCATGCCCTTCCTTATTGCTTCGTCTTCAATCTTCTTTATTTCCTCTATGCTGTAATATTCCATGTTTTATAATTAGCATCAATTCTATTAATTTTTAGGCATAAAAATTCAATTAAATGGCAATGTGCAGGTAAACGGAAGCCAAGTGGCCTACTAAAAAAGTGACAAACGCCGCAGTAAGACTAAGCCCTAACGCTTTCCCTATGTATCTAAATACTTTTTCATTTGAATTAAGGGCTATTATAAGGGAAGTAATGGCAATTGCTATAGACGCCAAAATAACTGATATCACTAAATTATAATAAGTATTAGATTTAATTATAGAACCGATAAGAAAGCTTATTAAGGGTATAATTGCCCCAAAAATGTAGAACACGCCCACATACAACGCATCTTTTACGGGATTAACCGAATTATTACTTTGATAAATTTTACCGTTGCCACTTATGAAATTCATAAGCGGATTTTTCCTTTCTCTTTCAAGTACTTTATAGATAGGGTCTCTTTCTTTCTTTAATTTTGAAATGAGGTCTTCTAAAGACTTGTCAAATTTTTGATAGTTCAAAGAATGCTTTTCTAAATCCTCCTTTAATCTTTCCTTAGCTACCTGTAACTCTAATTCTAACCGGGTTATGCCCTCAAATTCCAAATCTTTCTCAGATTTAGAGGAAAGATAAGCGCCCACTGCCATTGAGATAGTACCAGATAAACCTACTATGGTGCCTGCAACTGCTATAAGCAGGTTGTCATGTATGGCGCCTGTAAACCCAGCTACTGCTGCCAAAACTTCGACTAAACCGTCATTCATGCCAAAAACCACGTCTCTTATGTGGGATAAAACTCCGCTTTCCCAGGATTCTTTTTTAAGAATTCTTTCCTGATAAAGCTCTTCGACTAAGTAGTTGACTACCTTCTCTCTTTGTTTATCCGGTATAATATCAAAAATTTTTGACAAATCGGAAACTTTCCTATTTTCCAAAGAATTAATTACGCTTAATGTAAGACCGCTGCCGAACAGCCTTCTTAGTAAAACAAAAAGAAAAAGCTCAATTTTATTTGCTTTTTCCTTCACAGGAATATTTAATTCGGTATATATCTCAGTCCATACTTTGATGTGCTTTACGTCTAGTTCTTTAAGTTCCTTCAGTTTCTTTCTCAACTGCTTATTTCTTTCTATACTTTCAAGTTTTGAATACAACTCATAGGATAATTTTTCAGAGTTCAAAACCTTTTTTATTTCATCTGACATAATTAGATTTTATCAATTTACAGATTAGCCAGTAAATGGATGTGTGGGTTTAGACTTGTCGAAAAATCCTTTGTATTTGTCCCAGATCTGCTGCCCTGCTTCCGGTGAAAGAATATCCGTTACTGTTTCGGGCCTCATGAAAACTCCCTGCGCTTGAACTAATCCATTAAAAAGAACTATTACAAAATCGTTGTCTCTTGGAGCCGCATTTCCTATTTCACAGGTTATTATGTTATTATCCCACATTTCTATGACTGCTTTGTGCTTTTTGTCTAGGTTTTTAGAATTATTTTTATCGATAACTTTAACCACCTTTCCAATATGGTAAAATACCAATTCTTTTGCTTTTTTTTCTTCCATTCTAACAGACTATAGTTATTTTAATATTAAAACGCTATTGTTTCTATGAATGCTATACATTTCGCATTGTTAATTATATTATGCCTTTACTTTGCAGGAGGGATATTCTTAACTTACACGGTAGGCACTATTGTGTATGTACTGATGAAACACAGAAAGGATGGTGCGCCATTACTTACCTTCTTTAACAATAAAGAAAAAGCATACCGAGAAGTTTCGCTGCTCTTATACACCAGCATATTGGCAGTTCCGGTAGCAATTATCTCTTCTTTAAGTCAACTGGAAACATCAAACTTTGGCTATTTACAGGCCAATTTCTGGTCTATACTCTTGGATTTTGGGAGTTATTTAATAGGCATAGCCGTAGTCGGATTTGCAGGGTATGCAGTACTGCAGTGGTATAAGAGGTTTAAGGGATTTTTATGAACAGTGAAATTTATTCAATAGTTCTGTTAGCAGAGACTATAATAATCTTATTATTTGGCCTAAGGATATCCATCAAATTAAAAAAGAGCCCAGAAGCGTTCTTAACCAAAATATACTTAGGATACAAAGGGAAACTGCCGCTGACTTTTATTTTCCTCTTATTGGGGGCGGTATCCATCTTAGCCGGTTTTTTAATAACTATAGTAGAATTTCTAATTAATAACCAAACACTTTTCTGGGAATACCCCACTTTAGCGGTATATTTCTTCCTTGCCTTATTTTTTGTTACCTTTATACCCAACATTAAAACCAAAGAAAAGTGATTTTAAATATAAATATGAGTAAGCGTATTACTAATTATGTCGGTAAACGCATTTATTAAGAAATATGAAAAAGGACAAAGCAAAGATATAGCTGCTGAACAGGGCAAAGAATTTGTTTTTAGATTGAAGGATGGAAAAGAAGTTGGTAGAGCGGGCACATTAAATGGTTTTGAAGGGTTAATAAGGACTTTACCGGTAGAATCCCTAGAATTTCATAACGCGGGCAAACACTTCTCAGCATGGCTCCGTTATCTTAAACAAGACAAAATTGCAAATGCTTTTGATAGAATCAATTCTAAGGGTGAAAAGCTCAGACAGGAGCTATTAGAAGCCGTAAAACTTTATAAACTATAATTTGCAGTCTAATCTGCCTTCGTATCCATGCGGGTAATCGGCCATAAATGTCTTTTTGCCGTTTAATTTGCAGGTATAAACGTAAAAAGGTATAGGACTTGACCAATCTTTATACTGTCTTTCATCGATTTTTACAAAGCCCTTAAATTTTAACTTCAATGCATCTGAATAATTTAAAGAAAAAGTCTCTAATTTCTCTGTTTTACGATTATAAGCCAATACTTTCAGTCCTTTTTTGTAGGTCTTATCCAATAACTCTTCTTTCTCACCATATTTACTTATTGTCTTCGCAGGCTCTATTACATCTTTATCGCTTGTATCCTTTATTAAATCAGTTAATCCCACAAATCCCATATTACCTCCATTTATTTAGATATAATGTCTCATGAAATGAACTAGTATTTAAGCCTTTAGTTTTATGCTTTTATTAAGTAGTAATATTTAACTCTTCTTTTATTATCATCTCTGCCTTGTTTATTATGGAAGGAGAGAATGCGATGTTTAATTCCCTTGTTCTGCCATATCTACCATGACTCTTTATACGAGACATGACTAAAGAATTATAATCCATGTCTGCAATTAAGTCGGAAATGCGTCTAAATGTCAGTTTCTTAAGTCCGAACTTTTCGGAAAGTTTAAGATAGGTATCATAAACCTCTCCGCTGTACACTCTGCCCATTCTTTTGTTCCTTGCAACTGAAATGATAGAAAGAAGTATGCATTTGCTCTGCCTAGTCATAGATTTAATCATACCTTCGGTTATATTTTGTTCGAGAGCTTCTGCAGCGTTATCCAATTCCTCTTCAGTTATAACAGATTTACCAAGCTGTTGTGTCCTTTCCCCTGCAACCTTTAACAGATCCAGAGCCTTTCTTATATCTCCATGTTCTTGTGCAACTATCGCCGCGCATTTCCTTAGAACCCCCTCACTTATTGCATTTTCATAAAATGCTTCTTTTGAACGAGTCAATAAGATATTGAATATCTCTTCTGCATTATATGGCTTGAAGATGATTTCAACAGGATTTAAAGAACTTCTTACTCTTTGATCTAGAGAAGCCTTTAAGTCAATGTTATTTGATATACCAATTATAGAGATCTTTGCATGCTTAAGAGATTCATTCAGTCTAAGAAGACTGTACAATACACCATCGCCTGCATGCTGTATAAGTTTTTCTATTTCGTCCAAGATGAGAATAAGATAGGTGCTTTCGGCATCTATTATTTTTATAAGCCTTTTATATAAACTATTTACTGAAAGACCGCTTTCCGGAACATTTATGTTAAAAACGGCACATAAATTTGCTATCAATCTATATTCTGTATTATTGTTTTCCAACCTGCAGTTCATATAAACGGGAAGTACGTTTACTTTTTTCTCCTCTGCGGAGCTTGCTAATTTCTTACCGACATATTTTGTAACTAAGGATTTACCGGTTCCTGAAAACCCGTAAACCAAAACATTAGAAATGTCTTCAAATATCAAACTAGGGGCCATGATTCTCGACATGACGGCTATTTCTGTATTTCTGTGCATTATTTCATCGGGGATAAAGGAAGAAGACAAAACCTCTTTGTTTTTAAATATGCGTTTACTGGTAAGAAACTCATTGAATATTGTTATTGGATCAACGCTGTTTATTTTATTAGTATCTGTTTTCTGGAAAAGGTCATTATCGGATTGAAAGGTTTCCATATCTTAGTAAATTATTGTATCTTTCTTCATTTAAATACTATTAGCAAATTTAGTTATATAACTTTATTTAAATAACTCTATTTAACTAATAATACAGAGACACCTACGTTTCTTATGGAGAATGTATTTAAATAAAATAAGTTATCAATATAGCTATATACTATTCTATATTCTATATAGAATTATAATAAATATAATAATATACCTTCCATAGGAAATATAGGTGTATTCCACAAGAAAAAATTTCCGTTGAAATGTCACGTATTGCTTCGATTACAAACCAATTCGTTTCCACTGGAAATATAGGTGTCTCTTACAGCTATTATATATTGTATATTTTACTACTTTATAAAAATAATTAAATGGAAAGGTTTAAATATTAGTCTTTTCTAAGGAGTTGAATTAGCAAATATGGCAAATAAAAATATTAACGTGATAATTGGTTTTGTAGTGTCCATCTTAGTAATATTTATCTTATTTTTAAGCTTTGGAAACAGCAATGGCATTTCCTGCTATAATCAAAATATAACTCTAACGAATTCCTCAAATTTTGTTTGTACCTACCAGTGGGTAATTGTTCAAAGCCCCATTTCTTTGGTTTCTAAAACTATATTCGCAAAAGGTTTGTTTATAAATAATACGTTTAGTATTACTGGAAATTCTACTTTAAATATAAGTAAGATAATAAACGAAGGAAATGCCACAATAAATGCAACACTTCTTAGCGGCCATGTCCTTGAGAATTACGGTACTTTAATCTTAGAAAAACCCCTTTTCCTTAATTTTAGCTATTTTCTAAACAACGGCTCTATTGTTAATGAAAATTATCTAAACAATGGAGGGTATGCAAATGGCTATGGTATTTGTATAGGAGGAAGTTTTCCATACTCTTTTGCAGGAAGTGGTGGAGGAAGTTTGGCTAATTATAGTCAATGTGATGGAGGATATACTCTGGCAAATAGAGGAATAGGTCAAGTTACTAGTTACCAAAACCATATGTTATATCCAATAATTAATAGTTCAGGTTATCATGTTTATTCCACACTTTCTAATTATTCTTTCAATTTGAGTTTACTGAACAGCGCCGGCGGGGCATCTTATAACGGCGTAACTAATTCTTCCTTTTTTATGCGTGGCAGCAGTGGGGTATTACCTCTGGTAATAATTTCTAAGGCCTTTAATAACACAGGCACCATCTACAATCAAGGTCAGTCAATAAACTATTCAACTATCAAAAACGCAGATAACTTTCTTGCGTATGGGATTATAGGCGCAGGCGGCGGCGGAGTAATCCAGGTAATTTCAGGCTC
>JAMCSQ010000010.1 GCA_023378805.1 Candidatus Parvarchaeota archaeon | reverse complement strand
AATAATTGCTTTGGCAGAGGAAAGAGAACAGAAGAGAAAGCAAAAACAGTTCGTAGAAGCAGATTTATTGCGTGAAAAGATAAGCGAGAATGGCTATTTCATTGCTGATTTACCGAATACGTTTGTAATAACAAAGAAGTACCTAGATTGAATTTTAGAAATATCTAAATAAGCAATGGAACGATAAATCAATAAATTCTAGATTTTAATCTCTCGTCATACTTTCTCTAAATCGGATTTGCCCAGGCAATTGCTGCATTTTTATAGGTTCCATCAAAATTATGGTTATTATCCCCCACTATGACAATGATATGTAAATTATGTCGCTTATTAATGTAATTTGCAGGGGGAAATAATAAATAAATAGTTTCCCCCTATGAGAAACTATTTAAAGTTAGTATTTCTTTATTTAATATGGAACGCAGATTGATTGAGCAGTATCTTATAAATAAGAAAGAGGAAGTAAGATTGCTTACAGTTAAAGAGAGACAGACAAATTTTGAAGTTTCAAAGCAATTTGTAACGGTAATAGTTGGTGCTAGAAGAACTGGTAAAACATATAGTGTACTAGACTTTTTGTTAAATAAGCTAAAATTAAAGGATTCGGACTTTTTGTACTTGAACTTGGAAGACGTAGATCTTGATGGCTTTAAGAACAAAGACATATTTGATGCCTTAAATGTGCACCAGCAGATATATGGGGTAATGCCCTCTTTTGTATATGTGGATGAGCCGCAAGTAGTGGATGGTTGGGAAAAAGCCATTTATTCATTACACGAAAAGCAGCTCTTTAAAATAATAATAACTGGCTCTTCGTCAAAACTTCTAAGCAAAGAAATAGCATCAGCTTTAAGAGGCAGAACATTAACCTACTTTGTTTATCCTTTGTCATTTAAAGAATATTTATTTTTTAAGGGAACTACTTATGATAAAAAAACGCCCTTGTCAAGTTCTATGAAAAATAAGATACTGCATGAGTTATCAATGTATTTGGTTACAGGAAGCCTTCCAGACGTTGCAATAAACCCACAAATTTCATCAAAATTCTATAATGATTATATTGACTTGATAATCTTCAAGGATATAGTGGAAAGATTTGGAATAAAAAATATAAGTGTAATTAGATTTGTAATAAAATCGCTGATAACTTCCTTTTCGAAACAAGCATCAATACACAGTATGTATAAAGCTCTGAAAGGCAGCGGGCAGAAAGTAAGCAAAAAAACACTTTATTCTTATGTTTCCTTATTGGAGGATGCATATTTTTCGTTTCAATTGAAGAAGTTCAATTTTTCTAGCAAGAAATCTGAACTAAGCATACCAAAGACCTATTTAAACGACTGGGGGATAGCGTCTACGATGTTAAATCTTAAAGCCGAAATAGGAAGGGTGATGGAAAATGCAGTGTTTATAGAATTAAAGCGTAGAAACACGCAGAATGATAGGCTGTATTATAGCGATGTCAGTTATGAAATAGATTTTGTTAAAGTAGAAAAAAATAAGGTTTCAAATCTAATACAAGTCACATATGCATCGAGTAAAGATGAAATAAAGAAGAGAGAAACAGAAAATTTATTAAACGGGGCCGTAAAGCTTAAGTGCAATGACCTTTTAGTCATAACCTGGGACTATGAAACAGTGGAAACAGTAAAAGGCAAAAAGATTAAATTCATCCCTCTGTGGAAATGGCTCCTTAGCATTTGAAGTTCTGCACTAGATCATATCTAAAATATAACTAAAAATTTTTATGGTTACGAAGAAATTAAAAACATCTTTAAATAAGAATAGTTATTTCTCGATAAGTTTCATAAATTTATTTACATAGAATAAATCTGGTTCAAATTTAGCCGGTCTAACTCGTATTTCGAAATTTGGTTTGGCAAGGTTTATCTCAAATAAAACGAGACTAACCCAATTGACTTTATAAACAAAAACTCGACATTATAGACAAAGACACTAGATCCAACAATAATTTAACTTACGGATAGTTTACTTTTTAAGAAATTTATAATAGAAGGTAAATCATCGCCGTAAATATTTGTAACAGTCTCTCTACCAGGGTATATTTTATTTCTATAGGCTATTAGTTGAGATAAATCTCCAATAAATTTTTGTATATTGTTTCATCCCAACATAGCCGTTCCCGAAATAATTCATTATTCTTTTCTATCTGTATCAGACAGTTTTCCAAAGTCAGACCCTCACCTAATTGTAAATTGCGCCTAGCCTATAGTTTAGTTAAGTACTCATCCTCTTCGACTTTTTCTCTTAATTTCTCAACTACTAATATTCTAAGTGCGTTTTCTATTCTTATAAAGTATCTGAGCACAATCCATTGTAAATGTACCAGATTATTCAAATAAAACTTTAGAGTAGGAATAATTGCTTTGGCAGAGGAAAGAGAACAGAAGAGAAAGCAAAAACAGTTCGTAGAAGCAGATTTATTGCGTGAAAAGATAAGCGAGAATGGCTATTTCATTGCTGATTTACCGAATACGTTTGTAATAACAAAAAAGTACTTGGATTAAACTTTCGGGTGATTTTATCAAATTAAAGGACGTTGTAAGTGGTAACGGTTTTCTGGCTAAAGTATAAGTTAAAAACTTAAATCCTTAAAAATTGTATAAACCACATGGAAAAAACCGATATAGAAAAAATAATGAACGTGGTTGACCACACGTTGCTTAAACCTTATGCAAAGGAGAAGGAAATAAAAAAGCTAATAGATGAAGCTGCTGAATTAAAAACATACGGCGTTTGCATACAGCCTTTGTTTGCGAAGACCGCTAAGAGATACATAACAAAGAAGAATTACCCTCTTAAGATAACAGTTACTGCTGATTTCCCGATGGGAGTGCTGGCAACAAATGCGAGGGTAAAGATATTAAAATCTCTAGCCAAAGACGTAAATGAAGTTGATTTTGTCATCCAAATGGGTTATGTTAAATCGAAAAAGTTCAATGCGGTTCAAAAGGATGTAAATAAGCTTGTTGATACAGCACATCAAAACAACATTGTTATAAAATTCATTGTAGAAGATGCTTACCTTACAAAAGAGGAAAAGGAAAAACTCTATGAGATAGTATGTGGTTCAAAAGCAGATTTTATAAAGACAAACACGGGATTTGCTGATCCCGAATACGCCTCTTCACTCGGCAATAAGATAGGCGCAGACGCCGAAAACGTCAAATTAATGGCCGAGACGATAAAAAGACTAGGCTCAAAGACTGGAATAAAGGCTTCGGGAGGGATACGTTTATACGAGCAGGTTTTAAATTTGTTGAAAGCATCTGAGAAACAGTTAGACCCTAAGGAATTCAGGTTGGGAATGAGCGGAACCAAAAAGCTATATGAAGAGCTAGAAAAATTAAAAACAAATTAAAAAATCAATTGCCTTCATTCCCGTAGTATTCCTTTAGAACTTCGTCTGAATTCTTTTCAGCTTCCTGTTCTATTATCTTTTCTTCTTTGTCCATAGTTTTGCCTTAATACGCCCATCATATAAATATTTTAAATTTGAAGGTGAGCGCGCGAGTTGAACGCGCCTACTTCGTTAACGGCCATATTTCACAATGCTAGACAGCATTTGTCATTTGCAGACGAATACATAGCCGCTCTGTCAGCTCACCATACAGCTTATATAAACAATTTATCTCAGATAAACTTATAATGTTGCAAAATTTATTAATATCTATCAATTTATTTCTAT
>JAMCSQ010000009.1:26716-44241 GCA_023378805.1 Candidatus Parvarchaeota archaeon | reverse complement strand
AAATTATATAAGGATTTTTGGCGTTAATTCAACTAATGGAGCTTCACAGCTTTATTGGTGGAATCAAACAGCTATTCAGAATGGCGGTGTGATTTGGATAAATCTTACAAATTCTGTACCAAATGAGTTGTATATAGTTTATGGACAGGGTGCATTTTATAAAGGAAAGTTTTCTGACAATGGTTCAGCGGTTTTCCCGTTCTTTTATTCTGCAAATTCAAATAACCAACCTTTTACATTCTTTTACCCTAACAATGGACAGCACGATTTTAATGCATATTACTCTAAAATAGGATTGAATCTTTCAAATACAGAGCCGGTGCCTCCATATATCTACAATTCTACTTTGAATTCTTATTATGAAGAGTTTGCATGTATAAACGTGAATCCATTCAAATTAACACTTCTCAATGCGACATACTCTGCGTATCCCCCAAACTTTAATATAAATGAATTATATAATAACTTTAATACGCTTTATCCTGGGTTAACTGTAATAGGGAAGCAAACTTATACAAATTGGCCGTGAAATATGGGAACTAAACGAAAATTGTTTATAGAGTCTTTAATGGTATTAACAATCGTAATACTGTCTTTTCTTCTCATAAATAAGGGTTTGACCGTATTGTCGATCGCAGGCGTAGTTCATACGACTTTCCAATCCAAAATAAATACTCTAAACAATACGCCGCATACTCTTTCAAATTTAGTCTCAACGTACAGTAGTTCTGATCCATCAAGTCCAATACCAGAAAACGAATATGTTTACACCTCTTCAGTTTATTCAAATAATAATTTATTTTTTAATGAGAATTTTTATCCAGGAAATGTAAATTTCTCATCAAATGGGTATTATTGCAACGCGGTAACCAAGATAACCGCTCCACACCTCTGTTTTAGCCTTTTCTCCTTGTTTTCATGTGGTGGTGGGCCTGTAAAAGGCAATTTTACTAATCTAGTAGGCTATCTTGGGTTTCCTGAACAAGATAACAACTTTCCAAATAATAAGGGGGTAAACTACGCAAATCTTTATTCTAAGGCGAATATCCTAACACCGGTGGGCAACCTGCAAATCCCAATTTATCTTTCTTTTTATCAATTGCCATCTGCCCAATATCCCTACCAAAATTTTATAAATTGGAGTAACTCCACCTTACATTTATATTCAGGGTTATCAAATAAAAATAATAATTATTTATACGCTGTAAATAACTCATTTACGGGTTATACAACTTTTTCAGGCAGCATACCAAAAAGCACATTAATAATACCTGCTGTTTCATGCGGGTCTACGTTTATACATGATTATATAGATTATCCCGGTGCTGTTGGTACATTACATAATATAATTACTTTAAGTGGTTTTACTCCTTCCGTTTTTTTGGCATCATCAAATCAAAATGGATACGGCCCAGATTATCTCTATGGGAAAATACTTACACTTGGCAATATATGGACTAGTTTCTACAATTCACTTTTATCATATCAGATACAGTCAATAAATCCTCCATTTGCTTATACTATGCCTTCTTTAAACTATGCTAAGTTTCCGAAAGGAAACAAAGGGGATATCCAATATTTAAATGTCTCAAGTCAATTTTCAACCCCCGTTCCTATATCTTATTACGGCTCTAATGGAGGTATTAATAGAAATATTAGTATATACACATCAAATACAAGCATTTCTTCTATTGTATGTACAAAAGGAGGGAGTTTCCCAAATTGTAATGGAAATTCAGAATTTTTAAACTCAGTTACCGAATCCGCCGATACATTTACTTCTCCTGATCTCGAAGCGACATATTACCCAAATTACGGTAATGCAATGTACCTTATGTTTAGGACGGACGGGATATTCCCAATATGTGCATGGAATTCTAGCATTAATAACACGTTAAGCAGCTGCACATTTGAGAACCCTAAAACTATGAACAATATCTCGTATCAAAGGCTTTGGTTATCCAATAATATACAAAACAATCAATTGTACAATGATGCATTCTCCCCAGGTTATTCGAGTACCAATTTTCAAAATAATTTTACGTTAGCCGCTTTGGATAGTTTTTGTTTCTATGGCGAAGATTTTAATAGTAGCAATGGATTATATACCTCTCCAAGCTATACCCGGATTATACCTCCTACCTCTCTTGAAAATTATACTCATGCAATTGGAAAGTGCAATGCGTTTTTCAACAACACCAATTGTTTTAGTAATGGCGCAAGCAATTATCTAAATTTCAAAGACGGCATATTTGCGACCAATATTGCATGTACTTCAACGGGCATAAAAGCAGAAAATATAACCGATGCATGGATAAATTCAATATATGTTGCAAATAATGCGGGAGATTATTGCGGTTTATTTAGGGGGCAGAAAAATCCCTCCGATCCAACTGCAAATTCCACTCTGTTCCTACAAAACATAAGTACAAACTGTCCAGAATTCAACGCTAATTCATCTTCTGTTAACTTAGTTATAACCGTTAGGAATGTTGGAAATACGAACATAACCAATCCTTATCTTGTGGCTTTATACGGAAACAATAACTTAAGCACAATATTCTACAATTCAGAAAACCTTCAAAGCGCAACCTACAATTTGTATAAAGATTTTATAGGGGCTATGAAGGCCACGACTGGCATTATACAGGTAGATTACAATAATAACTTTAATACGGATATGTACGTTTTTGATCCAGGTCACCCGCTAAATCCTATCGCTATACAGTCTCTATTTAACGCCGGCCAAGGATATGAAAACGGCCCTTTCAATAATTCATTGCTTGGCATGTGGATATATGATGCAGGGGCTGGTTTACCAAATAATCTAATAAGAACAGCCAATACCCTGTTTGTCCACTCAAATTCCGGTAATTCTAATGTTCCAGTGATAGAGCCAAATGGCACAGCAACATTTACTTTGGAGGTTCCAATTCCTCTTTTCGATGCCTTGCTTTCAGGAAAATACAATCTGAGCGTTTTCTTTGGAAATACTTTCAATGTTTCATGGAATACCCCAAACGGCAATTCTCCCTCACCAACGTTATTGAATCCTGGCGCTCTTACGGTAAATCCTCTTGTTCCATCGTCTACTGAAAATGCTTCTCAGATACATAATAATGAAATAATAACGCCTGGAAGCGGATCCGTATCCCCTATCTGGCAGTATATCTCCAGCTATACTTTCAATCTTTCAAACTCCCCAATGAGAGGAGTTGACATATCTCGTGATAACCTTTTCATTAATGTAACTGCCGTTAATTCTACTTCAGATGCATTAAATATAACAGCAAATCCTTCAGTATCAATTTTAAACGGTAGCGGTTCTTATCTTTTAGTGTCTAGCCAACTTAAAGGCTCATCTATATCCTGTTTTGCCTCTCCTGACAATTTACAGGATTTTGGGGTTTTTTGGAATAAGCAGATAATTTCTCCTTCTAATTTAAATTATGCTTTGTCAGATAGTTTATACTCCGGCAATACCAAGCAGGCAAGTGAGGTATTGATAACAAGCTGGACAGGGATTTTATTTATGCCTTATTCTGATCAGGTGGCTTTAAACTACAATAACCTGCCACAGTACTCTCTTTCCACTTCATCTTTCCAGATTGAAAAGCCTACACTTAATATAACCTCGGGTAATTTTAACTATGAAACATTTACATATTTTGGGAATGGAAACGAAGGTAATCTTTTTAATAACCTTTCAAGTTTGTATAATTCCCTTAATTCAACAGTATCCTCTTTTCCCGTCTCTCTTCCAAACAGTTCTCTCAATTTTAATATTTTTTCAAATTCAATAGTCAGTGATCCATCAATATTAAGAATAGGAGGTACGGATACTTTGGTTAATTATTCAACGTTTTCAAATAATTCATTTACTTTCTCCTTAACTAGTAAAGGATCTCTTCTGTGTTCTCACAGTGAAAATACCTCTGCAAATGCAACATTTGAATCAGGCTCTTCATCTTTAGTTTCATCCTGTTTAAGCAAGGCAGTTGTAAATGATTCTTATATAAATATATCTTCTAAGTATGGTCCCTTCTTCGTCGATATGTACAATAATTCTAATTTAAATCTGTCAAATGAAAGTTCCGGCGGGACAGTTCTTATGGCGGGTAACGAAACTTTATCGGCTTCATCCAAACATGGGCTGTTTATGGTTACTTTGCCAATAAATACAACGATTAATAATGGGATTACATTAATCTTTTCAGTAGTTCCTCTAACTCGGCAACTTTATAATTCAACACTATATCTTTATAATATAAATGGGACCCCTTTTAATTGTAATATAGTAAATAATTATAACAATACCGGCAATTTGGAGGCTACCGCCATACATTCTGGGGAATACTTTTTACCAAATGGCACAATAATGTGTAATCTGACCAGCGATTTCACCTATCTAAGAGCAGTATTCATAAACAAATCCAATAATGCGTATTTAGGGAGTGGGGATATCCAGTCAGGTTTATCTATTCAAACTATAAACAGCACTGCTTTTAATATTAGTCTAAATGGCGTCCCATTGAATACGCAGGATCTTAGTATAAAGCCTAATAGCAACACCTGTACCTCCGTAAATGATGTAGTAGTTTATAATGGGATAGTGCAATATAACTCAGGGTGTAACTTATCAGAGGCATTAATAACATTTAATTACAATAATAATGGTAGTTTGCTTCCCGAAGCCGCATTTATTTCACCAGCAAATTACAACAAAAACTATAAGAATTTACTGTTTATGAATCCCTCTGCCATTTCTGATGCCCCGAAATTTGAGTATAACTTAACATTGCCAAGCGAAGGCGTAATGGGCGAACCTATTCAGTTTAGCCTTCCAAATACTTTTGGCGGCTGTAATAATATAAGGCTCGTAACTCAATTTCCGTATCCTTATGCACAAGTTCCTTATCAAGTACTCTCCTCAGGTTCTCAGTCCTGTAATTATGTATTTGTAGGAAATGTTGGCAATATATTCAAGTATTCTGTATTTGAGAGTAATTCTCCTTCAATTCCCTACGATTATAACTGGATACGGTATAACAGTACCCAATATAATGTTCAGATATCCACAAATTCATTCAATACAGATCTTATAAGCAGCTGCCACTCTGGTTTTGGGCCATGTTTATATTCATTTACAGCAGGCCAAAAACTTGGTAATCTTTTATTTAATAATGTTTCTACTTCCTCAGCAACAATATCCCAGACCGCGGAAGGCCCAGTTGAGGACTGCTTTACTGTAAGTTATTCATCTTCGCAGACTGTCGAATTCCCCGAAACTGGCTTTGGAGATATAAACTATAAGAATAATAAAATCTATCAGACGGCTGCGCCTTCCCAGTTAATAAGCAGTGTATACTGTTTCTACGTAAATTCTCCTATAATAACTGATTCCATATTTGCGTCAGGCTCTCCGATAAATTTCAAGGTGCAGAATCAGTTGATATCGAATTTCTCTTATTTACAGGATAGCAGATTAAATGGGTTTTATGTTCCGCCCGCAATAAATGTTGGATATAATTCTTATGATAATGTAAGTTTAGGAGTTTTAAATCAAACTTATACCAATGTAAACAATTCTATTAATGTGCTTAACAAATGTGCAAATTACACGTATTCCAGTTCGAATATTACTGGTATTGTTGGCAATTATGTTCCAGCCGTAAATATATCGGCTAACAACATATTGAATCCAGAAAAATTATATTGTATTTATGGAGGTACTCCTTCCTATACTACTCAGGCTTCATTGGCATCACCTTTAAACATGAACTCGACTTCTTCATTAGGTTTTGCTTATCAGCCCGGGAATTACACAAATGGAGAAGGGACTTTATATAATTCCTGCAGGGCACCCCAAAACCTTACAATATCCGGCTCTCCTAATTTTTATGTAAATGGGGTCGAAACAGCTTATGATCTTTCGAGTTCTAAAGAGAATTATACAATGAATAATTCTGCTACCCAATTGGGGATAGAGATGCTTTATAGTCCATCAGGAAAAGTTTACATAGGCAGTTGCTCTCCTAACGAAACTATTTTAAGTTATAGCGCCTGTACGAAGCCTGTAAATGTAATACCATCAAATGGCTCTTATGATAACATTGAAGCAATTCCTAATGGCATCGATGGGAACTTTTCATTTGGCGGTGGTTGTTATATTGGTACCTTAAATGGCAATACATACGGTTGTGCTCCAACAGATGGAGCTATTAATTACTCTTACGCCTCCAAATCCGCATCTTCACTCACTGTTTCCGTTTCAAAAATAATAATAAATTCTACAGCAGCGCCTACTTCAACATTTTCACTTTCATTTGATTGTAGTATAGATGCGACAAATAGTAGCTCAAACTCAGAATTATCCTCATGCAGTTATCCTAATAGCATAAGTTCGGGAGTATGCTCTACAAGTGTTTCTTATGCAAAGATAAACTCAACAGCATATAACATTACAGCAGAATGTTCTGCAGTTTCTACTAAATCATTTAAGATAGTTTCAGCCACATCGAAAATTACAAATCTTAATATAATTGGATCACAATCTGAAAAAACAGGTTTAATATCAAATTACGTTTGTGGAAATGAAACCAGCATTATAAATAATAATGTATTGAATGGTTGGAGATGGAATCCTTACTCCACTGCGGGATCAATAAATCCAGTTGGCACAACTAATCCTGCAGGGATTGCAGAAGTAGGCGGATGCGAAGCAGGAAGGGATTCCTTTATAACTACAAATCCAAATATTACAATAACTAAAAATGCAACTACTATCCAATATTTTTATTCATGTCAAACCGGTTATACCGGAACAATAACTGCTTGCAGTTCACCAGCGTCTTTAGCAAGTTATAACCGTTCTATTTCTAATAAGCTATCCTGTTATACTACAAATAATACGCGCATTGGCACTTCAATTAAAACGATAAATGTAAACGGAAATGGGATAGGAGGGCAGGCCAAAAGCTGCAATTTATTTAATAAAGCAGGGTACTTGCAGCCCACTGTACAGGATAACTGTATTGCTTATCACAATCCTGTAATCAACTCAACAACCTCTGCTTATGCACTTCAATACCTTAATTCAAGCAATATAGGAGTAGGGATAGGAGTGATAGGAAAGGTCTATCCTTTAAATATCTCAATTCCAAACAGCAAGCAGCAAAACTCTGTAAAAGATGCGTACTTTACCGGTTTGTCAGAATCCCAAATAGAAGGCCCACATAACATATTTACTAGTATCTTACCTGCTTCTTTACTGGAGTCAAACCTGCCTGGTAAAGCTTTGTCAATCTCTGCAATCTATTCATACGATCTTTTGAATATATTGATGCTCCAGAATCCTTTCTTTGGAGTAAGCGGTATACCAGGTTTTACAAATGGCAGCATATTAGACTACGCATCAAGTATATTTACAGGAGGGACATCAGGCAACTGCGCGCCTCCTTATGATGTAAATGGCGACGGTATTTTTAGCTTAGGTGAGGGTGAGCTATGCTCAGGTAAAACTCTTCCGTCTAGCTACAAAGAGGGAATGTTCCTGTCATTGGGAACTTTAAACGAGGGTTTACATTCGTTGCAATTTTACAGTATAGGTAATTCCACGAATGAAGCACAGCCATCGGTTTCTGTTTTTGATAGTGTTGGAAATGCCGTTAATCTAAACAGCGCTTGTTCAAACGGAAATAGCAGAGTGTTTACCTCAACATATACTGGAGGCAAGTGGAGCATTAACATTACTTCTGATCAGCAGTGTGATCCAATAAACAACCAGTTATACGGATATATAGTAAACTGCTTATATCAAACTCCTGGTAATGAGACTTATACCATAAGTTCTAAATATTATCTAGCATATAATCTGCCAACAATATGGAATATAAGTTATTCCTTATTGGTCTCAGCGAAAAGCTATCAGGTCGTGCCTACTCCCGTTTATCAGATAGATTATCTAAATGGTTCAATATTGTCATTGCAGCAACCTAATGAAACCACGTTTATTGAAAAAGGTTTACCCGCAGGATATAAATGGTATCTACGTTATGGTGATCTTAATAGAAGCTCGTCCAGCGATTCGATTTACTTTTATTTAAATGGGCAACACACGTTTAAGGTTTATACCTTATCAAATATTTCTGCAAATTATGATTGCTATACAACTTATACGCCGACTCCACCATCTGGCAACGTAATCTCCGGTACAACTACCTACATACAATTTACAGGCGTCACTACTTGCTATAGTTACTTTAATCAAAAAGGCCTGCCGAGCGGGCTAAACTGGAATGTAACCTATGACAATATTATTGGAAGCACTTCTATGAAAAAGCCGCTAACTGCTCGTTCAGGAGGGGCTGCAAATTCAAAAAGCAATTTAGCAATAGAATTTATAACAAATAGCTCGGGAGGGACTATAGGTAATTTTTCATTTTATGTTTCTGATGTAACATCAACGTCTAATGCATGTACAGATGTGTATAAACCTTCTCCTTCTTCGGGTTATTTAAAAGCAGGTACAAATCAAAGTATAACCTTTTCAATTGAGTCTGATACCTGCGTTACTACTTTTGATGAAAGTAAGCTTCCTTCCGGCTATACTTGGAATGTTACTTATGATGGAATTAAAAGCACTTCTCATACGCCAACTATAGCTTTCATTACAAAGCCGGGATCTATGCCTTATTCTGTTCCTTCTCTTTCAAATTCTACTTCAGTATGCACAACCACATACATTCCTTCTCCTTCATCAAGCAGTGCATTATTAGCAGGTTCAACAGTACAAATCTCTTTTAGCGGGAGTACAAAGTGTATAACAACAACATTTTATGAAACGGGCTTACCCTCAGGTACATGGTCAGTTTCTTATGCAGGGCAGAGCAACTCTGCACCTACCGGTTCACCAATAAATATTACCTCTAGCAATAACTTCCTACAGCCTAGTTATACTGCAACTGCTTCTATACATGGTTTAGCATGTACTTCTTCTGCATCGGTAATTCAGGGAGGAACTTACAATTTCTCATCATGGAACTGCACCACTACTTTTAATGAATTATACTTGCCAACTAATGGATATAATTCAAATGGAGCAAAGGCTATTGTTCCATGGTCTGTAGACTATGCCGGTTCTACAGTAACATCAAGCTCGTCCTCTTTGACGGTTAATTTAAGTACTTTACAGGTATCTACACAGTCCTTTACAACAACTAATTCAGGTATTTATTATCCTTATCCTTCAGTTGGAAGCGTAGAAGAAGGGGCAACTTATAATGTATCATTTACTGATACACCTTGTAATGACCTATCTTTTGCTGTGTATTCCGGTAGTCCTTTAACCAACTATTATTGTGTTGGTGGCTCCGAAGTAAACGTTTCTGCCTATGGAGACGCCGGTACAGAACATTTTAAAATAGTTGGCGCAAATGGAAACACATACGTTTCTAATAATGTTAGTTCCGGATCCCTTTCATATAATCTTTACGCTTTTCCTTTACAGGCATATAATGTTAGTGCTAATAGTACTGCATCATCCTTTTTGGGTGCTTTATCTGAGTCCGCGTTAGCTTTAAGGTTCCCTATAATCGAGACACAAGGAACTGGCTCTAGTTCTGGTGAAGCAACATTATCTATTGACTCTAAATATACAAATAATGGTTATCTATGTGGAGTAGCTGGGGGCTACAGTGTTTCTTCTAATTGTACATATGCTGTGAATATGACTGCTCTTAACACACTATATTCAGCTGTTGGAGGATCAGGTTCTAGCTTTTACTATATTAATCCTACAGCTAACTTCCCTTCTGCAATGTTACTTGGATTTAATGATAATAATCAACCTTTCAAACTCTATGATAATTCCACTAATACTTATTCGGTTAATACTGGTACTTATTCGGCTAATGTCAGTTATCCTGTAGATTTTAATTATTCAGTTGTTCTTATAATGATAGCAAGTGGCTATATGAGCGAAAATACTATCATTAGTTTGCCTTCAGGCTCTCATTCTTCCTTTACTGTAGCTAATTCTCCTTCAAATGCCAAAGGGTCAAATGTCACGGCCTATGTTTATAATGCTCAGAATGCTGGTAACTATATACTTAATGTATCTAGAAACGGCGGCAGTAATTTAATTACCGCGGAAGTACTTGTTTTTAATCCAATTCCACCTCCATATCTACATCTACCTTCACCCGATCTTAATGACGTTCTAAATGAATCAGGCCTGCCAAGCAATATACTATCAAGTGATGGCTGGTCGGGTTCATTAGTAGATAAGTCTTTCAAATCTCATTCCACCTCTGTTTCAGAAAGTTCCGGTGGTTCAGCAACCTCTTTATTTAGTGTAAATAATGTAGTTACAGGTAGTTACTGCAGCGGTGGACACTTGGTCGAACAAGGTTATGCGCCTAACTATAAAACAGGAACTATTAATGATGGGCAGACCATAACTATATCTTTTTCCTACTCTTCAGACATATCTACCTCTTATCCTTGTCAATAATTATCCCGCCTTGTCTTCCTTGATTATATTTATTCGTGAGTAAGGAAAGACTTTTATTTTGAGTATTTAATCTATTATCTATGTTTAAAAGAACTTTATATCTTTATGTTGGAATTGCATTAATAATTGCCTCAGTAGCTCTTTATCTTGGGTTTTTTCAATTAAATGCTTTAAAACTTGTTTCAATCTCTCCTTCGAAATCTTCACCTACTAAATTATCGTCAGTTAATTATAGCATAAAAAATAACAGTTATATAAGTAAAAACATAAATTTCACTTTTACAAGTTTTTTCTCTCCTTGGAGCCTTAGTAACGGATTTTCTGGCAAAGCGTATAGCAGCTTAATATTCATACCCACAATAACCAACCAATCTAATCCGTTTCAACTTTCTAATCCGGTTTATTTGCAATTTTTAGTAAATTCAACTAATTTAAGTTTATTACAAACTAGGAAAAGCATAATATCAAACCTTATGGGGTTTAGCCCCAATATAAATTATACTTTAAAGAACATTACAATTGGAGGGTTAACCGGGAATGAAATATCGGTAATAAACAGCAGTTTCCTTAATACAACTTACTTCGCTTTTGCAGTTAATAACAGTATTTTATACTCTTTCGTTCTTTTCTCATCGAATAATTCATTAACAAATTCAGCAGTTAGCTCGTTTTTTGAATTGCTTAAAACAGTTTCAATAAAATAAAATTGAATAACTTTATATATTTAGCTGGATTTTTTAGTTTTATGGGTTTAAACGTAGATGAAGTGAATATAGATCCCGATGGACTAAATATAATACTTGGCCAGTCACATTTCATAAAAAGTGTTGAAGATATATACGAAGCTCTTATTTCTTCTTCCCCTAATATAAAATTTGGAGTAGCTTTTAATGAGGCATCCGGAGAAAGGCTTATAAGAAATGAGGGGAATGATCCTGTTCTTATACGTAAAAGCACGGAAATTGCAAAAAACATCGGCGCAGGGCATTCATTCGTAATTCTTTTAAAAGAAGCATATCCAATAAACGTTCTTAATAGGTTAAAAAATGTAATGGAGGTTGTTAACATATACGCAGCCACCGCAAATCCATTAAAAGTTTTGGTATATGATGATGGTTTGGAAGGCAGGGGTATAATAGGGGTTATAGACGGAAAGAAGCCTTTAGGCGTAGAAAATGAGAATGACAAGGAAAAGAGGTATAAATTGCTAAGAGATATAGGCTATAAACGTTAGAATTTTTAATCTTGTTTGAAGTTTTAAAAGTCGGGGTAGTACAGCGGTAGTACGCCGCCCTCATGAGGCGGAGGTCGTGGGTTCAAATCCCATCCCCGACATTTTTATTCTTTAAATTGCATTAATTTACATGGAGTACGCATTTTTTTGGGGAGTTATAACAGGATTAGTGGCAATTTCAATTGTTTCTTTCTTTATACTAAGATATCTTCTGAAGAAAAAAATAGAGCAGTGGGAAAAATATGAGATGCAGAAAGCACTGGAAAAGACAGTTAACCTGCAAAGGCCGATATTAAAAGGAAAGATAAGTGAGCAGCTCTTTCCAGTTTTATACGAAAAAGAGGGAGATCTATCAGATTTAAGATTTCTAGGTAATCCAATAGACTACATAAAATTTGAAGGGCTTTCAAATTTGAGTGAAACTGAGAAAATAAAGATAAAATTCATAGAGATAAAGACAGGTAATTCAAAATTGAATAGTAATGAAGAGGCGGTTAAAAAGGCAGTGCAGGACAAGGAAGTGTATTGGGAAGAAATAACTATCTAATAATAGTGATTAATAAGCATAATTTTGTATTTATAAGGGTTTAAATTTTAGGGTTTACATAATATAGTATGGATATTAAAAGATTTTTTGAGCCCAATAGTATAGCAGTAATAGGTGCATCAAGAGATCCTAATAAGGTTGGTAGTGCCGTTCTAAAAAATTTAATAATAACCTTCCGTGGAAAAATATTTCCAATTAATCCTTTTGTTGACGAACTGCAAGGATTAAAAGCTTACAAATCAGTAGTGAATGTAAAGGAAAAAATAGATATAGCAGTGATTGCAATTCCAGCAGAAATGGTTCTAGGTATACTAAAGGATTGCGAAAAAGCAAAAATACCCCTAGCAGTTATACTAAGCGCAGGATTCAATGAAATAGGCGGGGAAGGCAAGAAAAGAGAAGAAGAGATAAAGAAATTTCTGTCAAAGTCAAAGATAAGGATAATAGGCCCAAACTGTTTAGGGGTAATAAATACGGATCCTAATTTTAATGCTACATTTTTGGACCCAAATTCAAAGGTCATAAAAGGACATGCTGGCTTTATTTCACAAAGCGGTGCATTGCTAAGTGCAGTAGTTGATGATGCATCTACAAACAACATCGGCTTCAGCAAAATAATAAGTATAGGTAATGCTACAGACATAAGCGAAGCAGATGTAATAGAAAGCTTCAAGACGGATGAAAAGACAAAAGTTCTTGCGCTTTATCTCGAAGGATTAAACAATGGAAAAGAGTTCTTAAAAGCAGGCCAGTCCTTCTCACAGGAAAAGCCATTGCTGGTATTAAAAGGAGGAAAATTTAAATCTACCTCAGGAGCCGTTTCTTCGCATACCGGATCTATGGCCGGAGACTATAAAGCGTATGAACTTGCTTTCAACAGAATTGGAGCAATCTCGGTAGAAAACATAGATGACCTGTTCAATTTTATGAGAGATGCTCCAAATATAAAGGTAAATTCAGATGAAGTTATAATAGCAACAAATGCTGGCGGAGCAGGAGTAGTTACTACAGATCATATATCCAGCAGCGGCTTGAAACTTGCAAAGTTCAATGATAAATTTTTGAATGAACTATCTAAAGCTCTTCCAAGAGAGGCAAATATACATAATCCTGTTGACATGGTTGGCGATGCAACTCCTGAAAGATACAGGGATACTCTGGAGATACTCGTACAGATAAATAAACCCATAATAATACTATTTTCCCCACAGGAAATGTCACAGCCTTTGGAAACCGCAAAACAGATCTACGAGACGCATCTGAGGCATCCTTCCGTGCCATTTCTCTCTGTTTTCCTTGGAGGAGCAAGAGTAGAAAAAGCGAGAAGGTTCCTTTTGGAGAGAGGTATGCCAATATACGAGTATCCAAACGAGGCAGTATTCATGATTAAGGGCCTTTTTACGTATTATTCTCACAGAGTGCAGACATTTAAGAGGATATCCAAAGAAAAGGCAAAATATAGGGATTTTAAAATAAAGACTGATATTTTTGGTATGGATGCAAAGAAGGTCTTCGATTCAATTGGAATAAAAAGCGCAGAAGGAATAAAGTTTACTTCTTATAAAGAGATGGGAAAGAGTGCGGAAAAGGTAGGTTATCCCTGCGTTTTAAAGATAGAATCTAATTTTCTTGCACATAAAAATAAAGTAGGCGCTGTAATAGTTGGCATAAAAGACAGGAAAGCATTAGAGGATGCATTTATGAAACTTTCAAAGATAGCAAAGGAGCAGAAAATAAGCAAGGCCTCATTCGGACTTTATGAAGACATAAGTAAATTTGGAGAGGATAGAATAGAGCTACTAGTAGGTGCACATAGAGATCCGCAGTTTGGTCCTATGGTCGCAATAGGATTAGGTGGAATATTTGCCAATGAACTTAATGAAACTACGTTTCTTTTATCACCAATCTCTGATCAGGATATAGACGAATTAAAGGCCTCAAAGATAGGTAGGATAATAAGTGATTTTGCAAGCGAAAGCGTTTTCAATGAATTAACAGAGTATTTGTTCAAATTGGATAAACTTATGGCTGCAAACAGCAACATAAAGGACATAGACCTAAATCCAATAATACTGTTAAAAGGCAAATTGTTTGCAACAGATTTTAAGATATTCGTTTAAAAAGCTTTCCATAGTTTAAAACTATTTAAGCTAAAAATACTAATCTAAGTTATGGCTTTAAAATTGAAAAGCATTGGTTCGACTTACGGTTTAAAAGTATACACTGACAATGGAACTTACTTTGGTGAGATAGACGAGGCAATTCTTCAGGACAATAGAATAGTAAGTTGGAGAATAAAGGCCAGTTCATCCTCTAACCTGTCAAAAATGATAAAGGGGGCAAAAGGCGCAATAATACAACACAGCTTAGTAAGAGCGATAGGAGACATATTTATAATATCAAACATAGTAACTTCACAGTCTGAGCCAGAAACTTCAGAGACAGAATAAGCTTTTAAATTAGGAAATGCTTAACTTTAAGTTTTAGTAGAATGTAATATTGTTTATGGATAATAACTTCAGTATCTCTTTTAAGACCACAGATGATATAAAGATACCTCCAAAGATAGTTGACCAAGTGATTGGACAGGAAGCAGCAGTAGAGATAATAAAGAAAGCAGCAATACAGAGAAGAAATGTACTTTTAGTTGGAGCGCCTGGTACTGGTAAAAGCATGTTAGGGCAGGCCTTGTCGCAGTTATTGCCTGCTGAAAAGCTTGTAGACATACTTGCATTTCCAAATCCAAAGGATGAAAATGAACCTACTATAAAGACTGTTCCTGCAGGAGAGGGGAAAAGGATAGTTAATCAGGCAAAAGCCAGGAACATGTCCGCATTAGGTGGTAGCAATAACATGATAGTCTTTCTAGGTTTCATAGTTGCTTTTTTTATAGCTACATACATAGTTAGCATTCTAGTTTCTGATCAAAAAAATCCAATACTTGCAGCTGCAAATCAAATCTCAGGTACTCTATTTATAATAACAATGCTTATAGGTTTTCTATTCGTTCTTTTGATGTATAGGTTAGGAAGAACTTCTTTGAAGGTTAATGTACCCGCTCCCAAGCTTTTGCTTGACAACTCAACTGCAAAGTACGCGCCTTTTATAGATGCCACGGGCGCAAAGGAGGGAGCATTACTTGGAGATGTTCAGCATGACCCGTTTCAATCCGGAGGATTAGGCACACCTGCCCATGAAAGAGTGGTTCTTGGAGATATACACAAAGCTAATGGAGGAGTTCTTTTCATAGACGAAATAGCAAATCTTTCGCCAGAAACGCAGATTCAACTGCTTACTGCAATGCAGGAAAAGAAATTAAGCATTACTGGAAGAAGTGAAAGGAGCGCAGGCGCTATGGTAAAAACGAATCCAGTTCCTTGTGATTTCATCCTTGTCGGAGCGGGCAATCCAAATACTTTAAGTGAGATGAGTCCTGCTCTGCGTTCAAGAATAAGAGGTTATGGTTACGAAATTTATATGAATGAAACAATGCCGGATACCATAGAAAACAGGGACAAAATAGCAAGATTTGTTGCACAAGAAATAAGCAAGGACACTAAAATACCTCCTTTTTCAAGGGATGCCGTTGTTGAAATATTAAATGAAGCTAGAAGAAAATCTAATAGGAAAGAATCTTTGACTTTGAAGCTAAGAGAATTAGGTGGAGTTATAAGGGTAGCAGGAGATATTGCCGTAGAAAACAAACATTCAATTGTAAGCAGAGACGATGTATTAAAAGCAAAGAACTATGCAGGTTCATTTGAGCAGCAGATTGCCGCAAGATACATAAAAGAAAAGAAAGATTACGATGTTATACAGGTAAATGGATCCAGAGTAGGTAGGGTAAATGGCTTAGCTGTAATAGAGAATTCCGACTCGGGTTTGATGCTGCCAATTGAAGCAATAGTCACAAAGAGCATGAGAAAAGGATCCGGAGAGATAATAGCAACGGGTAAACTAGGAGAAATAGCACAGGAAGCAGTCAAGAACGTATCAGCAATCGTTAAGCTGTATGCAAATAAGCCTTTAACTGACTATGATATACACATACAATTTTTACAGGCCTATTCAGGTGTTGAAGGAGACAGTGCAAGCGTAAGTGTTGCTATAAGCATACTATCAGCTCTTACTAATATACCAATAAAGCAGTCTTTAGCAATGACGGGCTCTTTATCGATATGGGGAGAGGTTCTGCCAGTGGGAGGAGTGTCAGCAAAGGTAGAAGCTGCTATAAACGCTGGAATTAAAGAGGTTATAATCCCTGCTTCTAATATAGATGATCTGGTTCTATCCGATCCCAAGGCAATAAAAATAACGCCAGCAGATTCAATAATAGATGTAATAGAACATGCAATGGTTGATAACGCTCAGAAGACAAAACTACTTAATACAATAAAGAAATCTCTGAAAATAAAGCATGACAAAAAGTAAGGTATTCTCGCACGTGTTTGATGAGGAAACCCTAAGAAACGTCAATAAATTACAAGGAGATGGTTATATAAGCAATCTCTTAGGCCCGATAGGAACGGGAAAGGAATCCTATGTTTTTTATAGCAGAGACTTTCATGATAACATAGTTGCAGTTAAAATACATCGGCACAATATAGACGCATTCAAGAGCATACCTGCCTATATACGTTTAAGGGGCAGAAAAAGTGGCGGTTTCATAAAACAGATAAATGACTGGACAAGATTCGAATACAATTTTCTTTCAAAAGCACATAACCTTGGGATAAACGCTCCAGAGCCTATTCGCTGTTATGAAAACATAATAGTAATGCAGTTTATAGGCAGCGAGGGCAATACAGCTAAACTTGCTATAAAAGACAGCGATTTCAATGTAGAAAGATGGTATACATTGTTAACTAAGTTTATAGTTAGCATGGCAAAAAATGGAATGATACATGGTGATTTAAGCCCATATAATATATTAAACTACAATGGAGAGCCTTTCATTATAGATTTCTCCCAAGCGTTAAAACTTTCTTCTTTAACGATTAATTTTTTGGTTAGAGATATAACTAATATAAATAACTGGTTTTTGTCTTTGAAGTACAAAAACATAAAGGAAACAAAAGACATACTTGAAGAAGTAGGCTGGAAAGATGATAACTAAAGAAGATAAAGTATACTTGTTATTGACAAAGATCCCAAAAGGAAAAGTAACTACTTACGGTAAAATAGCTAAAAAACTTAACATATCTCCAAGAGAAATAGGAAGGATACTAAGC
>JAMCSQ010000009.1:9871-26706 GCA_023378805.1 Candidatus Parvarchaeota archaeon | reverse complement strand
GGTTATACAATAGGAAACAGAAATGATTCTAGTACTGTAAAAGTTAAAAAGAGAAAATTAATCATGGATGGAGTTAAATTAAATAAAGATAGAGTAGATAAGTCCTGCATATTTTATAAAGTGTGAGCGGGAAAACCTACGATTTAAATCGTGGGATGAAAGCGAACTCAAAAGTGGAAAACATAAATGGCATTCAAGGCATTCTTCAAAGGCATAGCAAAATATCCAAAATACAAGAAGAAAACAAATAGGCAGTCCTTTAGAGTTCCGCAGTTCTTCAACTTCACTGATAATTTACTGTACCTTCCTAAGATGGGAAAAGGAATAAAGATGGAAGTTCACAGGGAATTCCCAAGTATATACCTTTATTATGATGCTTAAGAATTTATTTAAATTACGTCATTATAATGAAATAAAAACGTTAATTATATCACTATAACGAAATATTTAAATATAGGAATCGGTTATAATTACTATGGAAGTAGAAGCATTAAAGCTTATAATCAAAACGCAGAAGGAAGCTATACTTAGGCGGGAAGAGGGCGTAAAAAGAGATTTATTAAACGACATAGAAGAACATGTAAAATTTAAGGAGGCGATAATTCTGACCGGGGTGAGAAGGTGCGGAAAATCTACTCTTCTTTTTCAAACAATGCGGTTTTTATTGAAAAACAATGTCAACCAAGACAATATACTTTACGTAAATTTTGAGGATGAAAGATTAATTTCGTTTGAAGTCAGTGATTTCGAACATTTGTATCAGGCTTACTTACAGTTATATGTGCCGAAAGGAAGAATATACGTTTTTTTAGACGAGATACAAAACGTGGAGAACTGGGAAAAATGGGTAAATCGAATGTTGGAATTCGAAGACATAAGAATATTTGTCACCGGGAGTAACAGCAGCTTAATAAAATCGGACGTTTCTGCCGCTCTTACTGGAAGGAATGTTTTGTTTGAAGAATTTCCCATGTCCTTCAGAGAATTCGCTGGAGAGGTGGAACCTTATACAAGCCGGGGTTTGGCAGCCATACGAACTAAATTTGAAAAATATATTGGATATGGAGGGTTTCCGGAGGTCATACTTAAAGACAGGAAAGACTTGATATATGCGTATCTTGGGGACATTATAAACAGGGACATCCTGCGTAGGTATGAAATAAGAAACACAAAAAGATTTGAAGAGTTTGCCATGTACGCTGTCGGATTATACGGAAAGAACGCGTCGTTTTCTAAATTACAAAAGGTTTTTAATCTGGGCAGTCCAAACACGGCGAAATTGTTTTTATCCTATTTAGAAAACGCCTATCTCCTGTTTACTGTAGATAATTATTCAAGTTCTAAAGCAGAAATTATAAGATCGCCCAAAAAAATTTACGCAGTAGATCACGCTTTGGCGGCCGCGGCTTCTAACAATCCCTTAAACGAAAAAAGCAATATAATGGAAAATATAACGTTTATTGAGCTGATTAGGCGGCTGGGCAAAACTAGTAAAATTTATTATTGGAGGGACTATAAGCAAAGAGAAATCGACTTTGTCGTAAAACAAGGATCTAAGATAACTGAGCTTATACAAGTGACTTATACCTCGAGCGGAAATAAACTCGCTGACAGAGAAATCGATAATCTTTTAATCGCTTCCGAAGACCTTCTCTGCAATAATCTCTTAGTCATAACCTGGGACTATGAAGCAGTGGAAACGGTAAAAGGAAAAAAGATTAAATTCATTCCGCTGTGGAAATGGCTTCTAAGCATTAATTAGATATTCTTTGCCTTCAAATCTTAGAATTTAATACTTAAAGGGTTAGGCATAGTAAATATTTATATATTTTACTTTCCATCCAATGATATGCCATTTAACGCCTTAAACAATAGAGAAAAAGAAAAGACAGAGGATTCTTATATATATTCACACACAACTAAGCACTTAACTCTTTTAACAAAAGGTAAGCGTTCTCAGTCAGCCTTGGAGTACATGATGACGTATGGCTGGGCTATTTTAATCATAGTAATAGTAGCAGTAATCCTATACAGCATGGGTATTTTCAACCCAAGTTCAAGTGTTTCATCAACAGTAATAGGATTCTCAGGTTTAGGAAGTGTAACCGCACAATGTACAGCCAATGGAGTATTGAGAATAAGTATTGGTGATTCAACAGGCAATCTAATAAACATAACAGGCATAACAGCAAAAGATCCAGCAATAACCAAAATATCAAATTTCAAGCCAAATTCAACAGTAGATCCAAATCCTCTGATAAGACCCGGTTCATCCTACATCTTTTCTGTTCCAGATATATGCCCATCAGCAGGCACACATTACGCTATAACAGTAGCAGTAAATTACACCGAACCAGGTCAGCCTCTTCCAGGACCTTATCAGTCCTTAGGTTCAATAACCGGAAGCAGCACATCTACGGTTTTGCCTGCTTTTGTTGCTAGTTTTGCTGCTCCTTATAATATTTCAGCAACATCATCTAATGATAATAGTTATATGTATTATACTCTACCAACTTCCACAGGTTTAGCCAATGTGGTTAACTTTACATTTACAATAACTGGCTGGGTTAAGATGCCAAAAGAGAATGGGCCTGGAAACACCGGTCAATGGATGGCAGATGGGTTATTCTCCTTTGGTTTTTATAACGGTCCTTATGCTGCTTTTATATTTACTCCACCAGCAGTCCAAGAAGTAATACATACTTGTGATAATGATATACACTCTAATTCTTTTTCTGTAAATGTTTTCAATAACAGCTGGTATTTCTTTGCTGCGTCTATAAACAGTACTTATGGTCTTTTTCAGCTGGGGCAAACTCAATCAGTTGTTAGTGACTACTATAATTACAGAGCTAGTAACGGATATGTAGTAGTTGGTGCTTCATTTTATTGTGCAGATTTTGGATTAATTGGAGACTTGGCTGACTTGCAGCTTTATAACTCCTCTTTGTCTTCTCAGGAATTAATGAGCATTTATAAGAAAGGTATAACCGGAGGTCCGATTACTTCTAATGGTTTAGTTGCATTTTGGCCACTTAATGGGACCTTGAAAGATTACAGCGGCCATGGATTTGATTTAGTTGATAATGGAGCATTTTTTACTAGTAACTACAACTAATCCATTTTAATCTATTTAGTTTAACCTCAGGTTCTTATCCTCTTCAATTACTTTATTTAAAAACAGCAAGGGAAAAAATTAACTAATAAAAGTGCGCTGGGTGCAGGATTCGAACCTACGAAGGGAAAATCCCAACTGGCTCTCAAGGCCAGCGCTTTAACCGCTCAGCCAACCCAGCATTGATTTAACTATAAATTTATTGTTAAATATAAGTATGTTTATTTTAAGTTATAACTATTATGATAACGAAAGTGAATAATTTTTCATTGGATAGAACGTTAAATTCAGGCCAGTTATTCACTTTTTTCAAAGAGGGTGAAAATTGGTATTCATTCGTGGATAAACCCCTCGAAATAAGACAGGAAAGAGATAAATTAATTTATTCTGGTTTAGATGAAACTAGTGTAAAAGTGCTTTTAGGGCTTAATGACCCTATTGATGAAATAAAAGCAGAAGTTGACAAGGATGATTTTATAGACAAGGCTATAAGATATTCTGGTTCTTTACGCGTGGTAAAAAGCGGCATATGGCCTGCGACTTTAGGTTTTGTCCTGTCCATACAGTCTAATATAACCCTCATCTTAAAAAGAATAAAGGCAATGTCCGATTATTATGGAAAGGAAGATAAGATAAACGGTAAAACACTAAGGAGTTTCCCATCATTTGAAGAGATATACGAAAATGGGTATGATAAGCTAAAGCAGTTTAATCTGGGCTTTAGAACTAAATTTGTTTTTTCGGCTGCGGAATACTTTTACAAAAATGAAATAAATGAACGTTTTAAGGAAGAAGAGATAAGGGAAAATCTAATTAATATAAACGGCATAGGGGAGAAAGTACTGGACTGCATACTTCTTTATGGCCTGCACAATCTCTCTGCTTTCCCTATGGACGTGTGGATATTAAGAACATTATCCTTGTATTACAACCATACCCTGGGTAATGCAAAGAGTTATAAAGACAAAAGAAAGGCAATGACAAATTATTTTGGGAGATACGCAGGGTATGCCCAGATGTTTATATATGATTATTCCAGGATGAATGCAATACGTTCTAAAATTTGACAGTCTTTAACTCCTTAATGCTGTCTTTTATTATTTTTTCCATTTCTACGGCGGTTTCCAGTTTTTTGATGGTTTCTGGATTGGATTTAGTAGCAGGGGTATTTGATACTATGGAGCAGCAGTCCTTATACTCTTCTATTGATAAATCATAAAAGCCATATTTTATTGATTTGTCTATTATCTCCCCTTTATTATAGCCTATAAACGGCCTGAAAACCGGTAATTGTATGTCAAAGCTTATGGCGTTTATATTTTCTATTGTCTGAGAAGCTACTTGAGAAAGTGCATCCCCGGTTATTACTGCAAGGTATCCTCTATCCTTGCTTATCTCCTCCGCTAATTTTAATAGGAATCTTTTGAAAAGCACAAGCTCATACCTTTTATCTATTTTTAATGCTGCAACGCTGAAATAATGAAAAGGTATAAGGTAAAGAGTCAGGCCTTCTTCTACTTTACTTAATTTCTCAGCTATGGTTTTTATCTTGCTATCAAGGGCAAAATCCGGTGAATTTAATGCATAAACATGCAACAGATCGACCTTTGCCCCTCTTTTCATCATCTCCAAAGGTGCTATGCTAGAATCTATGCCCCCGGAGAACAATGATAATAGCTTTCCAGAACTTCCTACCGGCAAACCTCCTAACCCTTTTTCTATTCCGTAATTTACTATAAATGAATCACCCATTATTTCTATTCTTATTTTTTTACCCATCTTGTCAAACTTGAGTTTTAATTTTTTTGCAAGCTCTTCCTTTAATTTCAAAGAGGTTTTATCATAGTTTTTATCTACTCTTTTAACGTCAATGTTTACATTCTTGTTTTCCTCTGTTATTTCGTCGATTAATTTAGTCAGTTCTTTTTCATCTCTGTCAATGCTATACGCTTCACTTATCCATGCTATCCCCGGGGTTAATTTCAGCTTTTCTATGTCATCTAATCCGTAATCCTCTAGAACAAGCCTGCTTTCTACAACTTTAATCTGTTTATTTGTCTTTTCCTTTATGTTTTTTATCAGAAGGCCTTGAAAATAACCCCTTTGTTTTCCTTTTAAAGCTATTTCGTCATAATGAACAGACAGTATCTTTTTCATACATCTAAAACTATCTTGCATCTAATTAATCCTTTTTGCTTTTTTACCTCAAGGTCATGCAAAGTAGCCGCTTTTACATCTGCTAAAAACCGATCTTTAAGTTTTTCCAATTTTTCTGCAACGGCTATGCATTGAAGATTAAGTTTTTTATCTACCTCTACTTTAGCATCGGTAATAAGTACATTTTTGTAGTCTTTGTAGAATATTATTTTATTTATGAAGTCCACTACAAGGTAATCAAGATTTTTTGCGTGCAATCTGAATCTTATTTCTTTATTTCCACCTTTTTCTGCGTTTAAAACCATCACATTTGATACAGCTATAGTTATATTCCTAAAAAGTTCATTAAGTGTTCTGCCATATGCTATAAAGGCTATGTCCGCAGTAGCCTCATTTTTAAGCAGTCTGTATCTTTCCATTATCCTTTTATATTCCCTATCGGTCTTAAACTTAGGATCTTCAAGCTTATTCCTGCTTTATCCATTGAATCCACAACTTCATTTATATCTTTGTAAGCCGATCCTCCTTCTTCTGTTAAGCCGGTAATGCTGTTTGCTTTTACGTATATATCTTTTGTTTTCATGCTTTCAAGCAGTTTATCTGGATTTATAGCGCTCCTTGCTGCTACTCTGCTCATGGTTCTACCGCTGCCATGCAATGTCGTCCCAAAGCTTTCTTCTTCTGCTTTCTTTGTTCCAATGCAGAGATAAGAGCCCGTTTCCATGCTGCCCCCTACTATTACAGGCTGGCCTATTTTTTTGAGTATTCCTTTTAATTCCTTATTCCCGGGGCCGAAACTTCTCGTTGCTCCTTTCCTGTGTATTATAACATTCGTTTTTTTGTTTTTAACGGTATATTCTTCTATCTTAGCGGTATTGTGTGAAACATCGTAAATGACGTCTAAACCGAGGTCTTTTTCGCTTCTTTTAAACGTGTTTTTAAATGCTTCTCTTATCTGATAGTTTATTATCTGCCTGTTAACGAAAGCGAAGTTTATTCCGCAGGACATGGCTTTAAAATACGCCTGGCCTTCTTCAGAATTGAAAGGAGCATAAGCCAACTGCCTGTCTTTTAGAGTTATTCCATTTTTAGAAGAGTAATCTAGGAACTTTTTAATATAATCGCTTGCTATTTGATGACCAAATCCTCTTGAACCGGTATGAAACATTATAACTACTTGTTCCTTTATTACATCTAAATCCAGTGAATTTGCTACTCCTTTATCGAAATCCTTGTTTACTACCTGAACTTCAAGATAATGGTTCCCGGATCCAAGTGTTCCAAGCTGTTGTTTTCCTCTCTTAAATGCCTCTTCGCTTACCTCCGAAAAGTCTGCAGATTTTACCCTGCCCTGCTCTTCAATTCTTTCCTTATCTTCTTCCGTAGCATATCCTTTTCTTACGGTCCATTCTACGCCCTCTTCGGCTATTTCCTTTAAATCGGATTTATTTAAAGTCTTTAACTTTGTAAGCATCTGCGGAGAGTTAGAACCTACTCCAGCTGGCACCATTTTGAATAATGTATCAATTAATTCCTTTATTTTCGGTTTAACTTCCTTTAAAGTCAGGTTTGTTTTTATCAAACGCATACCGCAGTTTATATCGAAACCTATAGCACCGGGTGAAATTATCCCTTCCTTTAAATCAAAAGCACCTGCCCAGCCTACGGGCACACCATAACCTATGTGGGCATCGCTGAATAAATAAGAAAAGTTTAGTATCCCAGGTAAAGAGGCCGCATTTGCTGCCTGCTTAAATACATCATCTTCCATTTTTTTAAGAAGGTTTTCATTTGCGTATAATCTTATAGGAACATTGCCTGCTTTTTTGGATTCCCAGGTATTTTTATCAATTTCTTTTAATGAGTTTCTTATTTCTTTTACTTCCATTTATCCTAGTGAATTTTATTGGATAAATATTAGCCATTGCTCATGTTGTTGTATCCTTTTATTACATGCATGTTATTGTCTTCCTTTTTCATCTTGTTAATCTTTTCCAATATTTCTGCTTTATCCATTTTTTTGCTGCATAAGATTATAGTATTTCCTGAGCCTAAAGGGTTATTCACAAGGTATACTTTAAAGTATTTCTTAAGTTTGCTTATGTAATTCTGGAAGAAAACAATGGCCTTGAAGCTCATTGCATAGTTTATGGCCAGTAATCCGTCTTTTATAAGGGTGTCGTTTATGTATGAAATGGTTCTTTCATCAAGAAAGCTATCAGGAATCTTATCCCCATCGTATGCATCTAAAAACACTAATTCGTATTTTTTCTTGCTTTTTTTGAGAAATTCTATTCCATCTTCTATAAATAGATTTATCTTTTTTATATCTTCAGGAATAAACTCCCTTGCAAGTTTAACCATCTTCTCGTCTATTTCAACTACATCCATGTTTACTTTTCTGTCATATAGTCTATTTATCTGGTAAACGATTGTTCCACCACCCAAACCTATCATGAGTATATTTGGTTTGTTATAAAGTAAAGGCAGAGGTGTGAAGTAATCCCAGTAAGAACCTGTGAATATTCCTTTTTCGGCTCTTCTTGAATAAGTTATCCCATTAAATTTCACGCTTATGCCATTAGGGCCTTCTGTCAATGTCAAAACCTTATCATTATCTTTTTCTGTTTTTATTATCTTTTCTCCTTTTATCTTTTCAATCATTTTATTTATTATATTCATATTGTTTAAGTCCCGGCCACCAATTGTACTTTTGCAACAAAAACATTATAGATGGAACTATAAACAATACGGATATAACAGAATCAATTAAGATTCCTATTGCAACTATGAATCCAACTTCTTCTATTATTGGCACGCCGCTTGCTAAAAGAGACAGAAACACCATTGAAAAGATTATCCCTATACTTGCTACTATTGGCCCGCTTTTTACAAGCCCCATTTTTATTGCATCAAAGTTATTTTTGCCTTCTTTTACGTATTCTCTTATTCTCATTACCAAGAATATATCATAGTCTACACCTACCCCCATTATGCTTGTTATTAGGAATATCTGGGCAATTGATATGAATGGCAAAGACAATATATAATGGAATATTAACAATGTAACTCCATTAGCAGCTATAACATTTGCAATTATAAGAAGTACCAAACGCAAAGGAGTGTAGATTGAGAAAAGGATTACAAACAACACTACAAAAACCATAGCTCCTAAAGAAAATATCAGTAATGGAACACTTCCATTCATATTTTTAACTGCACTGCCAAGAAATACTTGCGTACCTTTAATACTATAGTTTACATTCCTTGTTTCTAAGTAATTGTTTATCTTATTGTAATCATTTAATGCTGGGGTACTAAATCCAAGCGGTTTTAAGTAAGTTAATATCTGCATAGAATTGTTTCCTCTTGTCAATTGAGTGTAGCTTACTCCGTTCATTGACTTTATTGAATTGTAAATCATTGTTCCATTTATGTTTTGTGTATTGTTTATTGTTATTATAATAGGATCTATTGGATCAAATTTAAAGTTGTTTGTAGCTATGTAAAAAGCAGTTTTTGATCCCGAATTTGGAAGTAATCCAAGAAAATTTAATCCAGGTTGGTATACTACAAAGAAATATGCAGCGATTGCAATTACCACAATAAAAATGGTAATTATAAAGTATCTGTTTTTATAATTAAAGTGCGCTAATCTTGCGAATGACTTTTCAAAAGAGAAGCCAGGTTTAAGATTTGGGTAGAATACCTTCTCTCCTAAGAAAATAAGAATTGATGGCATGAATGTAAGTGCCGATAAAAGAACTATAAGTACCCCAACAGAATCCAATATCCCAGTAGATCCAAGAAAAGCTAGATTAAATCCTGAAAGTATGCTATAAGCTAATACTACGGTAGTGCCGCTTACAAGTATCGCTGCACCAGCTCCCCCAATACTTATTTTTACGCTTTTTCTGTGGTCTTTTCTGAGTTCTTGTTTAAATCTGTAAAGCATGTATACTAAATAATCCGTTGATATTCCCAGCATAAGTATCGCTGCAAGTGCAGGATCGAAAAAAGATACAGTACTTCTTAGAATTATGTGATATATTACGTAAAACACCGAAAATGCGATTGTAAGATCTACTCCGTATACCATAAGAGGCACAAATGCTGCGATGGGTGACCGGAATATAAGTCCAGTTACTATTACAACCATAAGAATTCCTATTGCAATTGCAAGAAACGTACCGAAGTTAGTTTCACTTTCTATGTTGCTGCTTAATCCTCTGGAACCAGTAACATATGCCGTAACTCCATAATTTTTTGAAATTTTACCAACATATGAATTTACAAAAGAATAGTTAGAGTTGTTTACTGTGGATAGCATAGTTGTATGGTTGTAATTTATAAGCGTTACAGTTTCATTCGTATTTGGTATTATCGGATAATTGGTAAAGTTGTAATTATTTATTATGTACATTGGAGAAGAGTTATAATACCCTTTTATTATCCCTACTATGAAATCATACGATGAATTGTGTTCAGTAATACTTGAACTGTTAAGTTCGCTTTTTATTATGTCTGCAATGTCTGCTATTATAGTATTGTTCAGGCTTTTAGGCACTGTTTCGGGAGTAAGGTTGTATTTCATGTATGCAGACTTCAGTGCAAATTCTGCATTTTTTTGTATATTATAGTATGTTGAATTCAAAAGATTATATTCTGCAGAATACAAAGAGGTAATATTTTTGTAAGCGAAGTTATCAGAAATATTTTCAAAGAAATTCTTCGTGTTGTTTGAGTATGCATTATTGCTTACACTTACAATTAATTGAAGGTTATTGCCACTGCTTGAATTGCCGTTTGATGAATTTCCAGTTACATTGTAAGATACTATGCTAAAAAGGTGCACGGCTATGGGTATGGAAATGAGAAAAATAGCTATCCATAGAATTATTATTTTTTTATGATGTTTATCTATAATATTGCTGAATTTATTTAGGTTAATTTCCATCAATGATCCTTACGATCAATCAAGCTTTTTTAAGGTTACTTGCCCATCCTGAGCGGGCCTGTTTGTTACAATAGCTTTCCCCTGATCAGTTTCTATTACTGCTCCTTTTGTGATTATATTACGCCTTGCATATGATCGGTTTGCCTTGTTTTCTAAAACCCGGACTATCTTTACTTTTGAGGTTTTTTTGCTTTTTGGATCAAAAAGGTTGCCCTGATCTGTTTTTAGTGGTATTATCTTTATGTTTCCACCAACTGTTCTGGAGGTTTTTATCTTTCTTTCACCTACCTGTAAAGGAACCGAAATATTCTTTGACTCGCTCCTTCTTTTATCTCTTCTCTTTCCCTTTAATCCTCCCCCCTTTTTCTTAAGAGTAGGCGCTGTGCTTTTAGACATATTGTTATCTTATAAAATATGTTATATTTAAATCTTTTTAATCTACTTATCAATAGAGGTTAATACCTCTACCTCTAGTTTATTTAATAGTAATTTCTTAAATTCCTGCGCTTCTTTTTCAGTTCCAATGCCGGAGCCATAATGCATAGGTACAGCTATTTTTGGATTTATCTTTAAAGCAGATTCAGCAGCTTCCTTTGGCGTCATAACATATATACCGCTGACAGGCAGAAGCGCAATGTCTGTTTTAAAGCTTTCCATTTCAGGTATGTTATCAGTATCTCCTGCAATGTAAATTCTTACATTGTCTATGATAAAGATATAACCAACGTTACCTTTTTCTTTTGGATGAAATGCTATTCCTTTTTCATTAAACTTGTTTACATTGTAAGAAGGAACGGTTTTTATTGTTATATCTTTTACTATTTTTATTTCATTAGGAGAAACAAATACCTTGTCGTTTTTAAATTCGTTTAGTAAGATTTGGCAGTCTTTCGGTGCGACTAATACCGTTTTGTCATTTATTAGTTTTTTTATGCTTTCGCTCTCTAAATGATCATAATGGTCGTGTGTTATAATTATTAAATCTGCGTCGTTATAATTATTTTTTATCTTATAAGGATCTGTGTATATAATACTATTTTTTCCATTTACCCTAAAACATGCATGATGAAGCCATTCTATGTTTATTTTTTGGAATATCATACCAATTTATCAATTTTTTGTAATAAATATTTTGTTTTTATAAAACAATAAATTTTTATACTGTAATAATTTAATCATTACATGATATTAAGCGATAAAGACATAAGAGAGTACTTGGATAAGAAGCTGTTTTCTATAGAACCTATCTCGAATGATACAATAAGAGAAAATGGCATAGATCTTAGAGTCGGTGATGAATTACTTAGGTTTATTTATAATAAAGAGCCTGTTGATATAAACGATAAGGCTTCGCTTGAAAAAGTCTACACCAAAGAAAAGGTTGAGAAAGACTTTGTTATCTTCCCACAGGAGAGAGTTTTGATAAAGATAGATGAAAAGATAAAGATGCCAAATAATTTAGTTGGGATGTGCAACATACGCTCAACATTTGCTAGATTAGGGCTTGCGATTCCTCCAACAATAGTTGATGCCGGTTATGAAGGAAATCTTACAATAATGATGATAGGGGGCAATATCCCCGTAAGGATCTCGAAAGGAACTAGGTTTTTGCACTTGATATTAAGTAATACTTTAAGCGAAGTACAAAAGCCATATTCTGGAAACTACCATCAAAGTTCCAGTGTTACTGGTGCCAAGATATAAATGGGGTGAAAATGTAATTAGTATATGAAAAGAAGCTCAAAAAATTGGAAAAAGTACCATAAAGATAGGTGGAAAACTCGAAAGAAGAAGATGTTGGACAGAAAACGAAAGAGAAGGCTTCTGCGTGAAAAGAGTGCTTAGTTATAAATAATCAGTCGCACTTATCTATTGGAAGCAGAGGTAGCGAAGTTTGGCCCAACGTGCAGGACTTAAGGTCCTTATCTGTCTTTGTGTTTGCAAAGAATAAGATATCCTGTGGCTTAGCGCCCTCGAGGGTTCAAATCCCTCCCTCTGCAATCATATGAAAATATACGAATATAAGAAAGGGAAGGTAACAAAGAGGACCTTTAAGGAGTATCTGCAGAATGGAAATGTTAATTACAGAATTTTGAAAGATCTGCATTTTTTATTTGTCGCAATATCAATTGTTTTTATAATTCTATCCATAGTAATAGCATTTTCAGTAATATCTGTTATACTCTATAGCGGATCCGTTTTTTTATCGATATTTATAGATACTGTAGCAGTTCTTTCCTCATTTAGTATAATTTTTCATTTATGGTCTATATATAAAAAAGATTTATCAGAATTAAAGTCTGGCTAATCTTTTTACTGTTTTCAATTCCTTTACTCTTATTTTTGCATAACCTCTTATTGGAAAGCGCATAACGTATATTATTGAGTTAGAGTATTTGCCTTGTAGTCCAAATCTGAATTTGTTATCTCCTTTAAACTTGTTGAATGTGACCTTCCCTATAAAGCACACAACCTTAGGCTTTTTTTGTTCTATTATTTTAATTAGCCTTTTTACTCCTTGAGTTTCCTCCCCTTTTTTTAGCTGCGATACATTCTTTGTCGGCTTGTCTATTATATTTATAAAATTTATTTTATATTTTTTTGAAATAATTCTGTAAAGCCTTTTGAGTTTTTTATCGTCTTTTAAAAAGACTCTTGGTTCTTTTATTATTTTTGCTTCTGAAAGCAGGTACCAGAACATTTTGTTGTTTGAAAATGGTACTCCTCTGTTATAAGAACCAAAATGTGGGTTTATGCCTACAAATAGGATGGCAGCATTTTTTGAAATGTAGTAATTTATCATTTTATATTTATATCTATTCCCGTTCTTTAATCTTTATGATATTAACAGAGGGGGTGTATAGAAATAAAGAAAAAGGGTTTAAGATACTAGTAGATAGAGTCTGGCCAAGAGGACTTACCAAAGAAAAAGTAGCTGCAGATATTTGGGAAAAAGATATTGCGCCAAGTAATGCTCTTAGAAAATGGTTTTCACATGATGAAAGCAAATGGGCTGAGTTCAAGAAGAAGTATGAGAAGGAACTGGCTTCTGCAGAAAATATTGAAAAGCTAAAATACATAAAATCCCTGGAAAGAAAATATGGCAAGATTATACTTTTATTTGGAGCAAAAGACGAAGTACGTAATCAGGCAGTTGTATTGAAGGAAGTTCTGGATAAAATTAGGTAATCTTTATAAATAATTATTGTATTTAAAATAAAATGGGAATCGATCCTGACTTTAAGAATAACCGGCAAAAAGTAAGCACACATAGCGGCCATGATGTTTACGGTCCAGTAGAACCGCCAAACAAATTGGGTATACATGGTTCAGTTGTTGCCATAGATTGGGATATATGTAATGCCGATGGTTCTTGTATACCAGCATGTCCCGTGTCATTGATAGAATGGAATGATACACCAGGTAATCCTCTGTCGAATAGAAAGGCGGATCCGGCAAGAGAGGGAGACTGTATATTTTGTATGGCATGCCAGAATGTATGTCCAGTTCAGGCAATAAAAGTCACTGCACCTTAATTTTAAACATTTAAATTCTTAGTTTTGTTTAATATTATTAATGGTAGATCAAGAGGATGTGTTCGTCGGCGTTTCTTATTTAACTAAGTTGCAGTATGAGGAACTTAAAAAAGTAGTTGATCGCGCATCTGATTCTTTCAATAAATTTAAAACTAGTAGTGAGACATATGAAAAGTTGCCTTCAAAACTTTCCTCTGACCTAAAGGCTATACATGAGTCCTTTGAAACTATATTTAATGATTTAAACAAATCTAGTGTT
Organism: Candidatus Parvarchaeota archaeon; assembly: GCA_023378805.1. Lineage (GTDB taxonomy): Archaea > Nanobdellota > Nanobdellia > Parvarchaeales > Parvarchaeaceae > Parvarchaeum. The sequence continues at coordinate 12,682 of JAMCSQ010000009.1, read as the reverse complement.
GAAAACAAAAGTTAATGAATATTTAATGTTTCAATAAACTTATTTAAGCTTAATTGTTATAATATTTTGAATACTAAGTATATCAAGTTTAGGTTAACTTTGCAGGGGTAGCAAAGTCTGGCCAAATGCGGCAGACTCAAGAAAAGTGCGCGTTTGAGTCATCTGCTCTCTTTGTGAGTTCGAGGGTTCGAATCCCTTCCCCTGCATTTAATTATAAGTATTTAAGTACTACAAATAATAATTTATTTTGTTTTTATGCAAGAGGTTAAAAGGAATGATAGCGGTTTCCTGCGTTTTTATTACCTAGACGGAATGGGTGCAGTTTTTTACAGATTTTTTCCAACTACAGAGATGCTGGCATTAGAAGATCTTTCGTTATCAAGTCGTTTGAGTACCAATAATGGAGAAAGTCTGCTTGAAAAGCTGGTTTCAAAGTCCACTTCGATTACAAACAAGTATTCTAAAATATATAATGAAAAGCTTGATTTGTCAGACTCTGTATCCGTTAACAAGTTTTTTAGCAGGGTTTATTCCTCACTTGAAGAATCTACTAGGAAAAGCCTGTATAATATCCAATCTGTGCTTGGGCATAGAAATATAGGGGAGCAATCTAATTTTATGGTATCAATGGTTGTGCCGGAGATAACTGCATTAACTATACAAGATGAAGTATTTATCTCATCCCAGGAAAGATCTACGCGTTATGTAAAATTTGATGAGGCGTATATCTCAGAGGGTATGGATAAGCAAGCATCTAAAATATTATTAAAAGGTTATAACGAATTATCAGGTCTATATAATTCTCTATTTGATAAATTAATGGGGACATATATGCAGGATTTTATAAAAACAAATGGCGCTTCACCAACCGAAGAGCAAATAAAGACTGTAATAACTCCCACTATACGTGATTCTGTGAGGAGCTTTTTACCTTTTGGTGCAAAAACTTCACTTGTTATGCTTTTAAGTGCTAGAACTGCAGAAAACATAGGTAGGAAACTGCTTTCAAGTGAAAATACTTATAATCAGCAGGCCGGTAAGCTATTTTATTCTGTTATTTCAGATAATGTTCCCTCTTTGTCCACACATGTGGCTCCTGATGAATTTAATAGAGAGGTATACAAGGAAAGGGTAAGCTTTGATTATTCTAATCTTTTAAATTCTATGCGGATATCTTCATTAAACTCAGTCATTGTAACTATAACAGACGGCTCTCAAAACGAGAAACAGCTTTTAAACTCAATATACGAACAATTGCCTTATGGACATAAACGTAAACCCAAGAAAGTAGTAAGCGAATACCTTAAAAATTTATCTTTGAGTAGAAAAGGTAAGTTTGATGATTTAAATGATAGTGTTCTAAGATCATCATTTCTTCAGATTGATATAGCTTGTTCATTAGGCACTGCAAGGGACTTATGGAGGCACAGGCTTTCAAATAGAAACACGGTAATACACTTAAATGATTATATACTACCTTCGGCAGTATACAAAAATAACGAATTTTTGGGCCTTTCAAAAGAAGTTTTAAGCGAAATAAATAATTATTATAACAGCTTATACGAAAAAAGGTTTAATTCCGAGCTTCAGCTTTTAGTCCCTCTTGCAACAAGAACAAACTTGAAAATGTCGATGAGTCTGGCCGAAGCCATTTTTATTGCAGAGAACAGGAGCACAGACGAAGCTCATCCAGAGTACAAGAAAATTGCATTTGATTTGTATGATCAACTGAGATATAAATATCCCAATATACTGAAAGATCTAAAGGTTTTCTTGGGCAATTCAGGCATAATTACAAGTAATATCGATTATTCTAGAGTTCCTAAACCAAATATAGATTCTGTTAATAATACTTTGTTTTAATATATAGAGGACACGCCTGATTCCTTTTTTAATTTTATTACCTTGTCAGCAATATTCTTCATATTGTCCTCATGAGTTACTATTATTATTTGCTTTAAATCCGTTATTTTAGTAATTGCGTTTGTAAGCGCATTTATGTCTTCTTTATCTAATCCGGATGTTGGTTCGTCCATTATTATAATCTCATTTTTTCCAATCCCACCAAGGATTGATGCAAGAGATGACAATGCAAGTCGGTATGCTATCGCTACTGAGGTTTTCTCTCCGCCAGATAATGATCTAGCGTCCATTTTTTCGTTTCCAGCAGTAATGATAACATTGTAGTTGTTGTCTATGTCTATGTCATAGTCAACTTCATTTCTAAGCTCTTCAAAGCGTGTTTTAAAAAGTGACCGAAAATCATTTATAAAACGCAGTCTAACGTATTCTCTTATTCCGCGTATATCCTCCCTTAAATTTGACATAGTCTTTAGGAAATTCTCTTTTTTATCGAGCAGCTTCGAAAGCTCTTCCTTCTTTTTTACTTTTCTTTCAAGTTCTTCTCTTTCATGTTTATCAGTCATGAGCTGGGATTTTCTGAGCTCTGTTTCTTTTTTTATCTCCGTAAGTCTATAATTTAGTTTGTTTACTTCTTCAGATATGAGTTTGAATTCATTTTCAAGTTCATTTAGCCTTTTATCATCGAACTTTATTTCCGATAAATTTTCTCTTAATTGTGTTATCTCCAGATAATAATTACTTATTTCCTTATTTATTTCATCTATTCTGTTCTTATAGCTGTCAATTTCGAACATCCTTCTCTCCTGTTCTTGTATAAGTTTAATTTCTTCTCTTGCATTTTTAAGATCCAGTAAGATGTTTTCTGATCTTTGTTTTTCTTTTTCGTAAGTTTCCTTTATGTCCAGATATTCTTTTTCTTTTCCTTCGTTTTGGTTTTCTTTTAATTTT
>JAMCSQ010000009.1:0-9804 GCA_023378805.1 Candidatus Parvarchaeota archaeon | reverse complement strand
TATCATATTTGATGCTATCTGCAATATTTGTCAATCTCTCTATCTCATTTTCGTATCTCCTTATCCTGCTTGAGTATTCCGTTTCTAGATGGGTTTTATCTGTTATCCCGTTTCCACATATGATACAAACTCCTTTTTCAATCGATTGTGAACGTTCTTTTTTCAGGTCTTTTATTAAATTATTTAATTCATAAACTCTGCCGACGAGCTCTTCTTTATTTTCTATTTCACTTATGTTTTTAATCTGCTTGTCAAGTTCCTCTTGCTCCCTATTTATTTGATTTAATGTTTTATTCTCATTTTCTATTTCTTTTTCAAGTTCACTACTTTCATTTTTAGTTTTTTTGTATGAATATTCTATCTGGAAGAATTTTTCATATAGTTTTTTAATGCTTTCATCTTCCAGTTTATTTTGCTTTTCAAGGTCATTAATCGTTTTTTCAATCTCATCTTTTTTGGATTTTTCTACCGATCTGACGTTTTTGCCGGTTTCCTCCATTTTTTGTGCAATTCTTGTTTTTTCAATTCCAAGCTTAGTCTTTTCATTCTCCTTTATTTTAATTTCAGTCGAAGCTTTTTCAAATTTTATTTTTTTATCTCTCTCAAATTGGAGCTCGCCTTCCTTCTGGTTTTTCTGTATTATCTTGTTATTCAAAAGAATTTCGTTATTTGTTGCTTCTTCTTCTAAGCTTTTTATTTTACTTTCATTTTCGTATATTTTGTTTTCTATCTTTATTATGTCATTTTGGTCAATACTTAATTCCAGTTCTTTTTTATCTATTTCTATCTCGTTTTTTATTTTATTTATAATTTCCTTTGTACTGTCGTAAACATTTAGATATTTGTTAAGCTGTAAAAGACTGTCTATGTACTCTTGTTTGTACTGGCCAGTTTCAAATATTAGTGTTTTCAGTTCGTCCTGTTTAATGTATGTTATGGTTTCAAATGTTTCCAGAGGGTTTTCTGATTCTATTTTTAATAGTTTGTTTACATAAGAATTTATATCAGATGCCCTGTTTTGAAGATCTATTCGTTTATTGTTTTTGTTTATGTAATTTTTTGAATCGTCGTTTCTTACGGAATCATTAACTCGCTTTAAACCCCTGCTTATTTCATATTCATCATTGCCGTTTTTTATCTTTATCTTTATTTCTCCTTCCGAAGAATTCCTTCTTAGCAGCATTTTTCCTTCTTCTTTTCCTTCTCCAATCTTTCCGAAAAGTGCATATTCTACTGACATTAATATGGAGGATTTACCGCTGCCGGTGTTACCGGTTATTACGTTTATGCCATTCTCAAATGGTATTTCAGTTTTGTGATGGCTCCTAATATTCTCAAGCTTAATTTTGGATATTATCATGTGAATAAAATAGTTTTTCAACCTCCTTTTTTATGTCGTCAGCGCTTTCTCCAAGAGAATCTATTAAGTATCTTGCAATTTTTATTTCCTTTTCATTATAACCTTTCTTTTTAAGAAATTCGTATTCTATGGTGGGCAATTCCTTTGTTTTTATTTCGTCTTCTTGTATATCTGTGTCTTTGTCATTTAACTTTGATTTGTTTATACTTATGTATGAATAACCAAGTTCGTATCCTATTTTTTTAATCTTTACAATGTTGACATCGGAGGCCTTATCAGTTAACTGACCCTCTAATTTTACAACAAGTATGACTCCGTCGTTTTTCTTTAGCTTGTTAATTATTTCATTCTCTAACTCCGTAGCTTTTTTATTGTCAGCATTTATTGTGAAAACCTGTTTATCTCTTGTTTTTATTATTTTGTATTCTATAGAGGTTATACCTGCTTTGTCATATGATATTATAAAAAATCCCCTGTTTGGATTGTCAACTATTTCTTTTTCGTCGCAATATTCAAGTGAACCCGGGTACTGTATTACTCCTCTGTCATATTTTATGTTTTCTCTATGTCCATGCCAGTGGCCTGCAGCGTAGTAATCAAATCCTTTTGGCAGGCTTTCTGTTTCAAGATCCTTAAATTTTTCTCCAAGATATGAAATGGTGTGATGAAATACAAAAATTTTAATGAATGCCGAATTATCTATTTCTATTTTTAATTTTTTAAATATTTCATCTTCTACTTTGCTTCTCTTGCCTTTTACTCCGCATATAAATGCGTTTTTATATTTTTCACCTTTAAGATTCACATTTTCTCCGAATTCAATGTATTTTTTGGAGTTTAGGTTTGTAAGAAGGTTGTTTCTGTGAAAAAGTTCTATAATACTTTCCTCTTCTCCTACACCAACGTCGTGTGATCCAGGTATTATAAATAAAGGTATCCCGGCAGTTTTTAGTCTGTTTAATTCATCTGTTACAAATAAAAGCGAATCCAATGGAGGGTTACCTGAGTCAAAAAGATCTCCGGAATGCACAATGAACTCTATTTTTTCGGATATAGCATAATCCACCATTTGTATAAATGCTTCTTTTATGTCATTATTTCTTGTATCATTTTTGTATACTTGTCCAATATGGGTATCCCCAACATGCATGAATTTCATTTTTATTATTGTTATTGCATAAATTAAAACTTATTTTATTAGTTGCCTGCTACTTTGTTAATAATGTATATATATCCTAATTTAATTATATGTTTATGGATACTGAAGAACGTTTAAATTTAATAAAGCGAAACACTCTTGAAATAATAACTCTTGAAGAGCTGCGAACTTTACTTAATGAAGGGAAACCACTTTCTGTTTACATAGGCAGAGCCCCAACTGGTTCAATACACCTGGGTCACCTTGTCGCATTAGGCAAACTTTTTGATTTTGAAAAAGCAGGTATACATACAAAGATACTGATAGCAGATTTGCATGCCGCATTGGATGATCTGAAATCAAAATGGGAAGAGTTAGATAAACGAGTTGATTACACAAAAAAATGTATAGAACTTGCATTTGACTGGGAGAGAATACCAGAATTTATCAGAGGATCTGATTTTGAATTGAGCCAGCCTTACGTTTCTGATCTGTTAAAGCTTTCTACGTTTACTACCATTGAGAAAGCTATTCATGCAGCTTCAGAAGTTACAAGGATGAAAAATCCAAAGGTAAGTGAAATAATATACCCGCTTATGCAGACTTTAGACGAAGAATATTTAGATGTCGATATACAGCTAGGCGGTATGGATCAAAGGCATATACTTGCATATGCAAGGGAATACTTAGAAAAGCTGGGTTACAGAAAAAGAGTGGAAGTATTAACTCCTCTTATAGCATCAATACGCGGGCCTGGGACAAAAATGTCTTCTTCTGTTCCAGAAAGTAATATTAAGATATACGATTCCGAAGAATCAATAAAGAAGAAAATACTTAATGGGTACTGTCCAGAGGGAGTAGTTGAAGACAACTTTATAGTCCAAATAGTTAACTTTTTCATACTGCCAAATGATGGTAATCTGAAAATAGAAAGAGAGACAAAATTCGGTGGGGACATAATAATAGAATCTCCAGAACAAATGGTAAAGTTATACACTGAAAAGAAAATACATCCGCTTGATTTGAAAAATGCAGTTATCCAAAATTTGACTGAAAGATTCAAAAACGCAAGAGAATACTTTGAAAGGCAGACCGATTTACTTCAAAGCCTTGGAGAAAGCTTTATGCCTTACTAAATATGGAATATGATTATTCCTTTGAGGAGGATGTAAAAATATATGATACCGATGCGCAGGGTATTGTACATTACTCAGGTTATTACAGGTTTTTTACCGATGCGATGCAAGAATTCATAAAATCTAAAGGATACCATTTTCCCATCATAGATGAAAATAGATGGGTGGTTGTTTTGGAATCAAATGCAAAGTACCTTAATTCGGCAAGGATGGGAGACACTCTTAATACTTCTCTTAAAGTTAGTCTTATATCTAAAAAGATATTGAGGTTTGATTTTGATATAACTCGAAACGAAGAACAGATATGCCAGGGCTATATACTTCACATCTGTATAGATAAAAAAAGCTGGAAATCAACAGAGTTACCATCGACTTTTATTGAACACCTAGTTAAAGGAGTTTAGTGTGTTAAAATTTGTGTATTTTACCGTACTCCATGTTCTTCTTATGAACTTTTTGTAAGGTTCTTGGGTTATTCTACCATTTTCTGTTATTATTTTTACGAATTGCATAGTTTTTGGATCTGATGGATAACCGCTTCCGAAGTCATACCCTAATTCCTTTTTTATTTTTTCTACTTCTCTTTCCCTGTTTGCCTTTGCTATTATGGACGCAGCTGATACTTCAATGTGGTTTTTGTCTGCGTAGTTCTCAGCTATGACTTTCTTATCTTTTATCTTTTTCATTAGATATTCCCGTATTTTGGAGGTGTTTCGGCTTGGAGAGTCAACGATAACAGTTTGTCCTTTAAGCGAGTTTGCTATCTCTATCATGTTGTCAAGCTCTAAGTAATTCAAGTTTTTTCCATTCTCAAATCTATTATCTATTTGTTCTGCGGATATTTTAATAACCTTGAAATTATTACAGGTTTTAATTATCTCTCTTTCTAAAAGATATATCCTTTTGATGCTTAGCATCTTCGAATCTTTGACGCCCAGAAGCTTAAATTTTTTGGCAGTTTCTTCATCTAAACCAATACCTGCTATTGTCATCGGGCCTATCAAAGGGCCTCTACCAGCTTCGTCTATACCAATAGTTATCATTTAGCCACTGCTTTTGCCCAGTTCATCAGCTCTAAATCTTGCATGTCCGAATTGTATAATTGCTTTTATCCCAAATTTTCCAAGACCAGTTGGTATATCGCATGCACCATAAGTGCTTCCTCCCCATATATATACTTCCGTTCCAGCGTTTGTACTTATCATGTCTGCAATGTCTAGTGCGTGCAACTTAAAACCATCTGGTATTTGTATTGCTACTTTATCATATTTTTTCTCGCGTATGTTGTCTATAAGCGTATCAAAATCAATGTCATATTTCTCTGTGAGATATTTCAAACCGTCATTTTTTATTTGGTATTTCATTTAATCTCTATTAGTTTAGTGCTTAAATTATTTATTATTGTAAGTTTACTGTTGATTTGTGGATAAAGACGATTTTGTAAAGGCAGTAAAAATAATAAGCAGAAACTACTATACAAAGGAAAGAAAGGCAAGTCCCTTTGAAATACTTGTGCATGGGATACTGTCTACAAGAACAAAGGACACTACGACTTTTCCTGCACAGAAAAGACTGCTTTCAATTGCAGACACCCCCGAAAAGATAATAAAATTATCAACTGGAAAAATAGAGGATTTAATTTATCCAGTTGGTTTTTTTCGAGTTAAAGCAAAACTTTTGAAAAGAGCATGTAATGTACTTATAACTAAATTCAATTCAAAAGTTCCTTCAAATAAAGCAGATTTAATGCAGATACCGGGTGTTGGGGAGAAAGTCGCAAGTCTTGTATTAGAGTGGGGGTTTAACCTGCCCTACATAGCTGTAGATACTCATGTAAATAGGATATCCCAGCGATTGGGGATTGTACCGGAAGAAACAAAGCCTGCAAAGACAGAAGCCGTGCTTGAAAGCATACTGCCTTCAGATCTAAGAATTTCCACAAATTACTCATTTGTAAGGTTTGGTAGAGAGGTTTGTAGACCAGTTTCTCCGCATTGTGGTATCTGCCCCGTATACAAATATTGCGGTTTTAAGCTAAAATCCAAATACGCAAAAAGAATGTTTAACAGGAAATAAGATAAGAATATTAATTATGCAGTATAATTAATAATAATGAAAGAACAAAGCAGACTTAGTTCCTCATTGTCAAGTTTGGTTTATGGACTGAAGTCCCTATCAGAACTTAGCTCCTTTTTTACATTTCTTTCAATTACTCTTGTAATATTTATTTTTGGATTTGTTGTGATTTTTAGGTATCTCGGGTTAGGGGCATTTTTGAACGGAGGCTTTATTTTTACCCCGTCAGCTACTGTAATAATCACGGGCGAGGCTGTTTTTGTGGCATCTTTTCTACTTATTGTTTTTTCTTTGACTACCTTGTTTTATTATAGATTACATTATCTAGTTTCAAGCAATTTAAATGTAGTTTCTTTAATCAAGCGTTCATTGGCAGCTTTTCCAAAGTTTTTGATAGCAACCTTTACTCAGGCTGTAATCTCTATAATAGGACTGATTGCATTGGTAATACCTGGAATATACTATGGCAGTTCGCTCATGTTTTTTAACTTTTTTTCAATATATGGCAATTCGACTTTGCGTTTGGCAATTATAAGCAGCAGAAGGCTTGCAAAGGAGATGCGTTTAGAATCATTCTTTGTATTTACCGTATACCTTGTTTTACTTTTTGTTTTCATTTATTTGGTTAGCAGTTTTCATCTGCAGGAAATCTATTCTGCATTGCTTTATTCAATCCTTCTTTCATACTGGCTTATAAGTTACAGTAATACCACATTTAATCTTGCAGACAAGAATGTAAATGAGCTTACTGGAAAGTCACTTATATATAAAAGGATGTTAAATAACGGTTAATTATATTAATTATTCATATTTTTAAAGTAGTGAATGTGAATTAATAACATATAATTTAGTAATAGAAAAGCTTAAATACTAGAAGTATTATAGAATAGAATTATAAATTATACTTAAGAGGTTCCCCCCTTGGATATCGATGTATTTAATAGCCGTTTATCGCCGCAATATAGAATTATGCTCAAAGAGGAGCTCGATCAATTATTAAGTAAATATAATATTGTCATAAAAGATCTTCCTAAGATAAAAGTAAATGATCCGGCAGTTAAGCTTTTGGATGCAAAGGAGGGCGAGGTCCTGGAGATAAAAAGAAACAGCAAGACCGCCGGTCAGTACAGTTATTATAGGTTGGTGGTGAAATAAAATGGAAAAAAATACTTACCAAGCATTGCTTAGATCTGCGCTAGGTTCAACTGCTTTGGCAGCACATCATATCTCTTCGTTTGAATATTTTATAGACAATGGGCTTAAGAAGATAATAGACAGTGAAGGTTTGATAGAGCCAGTTATAAAGCCGTTGGGAGTTGAGGATTTTAAGATAAAAATAAATAAAATAACGATTGGAAAGCCGGACATAATAGAAGCAGACAGCATAGTACGATTAATCAATCCTATGGAAGCAAGAATCAGAGACCTTACCTATGATGCGCCTTTGATGCTTTCTGTTTCGTATTTGGCAGACGGCAAGGAAATTGTAACTGAGGATGTTTTTATAGGGCGTATGCCAATTGTAGTAAAATCAAAATATTGCAATCTTTATGGATTATCAGTAAGCGAATTAACTGAGGCAAAAGAAGATCCTACAGATCCCGGAGGATATTTCATAATCAATGGAACCGAAAGGATAATAATAACCACAGAAGACCTTGCTCCAAACAACATATTAATCTCTAAAGATAATCAGGAAGGATTCAAATTCACTGCAAAGATATTTGCCGATGCCGACGCAATAAAGGTTCCACATACTTTGCAGATATCTAGTAGCAACCTTCTTTACATAACTTTTGGAAAGTTAAAAAAAGTTCCTATTATTACATTGATAAAAGCATTAGGTGTTACTAATGAAAATGAAATAATCAAGAAGATAGGAAAAGACGATGAAGATATAATAAATACAGTAGACATGAATCTTATAGCTTTTAATATAAGTTCGGAGAATGAAGCATTAGATACTATTGGTAAGATGCTTCATTCGATTCACACTAAAGAGACGGCAGAATTAAATATAGACTCTTTGTTGTTCCCATTTTTAGGTAGGGATAAAGACTCTAGAAAAATAAAGGCAGAGTACCTTATGTACGTTTCAAATCTTCTGATCAAGAGCGCATTGGAAGGAAAAGAAGTTGACAAAGACCATTATTCAAATAAAAGGCTGCATGCCGAAAGCTACAATCTGGATATGCTTTTCAGGTTTATATTCAAGCAGATATTAAATGATGCTAAGTATAACTTTGAAAGGGGGATAAGAAAGGACAGGGTTCCTGATCCAAAGTATATATTCACTTCTGACCAATTGACTGCCAGGTTAAGGTCAGCACTTGCAACTGGCCAATGGGTAGGTGGCAGGGTAGGTATAACTCAACATTTAGACAGAAGAAGTTTTCCTTCTACTATATCCCATTTAAGAAAGGTAGAGTCTTTGCTTACTTCAAACAGGGAAAATTACAGAGCCAGGGATCTTCATGGAACGCAGTTCGGCAGATTCTGCGCAGTAGAAACTCCAGAGGGTCCAAAGATAGGTCTTACAAAGAATCTTGCCGTTTTATCTATGATGTCAAAAGAGGGTGTAGACACGGAAACTGTTAAAAGTTTACTAAAGAATTATGGGGTGAAAAAGATATGAGTTTCGTGTTTGTAAACGGCGTGCTTTCAGGAGTTACTGATGATCCAGGGAAGCTTGTTAAAGATATAATAGATGATAGACGGCAGAGTAAGATACCAAAGGAGATAAATGTAAGGTATAGAAAAGATACAGACAGTGTAATGATAAATTCTGATAGCGGAAGACTGCTCAGAGCACTAATAGTAGTTAAAAATGGAAAACCTCTAGTTACGAAAGAAGACGTAGAACTGCTTTCTGAAGGCCACTTAACCTGGCAGGATCTTGTTGATAAAGGAAAAATAGAATATCTTGATGCAGATGAGGAAGAGCTTGCTTACACTGCATTGAATGAAGAAGATTTGACTACAGCACACACTCATCTTGAGATAACACCTCTTTCCGTTTTTGGTACACAGGCTTCATTGCTTCCATTTATAAACCACAGTAATGCACATAGAAACGTTACGGCAGTGAAAAGCGTACAGCAGGGTGTAGGTTTGTATACTACTAATTATCTTATAAGGCACGACAATGACTCAATGATAGCAATTGATCAGCAGATGCCAATAGTTAAGACAGAAATGTATGAAAACGAAAACTTCAAGTCGCATTTATCAGGGCAAAATATAGTCGTAGCAGTGCTTTCTTACCTTGGTTATAACATGGACGATGCAATAATAATAAATAAATCCTCTGTTGAGAGGGGACTTTTCAGGGCGATGTTTTTCAGACCTTATAAAGTAGAAGAAATAAAGTACGTAGGAGGGCAGAGTGATGTTATAGCTGTTCCAGATAAAGATGTGGCAGGCTATAGATCAGAGGATTCATATAAATATCTTGATGAAGATGGTATTGCAGCAATAAACTCGCATGTTAACGGCGGAGACGTTCTTATAGGAAGGATTTCACCACCAAGATTCGTTTCATCGATAGATAAGTTCAGATTGGGAGTGCAGAAACAGGTTGAATCATCAATTGAATGTAGAACTGGAGAAAACGGTGTTGTTGACAATGTATTTGTAACCTCAACGGCAGAAGGAAATAAATATGTATCCTTAAAAATAAGAGAGGATAGGCCTGTCGAGATTGGGGATAAGTTTGGACCAAGAAGTGGACAGAAAGGCGTCGTAGGCATGCTTCTAAATCAGGAGGATATGCCGTTCACTTACTCGGGAATAATCCCGGATTTAATATTCTCTCCTTATTCTATACCATCAAGGATGTCAATGTCTTACCTGCTTGAATTGATAGGCGGAAAGGTTGGGGCACTTGGCGGTAGATATATTGATGGGACTTCGTTTACTGGCGAAAAAGAAGAGGACCTTAGGAAAGAATTGATGGAATACGGGTTCAGAGAGAATGGTGTAGAAACAATGTACAATGGCATAACTGGCGAAGAGATGAAAGTAAGAATATTTGTAGGAAACATGACTTATATAAGATTAAAGCACTTAGTTGAATACAAGATACAGTGGAGAGC
>JAMCSQ010000008.1 GCA_023378805.1 Candidatus Parvarchaeota archaeon | reverse complement strand
GAGAGAATGGTGTAGAAACAATGTACAATGGCATAACTGGCGAAGAGATGAAAGTAAGAATATTTGTAGGAAACATGACTTATATAAGATTAAAGCACTTAGTTGAATACAAGATACAGTGGAGAGCTAGAGGTCCGATACAATTGCTTAACAGGCAGCCTACCGAAGGAAAATCAAAGCGTGGTGGACTTAGGTTAGGAGAAATGGAGAAGGACTGCTTTGTAGCATATGGGACTGCTTTAGCTCTAAAAGAAAGGTTTGATTCCGATAAGGTTACCATACCTGTGTGTTCAAAGTGTGGGATGGTAGCTGTTTATAATGTAAAAAAGAAGACTGGCTACTGTTCTATAGATGGAGAGGATGCGCAGATAAAACTCATAGAAGTATCAGTTTCATTCAAAATACTTCTTGATGAGCTGAAATCAGTAGGGATATATCCAAAAATGGTTTTGGGGAGTAAAGTATGAAATTAGATTCGAACTTTGTTTTTAGTAAAATAGATGCCTTGGAATTCGGTATAATGTCTCCTAAAATGATACAAAAGATGAGCGCAGTTGCGATAACCTCCTCCGAACTTTACGATATTGACGGATTTCCAGTTGATGGTGGTCTTTCTGATCTAAGAATGGGAGTTATCGATCCAGGATTGACATGTAAAACCTGTGGAAACACAATAAGAGACTGCCCTGGACACTTTGGTCACTTAGAGCTTGCAAGGCCTGTGTTCAATGTAAAAACAGTTCCTTATGTATATAATCTTATAAATTCAACTTGTAATTCCTGCGGCAGGATACTAATATCAGACGAGCACCTAAAAAAACTAAGTGAAGAAATCATATCTGCAGAGATAAATGAGGGGCAGAAAAAGAAAATAAAACTCATCAAGGCGCTTATAAAACACGCAAAGAATGTAACAGTATGTCCATTTTGTAAGATGAAACAAAGAAAGGTGAAACTTGAAAAGCCTTATACATTTGTTGACAGAGATCAAAAGCTTACTCCAATAGATGTGCTAAATAGACTTGAAAAGGTAAAAGACTCAGACTTGCAGTTTTTTGGATTAGATCCGGATTATTCAAGACCCGAATGGATGATGGTTTCTATCCTAGCAGTACCTCCTATAACTATAAGGCCTTCCATTACTCTGGAGAATGGACAGAGAAGCGAAGATGATCTTACACATAAACTTACTGATATAGTTAGAACTAATCAAAGACTTGCAGAGAACATAAGATCAGGAGCTCCAGAAATAATAATAGATGAGCTTTGGGATCTACTTCAGTATCACATAACTACTTTTATATCCAATGGTTCTGCGCAGGTTCCAGTTGCAAGGCAGAAATCCAATAAGAAACTTAAAAGTCTTGAAGATAGGATAAAGGGAAAAGAAGGAAGGTTTAGGGGGTCTGCGCTTGCTAAACGTGTAAATTACAGTGCCAGGTCGGTTATTTCTCCAGATTCTTTTTTAAGGTTTGACGAGGTGGGAGTTCCACTAAAAATAGCAAAGGAGGTAACCTACCCAGAATACGTTACTGACATAAACATAGACAGATTAAAGGTTGCTATTAAAAACTTCAATTCATATCCCGGTGCGAATTATGTTATAACCCCGGATAATATTAAACGAAAAATAACAGAAATGACGGTAGATAATATTATAGATGAGCTTAAATCCGGCTATATAGTTGAAAGACACATAAAAGATGGAGATATAATCCTATTCAATAGACAGCCTTCCTTGCATAGGCTTTCAATAATGGGTCACAGGGTAAAAGTCCTGCCTTACAAGACCCTAGGTATAAACCCGGCATCAGCTCTACCTTACAATGCAGATTTTGATGGAGATGAGATGAATATACATGTTTTACAGAATGAAGAAGCACTTGCAGAAGCAGACATGATAATAAACATAAAGAATAATATAGTCTCGCCAAGACATGGTTTGCCATTGATTGGCGCTGCACAGGATTACATTTCAGGCTGCGCTTTGCTGACTTCAAAAGAAACAGAATTTGAGAAGCCAAGCGCTGAATTTTTGCTTTCTAATATAGGCATAGTTGCAGATTTAAAGAAGAAGAAATATGCTGGAAGGGAATTGTTTAGCATGATTTTACCAGAAGACCTTAATTTTGAAAGTCAAAGCAGTACTTATAAGATAACCAAGGACAGTGATTCGCTTGTAAAGATTAAAAATGGAAAACTTATCTCTGGAGTGATAGATGCAGCAACTATAGGTAGAGAAAGCGGAAGCCTGCTTCAGTTCCTATTTGTAAGGTATGGTCCAGAGGTAACAGCTAAATTTATAGACCAGGTAAACAAACTTGGACTTATGACTATTTTCAAATTGGGAATGAGTGTAACCATAAGAGATTTTGATATCCCAAAAGCAGCATACGCTGAGATAGAAAAGGTTGTCAAGGAAGGAGAAGAAAGTGTAGCAGGTCTCTTAAAGGATTATGATGATATAGCTGAAGCAAAGATACTTAGTACAGCCAATAAAATAAGAATAAAGGTAAGAAATATAATAGACGCTTACATAGACAAGAATAATAACAATGTAGAGGCAATGATAACAACAGGAGCGAAAGGAAGCATAACTAACCTCATACCGACTATTGGTCTTGTAGGTCAGCAGATGCTTAGGGACGTAAGGATAAGTAATGGGTTTTCAGATAGACTTACTTCACACTTTAAAAAAGGAGATAACGGCCTTATCGCGCGTGGTTTTATCGTTTCAAACTATAGAAAAGGACTAAATCCTGTGGAATACTTCCTTCATGCTGCAAGTAGCAGAGAAGGGTTAATGGACAATGTCATTCGTACTCCTATCTCGGGTTATATGCAGAGAAGACTATCCTCAGCATTGAATGATCTTAAAGTATCGGATGACTTGTCTGTAAGGCTAGGCAGCTCAATCGTACAGTTTAAATATGGAGAAGACGGGCTTGATGTATCAGCAAGCGACAAGGGGGATCTTAAATTATGAAAATAGAAATACCGGAAAAATACATTGTAGCATTCAAGGAGAAATACGGAGAAAATGCAGAGTTATCGGAACTTGAAAAAATATATACAAGATCTTTGGTTACACCAGGAGAAGCCGTTGGGGTAATAGCAGCACAAAGCATAGGTGAGGCTAGTACTCAGCTTACGCTTAGGACAAAGCACGCAGCTGGTCTTTCAGTAATTAATACAACAAGTGGTTTACCAAGATTAGTTGAGATATTTGACTCTAAAAAGGATATCTCTACTCCATTTATGGATATATACTTGAAAGAGGAATACGCAAAATCGAAGCAGAAGGCAAGCGAAATAGCTTCTAAAATGATTGAGATAAAAATAGGTGACATAACTTCTTCTTATACCGTATCTCTTAGAAAGAAGTCGATAGAATTCGTGCTTGACAAAGGACTTTTGAAGGAATACGGGTTTACAACCAAAGACGTTACAGCAAAGCTTTCAAATTTAAAGGTATCTACAGCAGTAGAAGGAGACAACCTTTCAGTCATAGATAAATCCGCAGATAGCGTTAAAAAGCTGATAAGACTTAGGAATAAAATAGTAGAGATAAATCTTTCAGGTTTACCAGGGGTTTCTAGGGCTATATTAAATCAGGATTCGAATGGGAATTACTGGATAAAAACTATAGGTACAAATCTTTCAGAGGTACTTAAAATGGAAGAAGTTGATTCTAAAAATACAATATCAAATGATATAATAGAAGTTTCAAAGGTATTGGGTATAGAAGCTGCAAGGAATCTGATAATTGAGGAAGTAAACTCAACCCTGCAAAATGTAGGATTAACTGTTGACTTAAGACACATATTTTTAATAGCCGATGCAATGTGCCTTGACGGTACAGTAAGAGGCATAGGAAGGTATGGGTTAAGCGGAGAAGCCGATTCAGTGCTTGCAAGAGCATCATTTGAAGTCCCATTGAAACACCTTATAGAGGCAGGGCTTTACCATGAGTCAGATCCATTTAAATACGTTGCAAACAATATACTTTCAAATCAGGTAATACCCATAGGTACAGGCGGGGTTGAATTAGTGGTGAAGAAAAATGGAAAAGGAAATAGCGAAGAAAATTCAGGAAAAAATAAAGAGTAATAAAGTTTTTGTAGGATTGAATTCTACTTTAAGGGCCTATAAAAATGGAGAGGTTTCTTTTATAGTATACGCTAGCAATGCAAGCGAAAAAATTCTTGAAAAATTGAACGGACTCGAAACAGAAAAATATAAGTATGATGGAGACAGTGATGCACTTTCAATTGCCTGCGGTAAATCATTTGGCATAACCGTTTTGGGAATTAAGAAGTAAAGATATGAACATAAAATTCGATAGTGACATTATTTTATCAATCAATTTGTTTTCTGATGTTACAAGCGTTATGCCTAGGGACTGTATAAATTTTGAGGATAAAATAGTGTTTGTCGTAAATCAGGGCCAAGCTGGTTTGGCGATAGGTAAAAATGGAATCAAGATAAAAATGCTGCAGGAAATGCTAAAAAAAGAGGTAATTGTGATAGAGTATTCCGATGATCCTGTAAAGCTTTTTGAAAACGTTATAAGACCAAACAAACTTATATCAGGATACATAACTGTCCATGGAAAGGAAGACGAATCTAAGAAAGTTGAGGCTTCCGTTGATGGTAAAATAAGTAGTAACAAAATAAAACTGATTAAAATGCTAATGCAAAGGTATTTTAATATAGTTAGTATAAATATTAAGTAAAAAATTTATGGGAAACAAGACAAGAGGGCTATTTAACGGAAAAATGTTGCTTCGCCGAAAGGAGAGAGTAAGATTCAGTAAGAATAAAAGTAAGTCTTATTTCAGCGGAAGCTGGAAAAAGAATGATCCATTAGCAGGCGCACCTCAGGCAAGAGGCATAGTTTTAGAGAAGGTTGAAATAACTCCCAAAAAGCCATCATCTGGTAAAAGGAAATCATGTAAGGTTCAGCTTACTAAAAATGGTAAAATCATAACAGCATACATTCCCTGGAGCAAGGGAGTATCATTTGTAGACGAGCATAATGATGTTATAATTGAAAGAATCGGGGGAGCACAGAAGGGAGCGCGTGGTGATCTTCCAGGAGTGAAGTTTAAGATAATAAAAGTCAATGGGATATCATTGAAAGAATTGGTTAAGGGAAGAAAGCAGAAACCGGTTAGATAAAATGGAAGAAGAAAAATCACTGGAAAAAGTTAAAAAGGAAAATGAGATAAAACTCTTTGGAAAGTACAGTTTCGATGGAGTTGTAGTAAACGATTTAGGACTTAAAAATGTAATCTCCTTAAAGCCTGTCATAGTGCCTAAAACTTCAGGCAGGCTGTCACAGCAGAGGCTGGCAAGGGAGAGAATGAGCATAGTTGAGAGGCTTATAAGCCATCTTATGGTTCCAGGCCACAGGGGAAAGAAACATTTAAGGACCAGCAAGTTGATGTCTGGAAGATTCAATACCGCTTCTAATCTAGTTGAAAGTTCATTTGACATGATAAGCAAGGATGGATTGAATCCTTTGCAGGTTCTTGTAAAAGCGATAGAGAATTCGGCACCAAAGGAAGAAGTAATGACTCTTTTAATAGGTGGACAGAGACTTGCAAAGCAGGTCGACACAGCGCCTGTAAGAAGAGCAGACCTTGCATTGAGATGGATAGCAGAAGGAACATACCAGTTGTCGGCAACTGGCAAAAAAGCAGACAAAGCTTTGTATGAGATACTTACTCAGGCAGCAAATAATCAGGATATAGCATTTCCTATCTCAAAAAGAATAGACACCGAAAGACAGGCTGCATCAAGCAGATAAAATTGAAATTTTTATCGATTAAGGTGCAACTTTCCTTATAAAAAGAAGGAAAGCAGTATGGAGTATTCCATTACTTTCAGGTCTTAGTATATCTCTTTCAACTTCAGTTTTCCAGTTTATTTCATTGTTCTGTATTAATCTTTCTACTTTCATGTTTTTTGGAAGCGATCTAAGTGTTTTTTCTACCTGTATAATAGACGGAGAGTATGTAACTACTCTTGCACCAACCTTGAAGTTTTTTGTTATTGTAGGCAGTACCTCCCAAGGATCCGGTAGGTCAAGAACCCCGCAGTCAAAATTCTTTTCTTTTATGCCATTTTTGACGTCTAAATTGTTGAATTTTATATTCTTTAAGTTAAATAGCTCTGAGTTTTTCTTCGCTACTTTCATGAATTCTTTCCTTATTTCATAAGAAAATACTTTTATGTCCTTTGAAAGGTTTGCCAATGAACATGCAACAACTCCTGAACCTGTTCCGGCATCGAATATCTTGCTGTCATTTTTTACTCCTAGATACATTGCCATACTCCCAATGTCTTTTAACGTAATTATCTGTGGTAGTCGTATTGTCTTTTTTATTAAATCCGGAGTTCCGGGTTCAATGACATAGAACTCATTCCCATTGTGAGTTTTTACCTTAGAGCCGGGTTTTTTCTCTTTTAATTTACCTGGTTTGAATATTCCAAATTGCGTATTACTTTCTTTGTCTCCGTCTATTACTATTGAATGGCTTTCATTAATCAAGAATATCCTATTTTTTTTCATATCTCCGTCTTTATAACATACACCATGTTGCCAAAGCTTTTGTTTCCGGTGATTTTTTCAGCATTTGTAAGTATAAATACTATTGTCTTATAAACGGTGCTGTAACCCATAGCATTTATAAAGTCCTTCTTTACTACTGATTTTTTATTTAATATCTGTACAATTACCTTTATCTTATGCTGTCCATATAAACACAGGAAAACACCTTTTTCAATTTCCTTAGGTTCTTCAAACCCGTTTTTTATTAGCGTTTCACCGAACTCCTGTTTTATAGGCCCTTTGTTTTCTCTTGGTTTTTTGATATTTGTTTCACGCTGAACCGGTTTAGGCTTTTCATCTTTTATGTTTATAAATGATTTTACATCCTCTAAACTTAATCCCTGCTCATAAAGGTAATCTGCCTTTTGCCCAGTCTGGTTGTCCTGTGCTGAAACCTTTTTAATAAAATCAGTAAGATTTTGAGAGATATACCGTTCTGCCGACGAAAGAGACTCCATGTTTATTACCTTCTTTTCTCTTATTTTATTCACAAGTGCCTTTTCCTGGTTATTTAATGTCTGCATGAGCAGGTTAAGTGCCTTTTCTCTGTCTTTTTCAAAAAAGTAGATAGATGAGGAACCGAACCGTCTTGAGGTTTTTTTTATTTCCCCTCTTGCCGCAAAATAATCTACTATTGTTTGTGTCTGTAACGTATCCTTCTCTATCCTTTCCGCTATTTCAAGTATAAGCGAAGGGCCTTCGTTTAATTTACTAATTATTTTATTATAGATCTCATTTATGTCTTCCATTACTAACAGTCCACCATATATTATTTAT
>JAMCSQ010000007.1 GCA_023378805.1 Candidatus Parvarchaeota archaeon | reverse complement strand
AGCTCGAAACCCTCCGTAAAAATAGGCATCGTTGAGGCTGGGGAAGAAGACCCCGTTGATAGAATCGGCGTGTAAGGACCAAGGCGAAAGCCGAGATCTTCAGCGCACGATTACTAATCAGCCAAAAACTTCGTAAATCACACAGTCACATTTAAAACCGGTATAATTTTTATTTGGTATTAGCGCAAGCTATGCAGATTTTTTAATAATTATTCTATAAAATGTGAACGGAAAAATCATGCTCTTTATAGGAACGAAAGCGAACAAAAAGCAGAAAACATAAATATCAAGAATGTAAAATAACAATATACATTATATACATTGATAGCACACAAATTCAGGTTGTACCCAATGAAAAGCAGCAAGGACTGTTTTCAAAATACTTCGGCTGCAACAGGGTAGTTTTGAACAAAACATTAGAGCTGATACCTCTGACGGCGGAACTAGCTAATATGAAGATCAAAGCAAGGTCTACCAGCCATGATTTAAAGAAGCAGGAACTATACGCTATGAAGAATTAAAACTTTCAACAGGAGATAGAAACCTGTGAATTCATTCATAGGAGGTGTCACAAATATAATCAAATTCATATGAGAGAATTTATTCTAGGGGTAAACTTTAAATAGAATCTTTGCCCATATAATACTATGGATATAAAAGGCTATCTTATAGATAAAAAACAAGATATTGATGCATTAGACATAAGAGCCCGTGATTTAAAATTGGAACCAACCATAAATTTTATAACCTCTATTATTGGACCAAGACGTGCCGGGAAAACTTATCTGATATATGAATTTATAAAAGAAAAACAGCTTAAGCCAGAAGAGTATCTGTTCATTAACTTCGAAGACGAGGATACTATAAGCTTTAGGCGGGAAGACCTACTAAAGTCGCCATATCTATCCAAGGAGACTTACGGCAAAGAACCGAATTACCTGTTTTTTGACGAGGTTCAAAACCTGAAAGAATGGGAACGTTTGGTTTATACGTTATATGAGAAAAAAAGATACAGGATAGTCATCACTGGTTCATCGTCTAAATTGCTGAGCAGGGAGATAGCGACTTCTTTGCGTGGCAGGGCTTTAACATCTACTGTCTTTCCTCTTTCTTTTGCCGAGGTACTCAAAGCAAAGAATATAAGTCTTTCTCTGCCACTGCCGAGCGAAAAAACGAGTGGTATAAAATATGAGCTTTCAAATTATTTAATCAATGGCGGGTTCCCTGATATAGTGTTTGATAATGCAAAACCCGTTCAATTCTTTAGGCAGTACTTAGATCTAGTAGTCTTTAAGGATTTAACAGAACGCTTTGGGATAAGAAATATTTACGTCGTAAAGTTGCTCATGAACTCGATATTGTCTGCATTTGGAAAAGAGTTCTCAATAAGTAAACAATACAAAACTTTTAAAAGTATGGGCATAAACATAAGCCAAAAAACTGTGTATTCTTATGCACAGTTGTTTGAGGATTCGTTTTTCTGTTTTTTCGTTCCTCGCTTTTCCACCTCGTTGAGAAAATCTTCTTTATCCATAAAAAAAGTATATTTGAACGACAACGGTTTCGTAAACCTCTCAGGTGATAAAGAACGGGGAAGGCAGATGGAAAATGCAGTTTTTCTAGAACTGTTAAGAAGAAAAGGAGATTATGATATTTTTTACTGGAAGGATTATCAGCAGAGGGAAGTGGATTTCGTCATAAGCGCAAATGGTAAACCTACTAGCCTTGTGCAGGTAACTTACGTTAGTCATAAGGACGAATTAGAAGAGAGGGAATGCTCTTCGCTGCTTTTAGCTTCAAAAGAACTCCTCTGCAATAACCTTTTAGTGATAACCTGGGACTATGAAGCTGAGGAGAAAATCAATGGCAAAAAGATTAAGTTTATTCCACTGTGGAAATGGCTTCTAAACATTAATTAACTATATTTTGTTTTCAAATATTAGAATTCAAAACCTAAAAGTTTTAAGCATAAATGCTTAAAGATAAAAGGTTGTTTACTAAACGTAAAATCTTAAAAATGTTAGTCGAAAAATCAATCAAATACTTCTTAAACAGAAGTTGCCTTCAGACAGGGAATTTAAGCCTGTGGAGAACCGGTATACACTGCGGGAAACTGCATGCAAGTCGTGTCTATGAAGCAGGAACCGGAAGCCCACCGATTCATTGGTAGGAGGATATCATTAGAGGGTATACTTAAATTTTGTGAATCTAAGGATAGAAGTTATAAGCAATCCGAATATTGCTATGTGTCCCGTAGTGCATAATATACAGATGTGGTGAACTAAAAATATTTCTACATATATCAAGTAACAGGCAATGCCCGCGCCAAATATGCTTAGTCCAAAGATAGTCTGCGCAAATATTTTATTCTGTTTTTCATTTTTATCGAATAGCCTTAAAATAGAGAGTATAATTACAATCGAGAAGAATCCTATACCATAATAATACCAATCTATTCCAAATAAAGTGGAATAATTACTTGTAACAACTTTTGAGCAGTTTATCTCGGAACTTATTATGTCGCAGCTATTTTGCGGTATAAAATTTAATGTAAATGATAAAAGAAGATAGAGCATTGCAGCGAGACCAACAAGGCTAAAGAATATTGTTATATAATCTAAAGTTTTTCTACTTATCATTACATCCTCAATTTGCAGCTTTCTTTATTGCGTTTATAAGAATCTTTATTGCTTCATCTATCTCTTCCACGTTTTTTGCCCCGGTGCATACTATCTTTCCGGTTCCAAACAATAGAAAGGTTATTTTTGAATTTACCAGTTTGTAGACTAATCCAGGGAACTGTTCAGGATTGTATTCTGTTTCGTCTATATTGTAAGCTATTTTGTTTAAATCTAGAGTTCTGTTAAGATTGCCGCTTGCAACTATATTTTGTATGTCTATCTTCCATTCACTTTTGACCGTAACGCCTACCTTTTTCAGTTCTTTTAAGAGTCTTGCCATTGCCGTTTTTATGTCTTCCTTTGATCTTCCGCCAGTACATACGAGTTTACCGCTCCCAAAAACTAAAAAAGTAACATGCATGTCTGGAAATCTGAAAACTAAGCCAGGGAACTGTTCAGGATTGTATTTTGTATTAGGTAGTTTTTTAAGTTTGTTTAAAGGTATCTGTACTTTAAGAGAGATACTTGCTACTACATTTTCTACTTTGTATATTTTTGTGTTTACCATTATTTGTATACCTCTATAACGATGTTATTATTTGATATATTTAAATCTTGTATCTTTAATAGTTTTTCGGTTTTGCCCTCTTCGCTGCCTGTTTTAGTCAGTATTTCCTTGATTATTGCGCTTTTTATACTGTTATCGGGGCTATTATCTATTGTTATGTAAAGCTTTATTAAATCAGTCCTGTTCATCTTAAGCTCTTTTCTAATATTCTGTACCGCTCTTATTATCTCTCTTTTTATCCACAACACCTTAACTTCATCATTTATGCCAGAATCTATTACTGTAATGTCCTTAGACATAACAAATTGAACTTCTTCTTTGGATTTTGGTTTAAGGTCTATTTCAGTTGATAATATGCTATAATCTTTTCCATCGGAACTTAGTTTAAGCCCTTCTCTTAAATTTCTTATAACAGTTTCTTTAGTTAGCTCTAAGAACTTAGATGTCGCAATTGTTATATCGTTTTGCTGCATTCTTTGCTTTAATCTAGAGAAATCAATAGTAGGGTCAAAATCATTTGGATCAAGTTCATATGCAACATGAAGGATATTTCCGAGCCGGGCTATTACATCTTCAAGTATAAGGCCAGAATGCACCGTTGGTATCGTTACTTTTTTTAGAGGCCTTCTAAGGTTTAATTTTAATTTTTCTCTAGCGGAAAGTATGCCTTGAAGTATCTCCATTGTCCTTTCCATTCTACCTTCAATCTCATCATCTATAAGGGCGTCGTTTACTGTCGGAAATTCTGATGTTACCGTGCTGCCTACTCTGTTTATCATCTTGAATACCTTCTCAGCTATGAACGGAAGAAATATTGAAGCCGTTATCGAAAGCTCTTTAAGGGTGTATTCAAATGTTTTAAATGCCGTGTAATCACTATCATCAAACATTCTTCCTTTGGCTAGCTTTATGTAGGTCCTACTTAAATCATTTACTAGAAAATCAGTAAGTTTATTCAAAGAAAGATCTGTCCTGAAATTATCTAAGTCGGTTTGAATTAACTTTTTAGTCCTGTTCCATCTTGACATTATCCATCTATCTTCTGTTCTAAGATTTATTTCTTGGCCCTTCTCATTTTTAAGGATTTCTTTAGCAGACACGTAAAGGTTTCCAAGGTTATAAAAAAGATTTATCGTTTTTGTGTCATCTTTTAAGTCATTTAATGTGAAAACAGCTACATCCTCTAAATTATGTTTTAGCAGTGTTATTCTTAATGCATCTCTGCTGTATCCTTCTTTTATAAGCTCTGATATCGGCTTGTAATTTCCTTCGCTTTTAGATAATTTGTTCCCGTCTTCGCCCACTATAAACTTATGCATTGAGACATTTTTGTATGGTAACTGCCCCGTTGTTATATACCCTATTACTAAAAGAGAATAAAACCAGCCTCTTACCTGATCATTGCCTTCAGATATAAAATCTGCAGGGAAATACCTCTCAAATCCCTCTTTGTTTGCAGGGTAGTCAAGGCATGCAAAAGACGCGGAACCAGAATCTATCCAAACATCCATTACGTCCGGTACTCTTTTTATCTCCCCTCCGCATTTGTCACATTTTATTGTGATTTTATCCAAGCTGCTTTTGTGCAGATCGTTTATATCTTTTATCCCTGCTTTATCAAGTAGCTCTTTTTTACTGCTTATTACTAACATTTCACCGCATGAACTACATTTCCATATGGGCATAGGCGTGTTCCAGTATCTTTGTCTTGATATTACCCAATCCTGTGCATTCGCCAGCCAAGAAGCAAACATGCTGTGTGATATAGGAGGTATCCAATTTATGCCCTTGGAGATATTTATAAGCTCATTCTTTATTTTTGCTATGTTTAAAAACCACTGTTGGCTGGCTCTTGTTATAAGTGGTGTTTTGCATCTCCAACAGTGTGGATACTTATGTATAATCTTTTTTTCTGCAAATAAAATCCCTTTATTCTTAAGATAATCTATTACTTTATCATTTACATTTAGTACATCTTCTCCGTTTAGCCATCCACTTTCCTGCGTGAACTTTCCATTTTCATCTACAGGAGAGAGAATTGGAAGACCGTTCGCCATCCCTATCTTATAATCTGATTCTCCATGTCCCGGAGCAGAATGTACAAGTCCAGTTCCTTCGTTTATCTCAACAAAAGGAGTTCCTTCTTCAGAAGACATTTCTTTGCCGTCTATTACCATCGCTATCTTGTCTGCGTTTTTCTCTATTTGTGGTATATCACTAAAAGGGTGTTTGTATCGCAAACCTACAAGGTCCTTGCCGTCTATCTCTCTTAATATCTTATATTCCTTATTTAGCTCTTTAAGAACCGGCTCTCTATCTTTTGCAATTATTACTGTCTTGCCTTCAGTTTCTACCTCTATATACTTAAAGGTGCTGTTTACAGCTATGGCCGCATTAGAAGGGAGGGTCCATGGCGTAGTTGTCCAGACTAAAAGAAATCTTCCATCCTGAAGTCCAAATAAAACGTATATAGACTTGTCTTCTTTATCATAGTACTTGTCCCTTATCTCATAGTTTGACATTGGGGTGCCGCATCTGACACAGAACCATGTAGACTTTAATCCAGTATAAAGCAAGTCTTTCTCATATGCTTTTTTTATTCCATACCAAACTGATTCTATATATTTGTCTTTATAAGTTCTGTAAGGTTCATTATAATACCAAAGAACTCCATAATTGAGTATTATATCCGTATTAAGTTTTATGTAACTTTCAACTAGGTCTTTGCATGCATCAACAAATTTCTCTTCTCCGAACTCTTTTACTTCCTTTTTATTTTTTATCCCAAGTTTTTTCTCTACAACTACTTCTATTGGAAGTCCTTGTGTATCCCATCCAGGCTGGGCCCTAACGTCAAAACCCTTCAGAAGCTTATATCTTATCATAGAATCTTTTATGAAAATAGTGTACATTGTTCCTTCATGTACTTCATTAGTTACGAATGGAGGCCCGTCAAGAAAATAGAATTTTTCTTTTCCAGAGTTCTTTTTTATGGCTTTTTCCCAAAGCTTTTTCTTCTTCCAATCCTCGTTTATCTTTTTTTCATTCTCAGAAGCATTATAAAATTCAGCCATAGAACCTTAAATAATTCGTATATTTATATATATTTTTATTGTTCTATTTTGGTTAGATTAATTATGTCCTAAAAGAAAGTTTCCTTTTTCAACCACAAATTTGTATTTAATTGTTTTTCCGTTTTCCATTTGCTCTCTTACAGCAGTATCCTTTGGTTTACCTACTCCTACTTTTTCCCCATGTACTATTACTTTCTCACCGTAGCTTTCTATAGCAGCGGCAATCTTTCCTACATTGTTTGATTTCGTGTATAAAATTGTTATTCCATTTTCCTTATTTGGTTGAGTTAAACCTAGTTGTGATCTTATAAACTCTATATCTCCTTCTTCTTTCGCTTCTTTGTAGTATTTAGCTTCAGAGAAAAATCTTTTTGCAGTGGCATAAATATCTTCTTGGCTTACTCCCCATAGTGCAGTCAAATCCTTTGCAAGTTTGTCTAGATTTTCAATGTATTCTAATGCAGGTTTATAGGCCTTGAAGACAACCCTTACGACTCCGTCCTGTATCCTTTCTGTCTTTGTGATTTTTATAAGTCCAACCTCTCCAGTGCTGTTGCAATGAAGTCCGCCGCAGGCTTCAACATCATAGTCATCTATTTTAACTATGCGTATGTTTGCATTAGGAACTACACCTCCTTGATAAATAGACATACCATACTTGCTTTCTGCCTTTTCTCTTGGTACAATACTTGCATTTATCTTCATATTGTCTGAAACTACTTTATTCGCAAGTCTTTCTATATTATTTACCTGTTCTTCAGTCAGCCTATCAAAGTAAGTTATGTCAAGGTGTGCCTGGTCTACATCTTTTTCCGCTCCATTTTGATATACAAATTCTCCTAAAACCCTGCGGCAAGCCTGGTTTATTATATGTGTAGCTGTATGGTGTCTTCTTAGAAGTTCTCTTCTTTCTGAATCTATCTCCATCTCTATCTCTTGGTTTTCTTTAAATCTTGTTATGTCTTTTAGATAATGTATTATCACGTCGTCTTTGATTTCAACGTTTATTACCTCTGAATTATTTATTTTTCCCCTATCTGATTTTTGTCCGCCCATTTCAGGATAGAATATTGTTTGATTTAGTATGATCTTGTCAGGCTTTACAATTTTTATTATTTTGGCCTTTGATTTTTTTAATTTTTCATCATAGAACATCCTTTTAGTTTTCGCTAGCCCTTCTATGAATGAATAATCTTTCTTTTCTTCCTTCCTTTTTTTTGCTTTGTTTATGTCACTGTAGAATTTTTCAGGAAGAGTTATTTGTTTGTCTTCAGTCTCAGCAACAGTTTTTATATCATCAATTGTAATTCCCCTTGATTCGTATAGTTCAATCATCTGCTTTTCAGCTATTTCTTTTTTATCCAGCAATGACGATATAAACTTATAGTTTCTTTCCCTAAAATCATTATACCGCTCTATCTCTTTGTCAATAACGCCTTTTGTGTCGGTTTTCTTTAACTCTTCAAACCAGCTTCCAAATTCTTTTTTATGTTCTTCTATTACATCATTTATATCCAAATCCCAGTTTTTGCTTCGTATAAAATTTAATGCCCTTCTAAGTATGTTTCTTAGGTTGTATCCCCCTCCTACATTGCTTGGGAGTGCACCATCATTTATTGCTACTAACAAAGTTCTGCTGTGATCTGCTATGGAATAAACAGCCTGCATGTCACTAAGTAATTTTTTTACTCCTTCTTCATCAGTTTTTGTTTTTTCTGCTATGGTTTTTATTGCATCCTCTATTCTTGTTTTTTCAAAGTCTATTTTTCCTATGTATTCATATACTTTTTTTATTTTTTCATTGTTATAATTTATCCCCACCTTTTTTTTGATAAATTCTACAACCTTTGGAAAAGTTGCTTCGTATATTGTAGGAGTATTGTTAACTACCCAAGACCATCTTTCAAGGCCTGCACCCATATCTATTGTTTTTGTGGGTATCTCTTCTAATTTGTTGCCGTTTATAACATAACGCATGTAAACCTGGTTTCCCAGTTCAAGGCCTCCAGCAAAGTATTCAAGGCAGCTGCCTGCATACCCTGCTCCAGCCCATGCGTCTTCTATAAATGTTAATTCTTCCTTTTTTATTTTAAGTCCGTTTAGAATCCAGTTTGTTATATACTTTATTGCTTCTTTATCAAAATACGTTTTCTTCTTTTTTGTGTTGAATGCGGCTTCTTCTGCCATTATAAAACTTGTAAGGTGCCTGCCGGATAATCCAACATTGTTTATATCATTAAACCTTAGACATATCTGGGGTATAACCAGAGGGTTTGCAGGAGGTTCTGCGATTCCTTTTATTACATAGGGAGCGAAGTCGTCTATAGCCGCTTCTACAAAATATATATCATCTCTCCATCTGGCAACAACAGGGTAGCGTTTTATCTCTTTATGTCCGGTTTTCTTGAAAAAATGTGAAAAATCTTTCCATATATTTTCGTAGCTTGATTTTAAGGAAGATATATTTTTATTGAAGAAGGTATACTCACCTATACAATCGACATCTCCGCATTTGTCTTTTTCAGTGAAACTCCAGAAATTCTTGCCGCAGACTTTGCATTTGTACCTTTTTAAACCCAATTCAATGAGCGAATCGATTGGTATTAGCTCTTTCGGATTTTCATTCATTTTTCTCTTAATTATCTCTTCTACTTCCTTTTTTTCCATAATATTTATCTGCTTACTGGACTATAATTATATATCAACTATTAATAATATAATACTGATTTAATATATTTAATGCAAAATGGCCGCGATAGTTTAGCTAGGCAGAACAAAAGGCTGTGGCCCTTTAGACAGGGGTTCAAATCCCCTTCGCGGCCCACTTATTTGTTTTTAGCAATAATGTTTTAATTGTGCAAGTTATATTATTTTAGTTAATATGGAAAAAGATTCTTATCACAATCAAATAACTACAGAGGTAAAAAAACAATATGAGCTTATAGGGAGATTAAAGCCTGTAAACATACCTTTAGCTTCAGATGTTGCAGACAGAATAGAAGGTTTGCTTTCTGTTTTAAATCCAAAGCTGATAAAGAGCGGCCTGGCAGATTTCATAAGGGAAGCAGAAAAGAAATACGGGCCGAATGACTGGAGAGTTGCTATAGACAGTGCAATCGCTACCGCTGAGTCAAAGTTCGTTAAATTTGAAAACATACATGATGCTATAGAAATGGGTATAAGAGTAGGGCTTGCTTACATAACTGCCGCAATAGTTTCTGCGCCATTAGAGGGTTTCGTAAAACTCGAATTTAAGAAAAGAATGGATGGAAAGGAATACTTCGCATGCCATTTCGGCGGTCCAATAAGGGGGGCAGGAGGTACTGCTGCGGCATCAGTTGTAGTTATAGCAGATGCTCTTAGAGCTAACTTTGGATACGGTAAATACGATGCAACAGAACAGGAGATAAGCAGAATAAAAGTTGAAGTCACAGATTATAATGATTATGAAGCCAGGCTGCAGTACCTTCCAAGTTTAAATGAACTGGATTTACTGCTTAAAAATATACCTATAGAGATTGAAGGTGATCCAACAAGTGAGAGGGAAGTATCTGCATACAAAGACCTGCCTAGGATAAAAACCAACAGGATAAGAGGCGGTATGTGTTTAGTACTTTGCGAGGGATTTGCGCAGAAATCAAACAAGGTAAACAAACTAATGAAAGGCTTTGCAAAAAATTATAAGATAGAAGAGGATTTTGCATTTTTGCCTGATTACTTAAAACTAAAAGAGCTTTCACACGCAGAGAAGAGCGAAACTGAAAAGGAAAACAATACTACGCAGAAGGTTCTGCCGAACTATCGTTACCTCGAAGAATTAGCAGCCGGAAGGCCGGTTTTTTCGTATCCGCTTACGAGTGGAGGATTCAGGTTACGTTATGGGAGAAGCAGAACTTCGGGACTTGCTGCCGCTTCAATAAATCCAGCTACAAACAGAATACTTTCTAATTTCATTGCTACTGGCTCTCAATTAAGGGTAGAGCTTCCAGGAAAGGCATGTGCTGTAACCCCTTGCTCAACAATCGAAGGACCAATAGTAAAGCTGAAGAACGGCTCTGTAAAGAGAATAAACACAGTTAAACAGTCAGAGCAGTTCCTTAATGAAATAGAAGAAATACTATATATAGGGGATATACTGTTTAATTACGGAGACTTTTCAGAGCAAGGACATCTGTTAATGCCTTCTCCTTTTGTAAGCGAATGGTGGGATAGAATAACTGAAAGTAAAGGCGAAATCGCAGTAAAAGAAGCCAAGACACTCAGCAGTTTCTCTGAATACAGAGATTTTTCATTAAAGTACTCAATTCCTCTTCATCCAAAATTCCTTTATTTCTGGTCACAGATAAGTTACAAGCAACTTACAGAGCTTATAGAATATGTCAATTCAAATGCAAAAATAGAGTATCAAAATGAAATACCTGGGTCTGCATACAAAATACTTATACTGCCATTTGGTACTGCAATAAAAAGAACGCTTGAAATTATAGCTATAGAGCATTACGTAAAAGGAAACAGCATAGTGATAGACAATGCGGATTCGTTTCTGTTTACTATTGGATACGGAAACTATAGTTTTGATATGATACTTTTGAAAATCGGCCAAAATTTCTCGAATTTGGAACTTTTGAGCAGCATATCCGGATTGAAAATAAGGGATATAGCGGGTACCTTCATAGGCGGGAGGCTTGGCAGGCCGGAAAAGGCAAAGATGCGGGAAATGGATACAAATCCAAACGTTATATTTCCAATAGGAGAAAGCGGCGGTGCGTCTAGGAATATAATCGTCGCTGCTCAAAAAGAAACAGTCCTTGCAGAATATGGGCTTTTCTACTGTGAGAACTGTAAAAAAGAAAGCATATTTGCAAAGTGTGATATATGCGGTTCAGAAACAAAAAGAATAAGGTACTGCAGAATATGCGGGACTAAAACAACAGATATGTTTCATCATGGTAAGTCGACTGTTCAAAAAGCAAAGCAGAAGATAATCTTAAAAGAATACCTTGATAGGGCATTTAACAAACTTGACATAAAAGACAGGCCTGCTGTAATAAAAGGAGTCAAAGGCGTTTTCAATTCAAACGGTGACATAGAACCTTTGGAAAAAGGTATACTCCGCGCAATTAATAATTTAAACGTCAATAAAGATGGAACAATCAGATTTGATGCGATAGAAGTACCAATAACTCATTTCAAGCCAAAAGAAGTTGGCACAAGCATAAGCAGACTTAAAGAACTAGGGTATACACATGATATCTATGGTAAGGAGCTTGAGAATAAGGAACAAATTCTTCAGTTGAAGCAGCAGGATATAATTCTACCGACTTTTGGAGACATGAATGAAAACGCAGCAGAAGTTTTTTCAAGAGTATCAAAGTTTATAGATGAACTTTTAACAAAGTACTATCATGTAGAAAGAATAATGAACGTAAGTTCTAGAGAGGATTTAGTAGGAAAGCTAGTTATAGGTTTAGCTCCACATACTTCTTCTGGGACTGTTGGCAGAATAATAGGTTTCTCAAAAACACAGGGTCTGTTTGCACACCCCTTTTTCCACGCTGCAATGCGTAGGAACTGCGATGGAGATGAAGCTGCGCTTATGCTTTTAACAGACATGTTGCTTAATTTTGACAGAGGTTTGCTTCCTGATTCAAGAGGCGCAAGGTATATGGACTCTCCTTTAGTTATCTCATCAAAGCTTGACCTTGAAAGCATAGATTCCGAGGCATATAACCTGGATATCGTGGATAAATACCCTGTAGAGTTTTATGAAGCTACATTGAATTATGCCAAGCCTTCCGACGTTAAAATAATGCAGGTAAAGGATATTTTCAGTGATCCTTATAAAACAATATTCTTTACACATGATACAGAGGATATAAACGACGGTGTTAATGTTTCATCTTATAAAACTCTGGGAACGATGCTTGAAAAAGTATCGGCACAGATGTCGTTGCAGGAAAAAATAAGGGCAGTAGATGTTTCAGATGTTGCAAAAATAATAATAGACAGGCATTTTATAAAGGACATAAAAGGAAACTTGCGTAGATTCGGAACTCAGGAATTCAGATGCGTTAAATGCAATGAAAGATACAGGAGAGCTCCTCTTATTGGAAAATGTTTGAAATGCGGAGGCAATCTTGTGCTTACTTCCAGCGAAGGAAATATAAAGAAATATCTTTCAATCTCATTAAACATAGCACAAAAGTATCACATTTCTCAGTATCTTGCAGATGAGCTTCATTTGCTGGATGTTGAATTGAATAGTATATTTGGAGAAAAGATAGAAAAGCAAACGTCTCTTCTTTCCTTTTAATCTTTGATTCTTTCTAAAGCACTGTCAAGTTTGTCTATTACCTCTTCAAATATCATCTCTTTTGTTATGCCATCTACTTTTATATTGTATCTCTTTTTGCCTATTGCAAGCATGTTTATCTGGTATTGATTTGGAGCCTTCTTTATTCTCTTCACGTTTATTCTTATGCTTTTTATACCGGCGGAATTAACAAGAAACTTTTCCCTCTTGTTTATTTCAGTTCTTACTAAAATTACAAAGTCCCAATCGTAATCCCCAGAAATCGTCAAATCTGTATTTTCTCCTATGTTTTTTCCATTTAATAAGTCTAGAATCTTAAGCCTGCTTAGTATTCCGACAGGTTTACTGTTATTGTCTATAACTATACCACTCTTTATCTTTGAGCTAAGCATGAGTTCAAGTGCTCTTCTTAGGTTCAAAGTAAGATTTAGCTTAGGTATTTCTGATTTAGCTATCTCCATTATGTTTCTTTCAGTAGGCAGCTTTTCATCCCTATGCGGGTCCTTTTTGCCTCTAGTTTTAGTCAGCTTCTTCTCAAAAATGTAGCTTAAGATATCAGACGTTGAAACTTGTCCAAGAAGTTTGCCAAAATTATCTATTATCGGAAGGTTATCAATTCTGTTCATTGCTGCTAATTTTTGTGCTCTTCCAATTGTGTCATCTGTTCTAAGTATCGGAAAGCGTCTTATAACTACATCTTCAACCTTAAAAGAATCAAATATTCTGTCGTTTATCAAAAGTTTCAATACATCAAAATCAGAAACTATCCCTATTACTTTTTTGTCTTCATCTATTACTGGCAGAGCTCCAACTCCAGAATCCTGCATTATGCTTATTGTTTTGCCTATGCTGTCTTTTGGCAGAACAGCCGGCGCTTTTTTCATAAAATCGCTAGCTTTCATGTTTTTGTTGACATCTCTTGACAGGATGTCGTAGTAAATTATTAAACCTACATATTTTTTATTCTGCACTACTGGTAATTCCTTTATCTTTCTTGAGTCCATTAATTCAAGAGCTTTTTCTATGCTGGTGTTAGTTTCTACTGTCACGACTTTTTTTGTCATTATCTTTGCGTTGTTCATAGTCTTTATTCAAGTATTTTTTAGGATAAATATCTTTTATCTCTCAATAAAGCAAGTGCGCCCGTTATTATCCCTACTATCATGTATATTACCATCAAAATGTATGTTATGCTTCCAAGTGTAGTAAGAGGGAAATAAACCAAAATCAAAACAGAAAGAGAGTTAAATGGAATATATACTAAAAATCCAAGCAGGGCAAAAATACTAAAAAGAAAAACCAAGAATGTTCCAAAGTTTCTTGTTTCTCTGTTTTTTGATTTAAGGTAAAAAGCTGCAATTATCATAAAGATTCCTGCAATTATAAGAAGAGGGCCAAGGATAATTACTCCATTTTTTACGCTTGAAATGCCATTTAATGCAAGACTTAAATATTGCAGTGTTGTTGAATTGCTTGTACTAGCGGCTGCACTTAAAACATTCTGCGAGTTAAACGTCAATATTGAAATGTTTCCTACTATTGTAAGTATGCCTGATAACGCCGCAATCGCCCCCGAAACAATTGCTAAGATAAAAGTGAGCGGTAATCCTTTTATATTTGACTCTGTTTTACTTTCATTTTTCTCTTTTGCTTTATCCATATCTTTTATTGTATGAACTAGTTTAAATTACTTTTCGTCATAAATATTGGTAATTTAAAAGTTTAACACATATATAACTTCAATTAAAAATAATTATGGATTTAATCTTCTAGGAGTTCTTGGGAAAGGCACTGCGTACATTATGTGTGGCAGTTTGCAAATCCACATCACCAGTCTATCTACTCCCAGTCCAAATCCTGAATGGGGTATAGCCCCATACCTTCTAATATCAATGTACCATTCATAGTCTTTTTCATTTAGCCCTTCATCTTTTAATCTTTTTAGAAGAGTTTCCTTGTCATCGACTCTTTGACCCCCTCCTATTACTTCTCCATATCCTTCTGGCGCTAAAAGATCATTGCATAAAACATGCTTGCTGTCTTTAGGATCCGGCTTATGGTAAAATGGTTTTAACTCTATTGGGTAATTTATTGAAAAAATAGGTATGTTAAGCTTAGAGGTTATTGCTCTTTCTTCATCTGCCCCCAAATCAGCGCCATACTCAAGTTTAAGGCCGTTTTTATTTGCTAAATCTATCACTTCTTCATACTTCATTCTGAGGAAAGGTTTGTTAACAACGTTTTCAAGTACGGTAGTGTCCCTTTTTAATAATTTTAACTCATCTGCGTTATTTATTAAAACATTTTTTACTATATGTTTAATTAGTTTTTCTTCTATGTCCATCACTTCTTCGTTCGTTTTGAATGCAATCTCA
The DNA here is from genome assembly GCA_023378805.1 of Candidatus Parvarchaeota archaeon. Taxonomy (GTDB): domain Archaea; phylum Nanobdellota; class Nanobdellia; order Parvarchaeales; family Parvarchaeaceae; genus Parvarchaeum. Next base: position 6,992 of record JAMCSQ010000007.1, on the reverse strand, counting down.
GCTTCAGCATGCCAAAACTCAGTTAAGTGACGCCAAGTTCTGCTTTTTTCTGCTCTAAAGGAGGGGGCGACTGTATAAATTTTCCATAATGAATCAACCATCGCTTCGGCGTATAACTGCCAGCTCTGTGTTAAGTATGCTTTCTTTTCAAAATAATCTGTTTCAAATAAAGTAGAACCGCCTTCAACACTTCCGCCAACGAAAGATGGCGATTGAATTTCAAAAAATCCATTTGATACGAAAAATTCATGTATTGAAGAAAATACCGTTGATCTTACTTTCATTATAGCAGTCATTTTTGGACTTCTAAGCCATAAGTGACGGTTATCAAAAAGAAAGACTTTTTTATGTCCTTTTTTCAATGGAAATGGCTCAGCAATGGAATAGACACTTAACTCATTTATTAAAATCTCATAACCCCCTTCAGCTCTCTCATCTTTTCTTAATTTTCCCTTTATTTTTACAGCAGATTCTCTTGTTATTTTGTTTATATCCTCAAAACTCTTATCTGCTGAGTGGCTTACACATTGTATAGTTCCGCTAGGGTCTCTTAATATCAGGAAAGAATTGTTTTTGCCTTTTCTTATGCTATTTACAAAGCCGTTCAATTCAATTTCTTTGCCTTCAAACTCTGCTTTTTTTATATCTTTTATATAATACTCCATAGTATAACATAGGCTTTACCATATTTATCTTTTCTGCCGATTAGTATTAATTATTTATAGATTAAAAAAGCCTATATTTATTATATGCCTAAACTCTCTAACAAAAAACATAAGAGAAAAAATACAAAGAGATCTAATGGAAAGATAAGTGCTCAGGCGGCATTGGACTATCTGGTAAGTTGGGGGTGGGTTCTTATAATAATAGTATTAGCAATAGTAGTACTTTTTTCTTTAGGAATATTTAAAGTGCCAACCGCGCCTACGATAATAAATGGCTTCCAAGGTATAACAATGCAAGCTGCCGAAGCAAACTCTACAATGATGGTTTTCAAAATAACAAATAGCTACAATCAGTTTGTAAATATAACTGGTGTAACTGTAGATGTAAACAATAATAATTACACTTCGTATAGCTGTCTTAACAGCTTAATATCGACTGGGCAATCAACATTATGCAGAGTTTTAGTAAGTATTCCCACGAGCAGCTATATTTCAAAGATAATGATAGCGTTTACTCCGTATAAATCAAATATTTATGAGGTTTCTAATGGAACAGTATCTTCAGCATTGGTAAGTGGTTCACTGCCTATAAATAATCAGCTAACTTATTTTGTAGAAAGAGGATTACCGTATGGCAGTACATTTACAGTTAATTATAACACTTCAACAAATTCAACATCAGTTTCAAGTACCAATAATAAAGTTTCCTTTAATTTACCCTTCGGAAACTATTATTTCTCAATTCCTTCTGTCAGCTACCAAGGATGCAACAGCATCCCAACTCCAGTATCAGGTTACCACTCGACTGGTGCCGCAGATTTAATATCATTCAGGTCTAACTGCACAACAACATTTACAGAATCGGGCCTGCCATCCAATCAGCAGTGGCAAGTAACCTTTAATGGCACAACTGCTAGTAATCTTACAGGGTCAAAAATTTATATAAGTACAGAAAATATATCTAATGGACAAGATAGCTACACAGCAACAGCTAAAAGCAATAACTTAGTATGCGTTTCCTACTATAAACCTACGATAAGTCTAGGTAGCAGTTATAATTTCAATTCATGGAACTGCACAACAACATTTACAGAATCGGGCCTGCCATCCAATCAGCAGTGGCACTCAAATTATGATGGGCTTTCACCATCAGCATCAACAGGTTCTCCTTCAATTGTTACACAGACAGGTATAACAACCGTTTCACTGTACACTGCTGAAGGGTATAGCAATGATTTATCGTGTAATTCATACAATGCTCCTTCAATATCTGAAGGTTCTTCTTATGCATTTTCATCATGGAACTGCACAACAACATTTACAGAATCGGGCCTGCCATCCAATCAGCAGTGGCACTCAAATTATGATGGGCTTTCACCATCAGCATCAACAGGTTCTCCTTCAATTGTTACACAGACAGGTATAACAACCGTTTCACTGTACACTGCTGAAGGGTATAGCAATGATTTATCGTGTAATTCATACAATGCTCCTTCAATATCTGAAGGTTCTTCTTATGCATTTTCATCATGGAACTGCACAACAACATTTACAGAATCGGGCCTGCCATCCAACCAGTATTGGAAAGTGAATTATGGTGGAGCAACCAATTCAATAATATCAACAGGCTCTTCTACGCAGTTTATAAACAATGATATAACAACCGTTTCACAGTACACTGCTGAAGGGGATAGCAATGATTTATCGTGTAATTCATACAATGCTCCTTCAATATCTGAAGGTTCTTCTTATGCATTTTCATCATGGAACTGCACCACTACTTTTATAGATGATGGATTTACTTCTCCCCTTCAGAACTTGTCGCATCAATGGACTATAAAATGGAATTCAGTTAGGGGAACTTCAACAAGTAGTATAATATCATTTACAAATACGGGCATTTCTAATGTAGCAACTGAGCCATATCAACAACCTTTCACAGAGGGAACAGTTCTTTGCACAGGCCCTAGCGGTTCAGCTTATCCTGGCTCATTAATAAATTTAGGAATTGAAAATACAGGAAGTAACTGGATATGTGATGTAATTGCAATTTCTATGTCTCCAAATATAATTAAGTTCGTTCCTGAATTTTATCCTTCTAATGTTATACTTGACAGTATTACAGTCCCTTCTTCAAATGCATTTGTATCCCAATATGGAATGTCTGGGCAACTTGCTTATAATCCAAATACAAATGAATTTTATGTCCCTATGCCAGGAGATGGTGCCGTTGCACTTATTAATGCTTCAACCGCTACTTACTTGGGAAGTATCAGCTTTGGCTCAGGAGTTGTTATTGGTACCTATTATCAAAATGGTTTAGTTTTCGTTCTTGATTCCCCTTCCCCTTCTCTTCATACTAATTATTCAGTACTAGTTATAAATGGGAATACCCCTCTAAAAACAAATACAACTATTTCTTATACGGCTTCAGGTTTTGCTTATAATGCTGCCACTAATTCGTTTTGGATTGGATCAACGGCACTGGGGGCCAATTCCATTTATGTTGTTGCTGCTAATTCAACTGCTAATCTTATAGATATAATTACTGCATCATTTATTAATCCACAGAATTCTGGTTATTTAACTGGGCCAGCAGCATACGACCCAAATAATCATGAGATGTATGTCAGTGGTGTTACAAGCGATATTGGAGGAGCCGGGGAAATTCAACTTTTTTATAGTAATGGAACAGCTGTCGGTAGTCCAATAAATATTAATAGTACTACTTCAAACCCTGGCCAAGTTGTATATACCCCCTACAGCGTTAAGAATACGGGAGGAACAGACCACATTGATGTTGTAGGGCTTGCGGGTTTTCCTCCCGATAGTCTTACAATAATAGACGATTCTACAAATACAGTAACCGGCTCAATAGCTTTACCTTCTTATAGTGCCCAGCTATTTTATGATGGGGCGATTAACAGCGGTTTTGCATTCCCTGGCTCTGATTTGTATACATTCTACTGTCCATATAGCAGTAGTACCGGTCTTTGTGATAGTGGCAGCATATTATCTTCTACATTCGCAAATGATCCGGGCGTCGGCGATGTTAATCTAACTCTAAGTAATACAGGAAGTGAGAATGTAAGCACATTGGGCGGAGTCATAACTCAACCAACTACTATTACTTTTCTTGAATCTGGTCTTCCATCTAATATAGGTTGGGCTGCAAGCATTGCGGGGTATAGCTTTACTTCTTCTACTTCTTATATAATCGCGCCAGTAGCTATAAATGGCGGTTATTCCTATTCTTTTTTGATAAACCCAATTTGTTCTGGTACAACATTATATTCATCTAATGCTACGAGAGGGTCCGCAAGCGCTGGGCAGGTTGTTAAGGTAGAATGGACAGCAAAAACCAACGGATGCCCTTAATTTGATTTTTTATTAAATAGTTTAGTTATTAAATTTAAAAACTTAGTTTTTTATTATTAAATATTATTTGTACCAATTTGTAGAAATTTTCGATAATAGACAATTGTATGTATTTTAGCACATTATAAACAATGTCTATCGTCTTTGCCTTCTTAAACTTACTAAGATTTGTTTTTTGTTTATCTTAGACAATAGCTTAGTCTTATAGAGTTAACCGTTCCAATTGAACTTATTTTAGGGTACTCGAATTTTGTACCAAAAGATTTAAATAATAAACGATTCTTTATAGTATATCAAAATTTGATAAATTTAATAAAAGGAGGATAAAACATGGCAGAAACAAAACCACACATGAATTTGATTTTCATAGGGCACGTAGATTCAGGCAAGTCTACAACAGTAGGAAGGTTGCTTTATGAAACAGGGAGCTTTAGCGAGCAGGATAAGGCAAAGATTCAGAAAGATATTGAAACCTTGGGAAAGGTAGACTTTGAGTTTGCTTATTTCTTAGATACGTCAGGCGAAGAAAGAAAGAAGGGGGTAACAATAGATCTTAGTCATGAAAAGTTTGTTACAGATAAATATGAATTTACTATAATCGATGCGCCGGGGCACGTTGACTTCATTAAAAATATGATTACCGGTGCTTCTGAGGCAGACGCGGCAGTATTGGTTGTAGATGCCAAAGAAGGTGTAATGCAGCAGACTAGAGAACACGTTTACTTAGCAAGAGTCTTTGGTATAAAAAATCTTATAATCGCAATGAATAAAATGGACTTGTTGAATTATGATGAAGCTAAATACAAAGAAGTAAAGGATTCAGTAATAAAAGTGGTTAAGGCATCATATCCTAATGCAGAAAGCCTTAATTACATACCTATCTCATCAAAGAATGGTGAAAATCTTAAGATAAAGAGCGATAAAATGCAATGGTACACCGGCCCAACATTATTGGAAGCTTTGAACAATCTGCCTTTACCAGACAGACCTACACAATTGCCATTAAGAATACCAATAGAAGACGTTTATTCAATACAGGGAGTAGGAACGGTTCCTGTGGGTAAAGTAGTAAGCGGTATTATGAAACCAGGAGACAAGATAATCTTTGAACCTTCACACGTAACAGCAGAGGTAAAGTCTATACAGATGCACTACCAAAATCTTGATCAAGCTGCGCCTGGCGACAACATAGGTTTTAATGTTAGAGGTATTGAAAAAGAGCAGGTAAAAAGGGGAGATATCGTTGGGTTAGTGTCAGCTCCGCCAACGGTTGTAACAGAGTTCACTGCTCAGATAATTGTTCTTAACCACCCTACGGCTATATCCGCAGGATACAGTCCGGTACTTCATGCACATACTGCACAGGTTCCAATAAAGTTCAAGAAGATACTTAGAAGGCTGGATCCAAAGACAGGACAAACAGCAGAGGAAAATCCCGCAACAATTAAACAAGGTGATGCTGCGATAGTTGTTTTGGAGCCTCTTAAACCTCTTTCAATTGAAAAAGCGGATGTTATACCTCAACTTGCTGGTTTTGCCATAAGAGACATGGGTTTAACAATAGCAGCTGGAAGATGTATAGACCTTGTAGCTAAGACTTAAAGAACTTTTTAATGCTGGTAGTGCTTTTACTATCAGTTATTCTTTAGCTTTTTCCTTTGCGCCGGCTTTTTCTTTCTTTTTGACTTTGCATGCAGGGTTTACGCAGAAAATGTAGGTCCTTTTGCTTTCTTTTGCATGCCATTCTATCATGTGTATCCCGCATTTTGGACAGGTCTGTGGCGATATAAAAAAGTAACCAGACTGGGGTAAAGGCATACCAAAGTGACATTTTGGATAATCACTGCAGCCTACAAAACGTTTGTGACTTTTCTTTGATACCACTAGCTTTAGTTTTCCGCCGCTTTTAGGACAGGTCCCAAATATATATTGTTGCAGAAGAGCTTTGTGCATAAGCTCTTTTATCTCCTTCTTTTTGCTTTGTAGCTTTCTCAGTACTTCTTTAAGCATTTCTCTGGATTCATCAACTACTTCTTCTTTCTTTTTCTGTCCTTCTTCTATTCTTTTCATTTCTTTCTCAATAGTTGCAGTCAGCTCTGGTCCTGTTATATCATTTGATACTCTCTCCATGTTCTCTATAACGGCAAATGCTACTTCACTAGGTATAAGAGTCCTGCTTGCTGAGATGTATCTTCTTTCCATGAGTTTTTTAAGTATTTCAGGCCTGGTAGCCTTTGTACCAAGGTTTAGCTCCTCCATTATTTTTAATATTGCGCCTTGCGAATAGTTTCCAGGGGGAGTAGTAAAATCCTCATTTTCATTTATCTCTTTTATTTTTAATTTTTCACCCTCTTTTATCTCTGGCAGTATGTTTTCTTCATACTTTGAAAAGATATAAATTGATCTCCATCCGGGTATGAGTATCCTGCTGCCTCTTGCCGTGAATTCATTTTCTTTTATGTTCATCTTGACGGAAATTATCTCTTCTTCTGATTCCTCCAATAAAGTTGCCAGAAATCTACGGCTTATCAAATCAAAGATTTTTGCTTCTTGCGGATTAAGCTTTTCAGAGGGTAGTTTTACGGGGTGTATAGGAGGGTGGTCTCTTGCTTCTTTTCCTCTGGAAGGATTCAGCGGCTTTTTCAGTATCTCTGCGGCTGTTTTTGCATATGTATTTGAATTACCCAGTTCGTTAAGTATTTCTTTTAGATCCAAAGTGGGCGGATAAACTTCACTGTCTGTTCTAGGATAAGAAACATAACCCTTCATATACAAACCTTGGACTATACGCATAGCATTGGGTACCGAAAAGCCTATTGCGGCCGCGCTTCTTAGAAAAGAAGTCGTGTTAAAAGGCTTTGGAGGGCTGACTCTCTTTCTTTTGTTCTCAACTTTTGTTATATTAGCATTTTTCTCTTTTTTTATCTTTCTTAGTTTTTCTGCAGTTTT
>JAMCSQ010000006.1 GCA_023378805.1 Candidatus Parvarchaeota archaeon | reverse complement strand
TCTCTGGCTACATTGAACGTTTCTGCCATTTCAGAAAATACCTTATCATATGCTTCTGAGACGGGCCTAAATCATTTATAGAGACTGCAAAGCTTTTGGAATTAAATACTAAGGACATAATAATGGTTGGAGACAGGCAAGACCTGGATATACAAAATGCAAAAGAATCAGGAATGAAAGCAGTTCTATTTACAGGTTATGAAAAATCTCAGGAAAAAGGAAATTATGAGCCTGACTTAATAATAAGTGATATATCAGAATTTAGTAAGGTACTGTAAGAAGAATAAATCGTGGAATTTATTCCATACACCTGTTTAGCGCATTAAAATTTGGCATACTAGCAACTGATAAAAAAATATGTACTATAATTCTATTATAATCCTTCCGTCTTTTTCTCCGCTGTTGTTTTCCTTAAACGCTTCTTTCGTTTCCTGAAAATTGAATTTTTTCCAGACTTTTACCTTTAAATCTTTGGATTTATTTACTACTTCGGAAATTTGTTTAATAGAGCCACCTGTTGCTCCTAGTATACTAAGCTGCTTGGAGTATAGCTGCGAAATATCTATTTTAGCGTTACTTCCTGTTTCTGTTCCAAATGCCACCATCCTGCTATTCTTACTTAAAAGTGAATAGCCTAAATCCCAGAATTTTTGCCCAATCGATTCTATAACTACATCCGCCATATGCGAATTAGTTATCTTTCTTATTTCCTCTAGCGCATTTTCATATCCAATTACATAATCTGCGCCGAAATCCTTAACCCACCCCTTGCTTGAAATTGCAATTGTATTTGCGCCCAGCATTTTGGCAAATTGAAGTGCAAATACGCCTGTGTTACCGGATGCGCCGATTACAACAACGAATTCGTTTTTTTGGGCTTTTGTTCTTTCCAAAGCGTTGTAAGAGGTAAGTGCAGCTACAGGCAAACTGGCAGCTAATTCAAAATTTACTGAATCAGGTAGCTTGAATGCATTCTTTTCATCAATGGCAATGTACTCTGCCAATCCACCGTTTGATCCTATACTGAATATGTATCCATTCTCACAAAGCATCTCGTTTCCACTTTTACAGTAAGAGCATGTACCGTCAAAGTATCTGTTATAAATGCTTACTCTGTCTCCTTTCTTTAATTCCTTTACTCCTTCCCCCACTTCTTCTATTTCACCAGCGAATTCTGCTCCGGGTATTTTTTCTGAATTTACAGGTATAATATCAATAACCATCGAATCAATAGGATTTAATCCAGCTGCCTTAACTTTTACAAGTACCTGACCGGCTTTAATTTTAGGCTTTTCTACCTCCTTTAAGTTTAAATTTTCTAATCCGTTTTTGCTTAGAACCCATGCTTTCATATCGTATAAGATATATACCCTTATATAAAAGCTTTTCCAATTAAATCAATAAATCTCATTAAATGATTAAGATATGTAAGCAATAGTTTAGTGTAGTCATTTCTTTTTCTATATACTACCCAGACAGGAACAGAATTAATTATTTAACATCTCTTTTTATCTTCAAAATAGGTGGGATCCTGTATAATTTAAGCTTTTAATCCGGATTAACCCTACATTTCTTGCCTTCTCCTTTGCATATGACTTAAGATGTCCTAATTCCGATCCACAACCCACTATATATTTTTATTCGGAAATTTTCGCTCTAAAATAGATGATGCGTTTATCAAAGTACCCATAGATTTATATTTTTTCAGTCTACCGATATCAAAAAATCTATATCACGGCTTTTATGATAGTTTTTAAACCTTTTCAAGTCAGTCTCGTTTTATTACTTCTATACCTAAATTAAGATCTTGGTGGAGCATGTTTCGTGCATCTTTTACATAATCTGAAACCGCGATAAGCAATTGCTTTTGGGAGCTATTCCATGTAGGTGAAGTATATCTTTCTCAAGGGTTAGGAGAGATGGTCAAAGAAAACATGGAAATGGTCTGAAGTGGCCATCAAAAGTATATATTAAGGCAAAACCTCACAATTTTGAAGACAAAGGGATATTAACTTTTTAAGTCTCTTCCAGTCAGCGCATTTTTTATAGCATATGAAACACTCCAAAGGCACTGGCAGTAACAGGACACAGCTAGTGATATTCTATATCTTGATGTACGTTATATTCTACGGTATGCTGTTAGCGATAAGTGCGTTACTTAGTTATATGGGTGTTTCTATACACTCCTACCCCGCAGCCGGACTAGCGCTGTGGGGGGTTCCCTTGCTGCTGAGTTTGGCGGCCTGTTTCGTACTGTCGCGTAAGTACGAGGGCGGTTTCTCATTCTCTCTTTTAGGGCTAAGGAGGAAAGGCTTCTTAATTACTTATCTTATCTCCAGTGCTGCCGGGCTGGCAAGCATGCTGATGCTTCTGGGAGAGATGAAAGTGGAAGGGTTCGGTGCGGTCGCTTCCTCGATAATGAAAGCGGGATTAGTGTACAAACCGCTTTACCTGGCCGTACCGTATACGCTGGCGATTTTCGTTTCTCTCGGATTTTTAGCTTATTCGATATGGATGGCCTACCCTCTACGTCTGATATCCAAGAACAAACAACGCAACAGGAGACTGATGCTAATAGCCATTGTTATATTGTGGATAGTCCTGTTTGACCAGACTCTGGTTACCGCCCAGATAGAACCGGTAGACCTCATAATATTCGACATGCTGTTCGTATTTCTGTTTCTCAGATTCGGGAACGCATACGGCCTAGTGGCGGGTTACTTAGTCTCAGGAGAGTGGGTGCTCATGGCGATACCTGCTTCCATGGGGCAGAGCGTCTTCGATTATGTTCTCTACATAAGGATGGCGATCGCTATAGTTTCTTTAGCAGTACTGGCGTTTTTTTATCTCTCTGGTAAGCGCGGGATCTTCTCAAAAGCAGAATACCTATAGTGCTTTAATCAGTGTTCAGAGTAAGCTTCTTAATGGCCTTAAGCTAGCTTCCTTCATCAGAAGCTGAGAGAATCTTGTACTCATATCTGTATTTCATATACACACTTTAAATTTAGCTTTATTTAAAGACGACAAGAAACCTTAACTAACTAAGAGTTGCCCCGACCGGGATTTGAACCCGGGTTTCCGCCTCGAAAGGGCGATGTCCTTGGCCTCTAGACTATCGGGGCATAGTTTATCTAAAAACCATTTAAACATTTAAAGATTGGGGCGTATAAATAAGTATGCCAAATGTAACATTTTATTTTGAAGTACACCAGCCTTATAGACTGAAAAGAGTGTATTCTTTTATAGAGAACAAAGATTTTATAGACTTAGATAGAAACAGAGAAATATTTAACAAGGTTGCAGATAAATGTTACATACCTATGACAAAGCTGCTCATAAGCCTTGTAAAGGAATACCCTGAATTCAAAGTCAATTTTTCTCTGACAGGCGTTTTTATGGAACAAGCAGAGATGTTCAGGCCGGAGGTTATCCAGCTTTTTCAAGAGTTATTCGACACTGGAAACATGGAACTGCTTGATGAAACGTATTATCATTCCCTTTCATATCTGATAGACAAGCAGGAGTTCATAGAACAGGTAAAGCAGCATAAATCATTGATGTACCATTACTTTAAATTCCATCCGAAAATATTCAGAAACACAGAAGCGTTGTACTCAAATGACATTGCAGAAACAGTGGGTAAAATGGGTTACAAAGGTATAATTGCAGAAGGCTGGGAAAGACTATTAGGATGGCGTTCACCTAACTATGTCTACAGTGATCCTGGAGAAAATATAAAAGTTCTTTTAAGAAATTATAGGTTAAGTGATGACATAGCCTTTAGATTTTCAACTCCGACATGGAATGAATTTCCTTTGACAGCAGACAAATACTCTAACTGGGTGGCAAACAACGAAGGAAATACAGTAAACCTTTTTATGGATTATGAAACTTTTGGGGAGCACCAATGGAAAGAAACAAGGATATTTGATTTCATGAAGGATTTGCCAGGCAAGCTTATAAACAAAGGAGTAGGGTTCAATAAGGTCTCGGAGGCAATAAAACAAAAAGCAGCCGGTGTTGTAGACGTTCCATATTACCTTTCGTGGGCAGATATGGACAGGGATCTTTCTGCATGGCTTGGAAACCAGATGCAGGATGCAGCTTTCAATAAACTAAAATCAATGGAAAAAGAAGTTTTGCTTTCAGGGAATGAGGAACTAATAAAAAGGTGGAGGATACTACAGACTTCTGACAATTTTTATTACATGTGCACAAAATGGTTTTCCGATGGAGATATACATAAATATTTCAATGCTTATTCTTCTCCCTATGTAGCCTACTTGAATTATATGAATATACTTTCACAGCTTGATTCTATGATCAAAGCCTTTTTAAAGCAGCATCATAAGCCTCAAGATAAACAGGAAGGAACTTATCCCAGCCAAACTGATTAGCAAGATCATTTGCAGCTATCTTAAGTTTCAAAAGATCATCGTCATTCATAAGTGCTATCTTAAGCATGTCTTTAGCTATCTGTGTTATACAATCATCTCTTTTTCTTCCAAGCATCCTCTCAACAAAAACTCCCTTGTATCCGTTACTATAATCATTTAAAAGATATTGGCCAAAACCACTGTAATCCGATGTAAAGGAAATAGACATATATGCAGCTGCTTCCAAAGGAGTGTAGCCGAAAGGTTCATACTTTGAAAGGAAAAATCCTGCAGTCGAAAGTGCAAGCATCTCATAGTAAGTAAGGTTAAGCAGTTCGTCTCCTACTACAAGGTATTTTGGATAAAATACAACCTTAACGTGGTTTTCTATGGAATTATTAAGGTTGTTTTCTCTAAGTTTATTTATTATTGCATCGTTGTTTTCAGGGTAAGAAAGTATGAAAGGAGTAAGCGGAGGATTTGTGGGTTTAGGTCTTCTAAGTTGTTTAATCAGTCTTTTGGAGTCGTTTATTATTTTGCTGTAAGCTTTGTCCATAGTACCTTCTTCCATTTCTATTGAAGAAGCTATAACGGAATCGAAGCTCTTCACGTCTTCATCCAAAGCGGATTTTATACTTATATACGTAAGATAGTTTGCCACTACATCGTTTCTTACTCCTACCGTACCGGATGGAACTGCTATAAGCGCTATAACATAGCTGCCGTCTGTAAGCATTTTATCAAGTTTACCAAGGGCATCTATGAAAACGTCATAGCCTTTATCATAAAATTCGTATCTTCCGCTTGTTATAAATACCCTTATGTTGCTTGGATTAATATCATAATACGGAAGGAAGTACGCATTTAGGAAATTGTCAAGTTTCTTCTTTGCGTTTACTCTTATAGCACTAAGTTCATCTGTTAACGGCAGGTTATCGGTGTCTATTCCGTTTATCGTTACGAAATCCGGCTTCTTTCCAAGTATTATGTTGGCTTCTTTGGCCACTACTCTGCTTACAGCTGTGAATATCGTTGCATTGAATGCACCTGCTTTCTCAGTAAAGTGTTTTGCAGCTACTCCATATTTATAAGGCATATCCGGCGTTATTCCAGTGTTTGCAATAACATATGAATTCGTGTTTCCACCGGAATATGATATAGCTCTGCCAAGTACAGTGGCATGGACTGTAAATACTGTCGGTATTTTCACGTTTTTGTATTTTAAGTAAAGTATTGCCCCTGCCGAAAGCCATTCATGGACCTGTACGACTATCGACTGTTTAATTGTTTTGCTCAATGCTTCTATTACAGCTCCTGCAGCATATGACCATGCAAGTGGTTCATTATAATCCTCAGGTGAATTCAATGAGTCTATCTTGAAGTTATCCCAAAAATCCTTTTTTATCTCGTTTAGGTGTTTATTTTCAAATTCTTTGGCATCTATCAATATTATATTTACATCATGAGCAGAGGACCATTTTCCGAAGTATACCTTTACTCCGTCAAGCTTTACGTCCCCCATTGCATCCTTTATATATTGAGGAGGAGGACTTTCCATGAATTCAACTGCCGCCTGGTTTGGATTATAAAAGCCTATTGCCAAATAATTATCTCCAAATTGTTTTTTTATGTATGATGATTTAGAAGTCAAAACCGTCCAGATACCGCCTACTTTATTGCCGGCTTCGAATGAGACCTCTACGAGAAATTTATCCATTACTTTATTAATTTTTTGTTGAATAAAAAACTATCTTAGTAGAAAGCTTTATTTATATTGCATGGTACATAAAAAGAATGGTAGAAAAGTTAATAATAATTGGTTCTGGACCAGCTGGATACACTGCCGCAATATACGCTGTAAGAGACGATTTAAATCCGTTATTGATAAGGGGCTTTGAAGTAGGCGGTCAGCTTATGCTTACATCTGCAGTTGAAAACTTTCCTGGTTTCAAATCAATTTTAGGGCCGGATCTTATGGATAAACTGGCCGATCAAGTTAAGGCATTGAACTGTAGGGTAATAGATGATAATATTTCGAGGGTTAATTTGGATGTTTATCCGTATAAAGTTTTCGTTGGCGATAAGGAATATGAAACATATTCCATAATAATATCAACTGGTGCATCAGCCAGGTGGCTTGGATTGGAGAATGAGAAAAGGCTGATAGGAAAAGGAGTTTCCGGTTGTGCAGTCTGTGACGGAGCCTTCTTCAAAAACAAAAGCGTTGTAGTGGTAGGGGGAGGAGACAGCGCAATGGAAGATGCAAGTTACCTTTCTACTCTTACAAATTCAGTAACTTTGATTCATAGAAGACATGAATTTAGAGCAAGCAAAATAATGCAGGATAGGGTCATTTCGAATAATAAGATAAAAATAGTCTGGGAGAGTGAAGTGATAGATGTGTTGGGGAAAGAACATGTAGAAGGCGTTAAGATAAAAAACTTGAAGACTAACGAAGAAAGCGAATTAAAGACTGATGGATTTTTTCTAGCAATAGGTCACACTCCAAATACAGCGATTTTCAAAGGTTATCTTGATTTGGATGAAAACGGGTACATAAAGACAAAGGAATTTACAAAGACAAGTAAGGAAGGAGTTTTCGCTGCTGGCGATGTTCAAGACAAACGTTACAAGCAGGCAGTTATTGCAGCAGGGTGGGGAAGCATGTGCGCAATAGATGCAAGGAAATTCTTAGAGGAAAAAGGCTTAAACTGATTTTGTAATTTCCCTGAATTTTTTAACATAATCTTCAGGCATCATAGTATTGACAAATACATTCTGACCAAGTTCTATGCCCGCTAAGTTTGAAAGCCTTGGATAAATCTCTATATGCATATGATAATCTTTTTCTATCTTGTTTTCATGTATTACAAAGTTGTATGCCTGTTCCCCAAAAAGTCTTTTATTTGTCTGTATTATTTTTTTCAGTCCTTCGACAAGCTCTTCTTTCTCTTCCTGACTTAAATCCATTATGTAATTAACGTGTCTTTTCACTAAGATCATTGATTCGCCTGAGAATCTTGACCCGTATGGCGCAACCGCCGCTACTTTTTCAGTTTCAAATAATACTCTTGCTTCCTCTTTTTTTATTGCATCTTCATAGATGCAGGAATGGTTTTCTTTTAGATATTTCTTTGTTATCTCTATCTCTACAGCAGGAGTACCAAGGATTTCCGGCCAAGCTATTATCTGTGTATGCGAATGGCCTATGCTTGCGCCACCAGAAGCTCCATAATTTTTGAAGACCATTACGTGCTTTATGTAATTCCTTGAATACAGGTCTTCTTCCCTTTCTATAAGTGTATTTAGCCATTCAAGCGATTTTTTAAGAGCCATATTCTCAAATTTATCAGAGTGCTTTGGGCTTTCTATCAAAACTTCATTATATCCGTATCCTGATATTGAAGAAAAAAAGCCGTTTTCGTACTCTAAAGGAGTGTTGCCATCTAATTCTGGAAATTTGTTTCTTATCACCATAGTTGTCCAAGGCTCATTTACATGCATTATTTCAAGGTTTATTCTATCTACGGTACCGGGTTCAAACGGGCAGTCTTTAAGATTCTTTGAGCCTTCATCTTCTGTTTCCAGTTCCTTTGGCCTGTGTTCTCTTCCAGGAACTATGACCGAATAATATCCTGTCCTATAATCTTTCCTTATCTCGCTGTATTGACTATCCATTCTTTATTAAAGGGATTTTTTAATTTAAAGTTTTAATTAATTCTATTTAAATTAAATACCTTGTAAGAGAAGCCGTCAATGTTTATAAACGGCATAGATTGTAAAACATGTTAAAACAGTGGAAAACTTTAAATATAACACTAAACTCTATTAGAGATATCAGTGCAGGTATGCATTGAGGATATCTAAGTTGTTATAAGGAGGTACAATATGGCAGAAGGAATTCAACCAATTTTCATCTTACCAGAAGGATATAATAGAACAAGTGGAAAAGATGCACAGAGGAATAACATAGCTGCGGCTAAAGCTGTAGCAAACGCGGTAAAATCTACATTAGGCCCTAGGGGAATGGACAAGATGCTTGTTGATAATATAGGGGATATAACAATAACAAATGACGGCGTGACCGTTTTGAAGAGTATGGAGATAGAAAACCCCGCAGCAAAGATGATAGTAGAAGTTGCAAAGACGCAAGAAGAAGAGGTTGGAGATGGAACAACTACCGCAGTTATAATAGCAGGAGAACTGCTTAAGAATGCAGAAACCCTTTTGGATCAGAGCATACATCCTACTTTAGTTGCCAGAGGCTACAGGCTTGCGGCAAACAAAGCACAGGAGATTTTGGACAAGATAAAATTGCACCTTGATATAGCCAATAAAGAAGATCTTAGTAGGATAGTCAAAACTGCAATAGTGGGTAAAAGCACCGGAGCAGATACGTACATAGTTTCGTTGATAGTAGATGCAGTTCAGCATGTCAAGTCAATGTCGGGCAAGAATGATACTTTGGATTTAGATGACATAAAGGTTGAGAAGAAGATCGGCGGCGGCCTGCTAGATTCAAGGCTGATAAAAGGTGTAATAATAGACAAGGAAAAGGTACATCCAGACATGCCAGAGGAGATTAAAAATGCAAAGGTTGCGCTTCTGAACCTTGCGCTCGAAATAGAAAAGACAAATATAGATGCACAGATAAGGATAGAAAAACCAGAGCAATTACAGGCATTCCTCGACGAAGAAGAAAACATGCTAAAGGAGATGGTCGAGAAAATAAAAGTATCCGGAGCAAACGTAGTTATAGTACAGAAAGGGATAGATGATACAGCACAGCACTTTCTTTCAAAAGCAGGTATACTGGCATTCCGCAGGGTATCAGAAAGCGACATGAAAAAGATCGGAAAGGCCACTGGCGCAAAAGTTGTAGCAACTCTTGATGAACTGGGCAAAGATAGTCTTGGAGAGGCAGGGTTTGTGCACGTTGAAAAACTTGCAGGAGAAACGCTTGCATTGATAGAAGAATGCAAGAACCCAAAGGCAGTTACAATACTTGTAAGAGGCGGAACGGAACATGTTGTAGATGAGATACAAAGAGCAATAGATGACAGTCTTGGAGATCTTAAATCAGTTATAGAAGACGGCGGTTCCATAGTAGCAGGCGGAGGAGCAGCTGAACTTGAAGTATCAAAGAACCTTAGGGACTTTGCAACTGGGCTTGAAGGCAGAGAGCAGCTTGCAGTGAACTCATTTGCAGATGCATTAGAAGTGGTTCCTAAGACGCTCGCAGAAAACGCGGGTTTGGATCCTATAGATATACTTGTTGAATTAAGAGCGGAGCACCAAAAAGGTAAAACCTGGGCAGGTGTAAATCTTTTGGATGTATATAAGCCGCAGGTGTCTGATATGTATAAAGAAGGAGTAATCGAGCCTTTAAGGACTAAGAAACAGGCGATAAAAAGTGCAAGTGAGGTTGCTGTTATGATCCTTAGAATAGACGATATAATAGCAGCAGGCAAGTCTGCAAATCAGCAGCCGCAGATGCCGCCTGGTGGAATGGGAGGTTATGGAGATTAATTATGTCAGAAAATGTTTTGAGTAGGCCTTTGGATCTTTTGAATTCAGCAAAGGGAAAAATGGTGTTAGTAGAACTTAAGAATGGCCATGCTATAACCGGTAAATTGGTAGCTTTTGACGTTCACATAAACGTTACTTTGGAAAACGCAGAAGAAAAGAAAGACGCGGACACTCTTAGAAAGCTGGGAAATGTATTTGTAAGGGGTGACACTATAATCCTTATCTCTCCAACTATATGAGCACAGCATCAATGGGTTTGCACAATAGAAAACAGCCGCACGTAAAATGCAGAAGGTGCGGTAAAGAATCTTATTTAAAGAGAAAACATTACTGTTCGCATTGTGGTTACGGCAGAAGTTCAAAGTTGAAGGCTTACGCCTGGAACAACAAAACCGTAAACGGCAAAAGAAAAGACTGATTAAATGTCAGAGAAAATTAAAGCAAAGGCATTGATATTTGATTTTGATAATACTTTAGTAGATACACATTCTGCTATAAGTGGAGCATACTCAAAAATTGTTGAATTAACCTCTTTAAATTTTGGAATGGACAGCGGTTATCTAATGCAGCAGCTTTTAAAGGCGCAGAAAGAGGTAATCGATGATGTTCCATTGGTTTTAAGGCAATATGACAGGAGAGCAGTTATAAAGAAAATGAACGAAAATCTGTCACTTAACATGGATGAAAGACAGATAGACGAACTTGCTCAGATATTCTATGACTTTATAACGGAAAAAATAAATTATTCTAGCGATACCGAAGAAGTTCTGAAGGCCCTGAAATCAATGGGGAAAAAGCTAGGACTTTTGACAGATACAGATGTAAGACCGGGTTTAAAGAAAAGAAGGCTTAACAGTCTAGGTTTTACAAATCTGTTTGACGCAGTTTTAATTGCAGGAGAGGATACCCCGCAGAGAAAGAATAGTTCCATACCTTTTATTGAACTTGCTCGGCTATTAAACTCAGAGCCGGAAAGCACACTTGTAGTAGGGGATAGAATGGATGCAGATATAGACAATGCAAAAGAAGCGGGCATGAAAGCAGTACTTATAGATAAGTACTTACCTCCAAACGCAGGAATACATGAGCCTGATGCAATTATACACGAGCTTAAACAGCTTTTAGAGATTATAGATTAATGATTATTAATATTTAAAGGGCTTTAAAATTAAATGGAAAAGCTTAATGTAACGCCATGGGAAGTCAAAGGTGAGCTAAATGATAATGCTTATTCTAAGTTAGTAGAGAGATTCGGCGTTAATCTAATAAGCGATAATCTTTTAAGCAGAATAAAGAAGATTGCAAACGGAAAGCTGCACCCCTTACTTAGCAGAAATGTTTTCTTCGCCCATAGAGAGCTTAATCTTGTTTTAGATGACTATGAAAACGGTAAACCTTTTTATCTTTATACAGGAAGGGGCCCTTCAGGAAAGATGCATATAGGTCACTTGCTGCCATTTACATTTACGCTTTGGCTGCAGAAAACTTTCAACGTTGATTTGCTTATACAATTAACGGATGATGAAAAGTTCCTAGTAGGCAGCAAGGAGAAAAGCGAGATAGAGAAATTTACAAATGACAACATACTTGATATAATAAGCTTAGGTTTTGATCCGAAAAAGACGCATATAATAGCAGATTATAAAAGCGCTAAAACTCTGTATTATTATGCAACAGATGTTGCAAAGCATATCACCGTGTCAACTATAAAGGCCGTTTTTGGGGTCAATGATAGTGATAATATAGGAAAGCTATTCTTTCCTTCAATGCAGATAACCCCCGCGTTTCTTCTTTCAGCTTTAAGAGGTAAAAAGATGAGATGTCTTATACCATATGCAATAGATCAGGATCCGTATTTCAGGGTTGCAAGAGATGTGCTTCCGAAGTTAGGGTATTACAAGCCATCTGCAATAATCTCAAAGTTTCTGCCGTCCCTTCAGGGCAATTCAGCAAAGATGTCTTCCTCAAAAGAAGAAAGTGCAATATTCCTAGAGGACAGCAAAGAGCAGGTTAGGAAAAAATTAATGAAATATGCATTTTCCGGCGGAAAAGACACGTTAGAAGAACAAAGAAAGTACGGCGCAAATCCTGATATAGATTTTGCATTTCTTGAGTACAGTTTTTTAGAGGAAGATCAGGGAAAGGTAGATAAGGTGTATCAAGAATACAAATCTGGTAAGATACTAAGCGGAGAGATGAAAGAGCTAGCGGCTGAAAAAATCTCAAGTTTTCTAGAGTCATTGAAGACTAAAAAGGAAAAGATGAAAGACAAAATAGAAGAGTATATGTTTAATCCAGATAAGATAACGCTTTATAACTAAGCACACGTCTTATTTGCTTCATAAAACTTATATTTTTGAAAAATATTATTAAGGATATGCCGTTTAATCAAATAAGGCTCAATCTAATTGTACTTATAATACTAAGTGTGATAGCAGTTATAGCAGTAGGCGGAGATATAGCTGCTTCTTTTTCAGTGGTGTTCAAGCCAATCGCTATTGTAAGCTTTACCTATTTCGTTGAAATTGCACTGATAACCGCTAGGATAGCAACGTTAGCAGGGGCATTGATAACGGTTGTTTTTATAGCACTGATATTACTTGTTAATGCCAAACATGCGAAAGATAGGGCTCCTTGGACAGGGTTTTTTCTGAATAAGGAGAGATCCAAGCAGTTTATCAGGAGAATAGAGATCCTTCTTTTATTTGGCTTCTTGGCTACAATGGTTTTTGCTGTAAATGCAGTTACAAAGTTATTTCTTGCATATGGTTTAGTTGCAGCTTTTTGGCTTCTTGCCGTTTTATCGCTTCTAATAGCCGGCTTTTCATATGATCTTTACTTTAATTATTTTAGGAGGTTCTCATGAGTTTCAGTATCCCGCTTCCAGTTGCGCTTTTGATTGCGGCTGCATGGGTTATAGCCTTCTTTATGTTTTATGCTAACATGCGCAAGATGGAAAGGTTTTTGGTTCTTTTCTTTGCAAATCCAAAAAAGAAGGTAATCGGTTTAATTATTATACTTGCAAGCATGGTTGCTATCTCAGCAAGTTATATCGTAACTCTGATTCAGTACTTTTTAAATCCTGCATTAGTTACCTCTTCATTTCTGCAGGGAACTTATATATCTGGGTTCTACGGCGATGCAATTGCATTGCCTTTAGTTGTTTTAGGCTTTATTCTGTTCTCAATGTAATTTCTTCTTTTCTTTAAATTTTTAAAAGGAAAAGTATTTATATTTGTAATTATATATAATTATTAGTAATTATGGAAGAACAAAAATTTACAACGGTTTCGATACCGAAGCCTTTGGCGGATAAAGCCAAGAAGCTTATAGAGAAAACGGGTTTCACATCGCTTTCAAGCTTTGTGGAATATCTCTTAAGAGAGATAGTCTCGGAAAGCAATGAAGATAAAAAAGAAAGGGGAGAAAAAGATCAGCGGGTGCTTGATCTTGAAGATAAGCTCAGAAAACTGGGTTATATGTAGGAGGTAAATATGGAAAATGAACAGTATTCTATCAAGAAGCAAAGAATAGAAGGGGGATTAAGTCTCGATGCAAAGGAGGAAATTGCGCTTATAGTAATAAAAGACGCGTTGAAAAGATACAACCGGCCGACAGTGGTTTGGAGCGCAGGTAAAGACAGCACGGTGGTTTTGGACCTTGTTAGAAGGGCCTGCAAGGATTTGAACATGCAGTTACCTCCAGCCTTGTTTATAGACCACGGGCAGCATTACGATGAAACAATGAAAATGCTTGAAGAAATAAGCAAAGAATGGGGCTTTAAGATGATATACGCGAAGAACGAAGACGTTATCAAAAATGTCGGAAAGAACAACATGATAAAGGTCAGTAGCCTTAACAAGTTAAACCAGGACGAAACTAAGAGAATAGGTTTCAACGGAGAGGAATTTGAATACAGCTTGGAAACAGAGGTTGGAAATCACCTTTTAAAAACAGTTGCTATGAACCTTACCATCGAAAAATATAGGTTCGATGCACTTTTTACCGGAGTAAGATGGGATGAAAATGAAGCAAGGTCTATGGAAGTTTTCATAAGTCCAAGATCTCATCCAGATCATGTTAGAGTGCAGCCAATAATACCATTTACAGAAAGAAATGTATGGGAATATATGTTTAAGCACAAATTGCCGGTTCATCCGCTGTATAAATTGGGTTATAGATCAATAGACGGTAAGCTGGATTCAAAGAAAACCAGCGACTTACCTGCTTGGGAGCAGGACCTTGAGCATACTAAGGAAAGGGCTGGCAGGTCACAGGACAAAGAAGGAGTAATGGAAAAACTTAGGCTTTTCGGCTACATGTAAAAATGGAACAGTCCTTGTATGATATTTTGATTAATGCAAGCGGACAGATGGAAAAACTATTGCTTGAGACCTTGAATGAAAAGCCTTTATATTATTTACTTATAGACGCAAGGGGGAAAAGCAATAAAGACATACTAAGCATTAACAGGAAATACGCCAAGCTATCCACTGGTAATTCCGTTAAATACTGCATAAATCCAAAGTACTTAAACATTCCAAACGTCAATGAGCTTAAAAAAGTAATTTACTCTGTCATTAGAGATGCCTTTAGGGAATACAAGCATGAAGAAAAAGAAAATATTGAGATACTGTTGAATTATGGTTATCAAGCAGAAAATGTCAAAAGAATCAAAAAAGGGCTTGAAGAAAGTTGTGGCTTTAGGTGTAGGTACACTGCTTTCTACAAAGTTCCAGTTCTGGAAAAGGCTCTCGATTTTTCTATGAAAAATTTGTCAGTCAAAGCCGTTCGTCCAGATTCGCTTAAAGAATACATTTAAACAATCAGTAATTATAAATATTAAAGTATCTATTAAAGTAATCATTGTGGCCTGGTAGCTTAGCCCGGTAGAGCACTGCTCTTATATGAGTATGCTCCAACATTTTAGGAAAAGCAGGGGTCCCGAGTCCAAATCTCGGCCAGGCCA
>JAMCSQ010000005.1 GCA_023378805.1 Candidatus Parvarchaeota archaeon | reverse complement strand
CTAAGCTGATAATAACCCAGAAATAAATATCATTTCTACAGGAATAAAATATTCCTTTTTATTGAAAATTCATTAAGGCTATTAATTTTAAACTTTTTGTGCCTAGTTAACATTTACCTTAAAAAATTTAGTTATTTTTATAGTCATCAAGTTCTAAATTGAAGGTTAGTAAAGTACCTTTTGTAATAATTAATTATTCTAATATCCGCTTTTTTATTATACCTAATAACGAAGGTTCTTTTATCTCTGGTTATTTTTATATATCTCTAAACTTATCATTTTTGATAAGTTCAATGACATAGCGAAATAGGAAACCCGGCTTTTTTAATTTATGACTTTAGAATGTATCTTAGTTATTTTATGCTCAAAGCACAGAAGTAGTTGAATTTTGTGCTTATGATTAGATTAGTGAAACTGTAAATATCTAAAAAACAGAAACATTCTCATAATAAGCAGTTAAGTAAACAATTGAAATTATTCAAAAAATAAATTCGTTATCTTGTCAAATTCCTTATTTGCATTATAGACTGAGCGGCTTTCATGTTTTAAATTATAGTTTAGTCCTGAAAGAAATTCCTTTGTCTGCTTTTCTAATGCTCTGCTATGTGTTTCTATTATTATCTTTGGATTGGTATTTTTAATGGTTTTGATCGCTCCATCTAAAACATCTAATTCAAATCCTTCTACGTCTATTTTCAAAAGGTCTGCTTTAAGCTTATAGCTATCAAGTGTTCTGAATGTTGTCTTTATTTTTTTCCCTTCATTATTATTATTGGCCATCTCACCACTGTAACTTAACATTGCAGTTTTGTTTGCGTTTCCTAAAGCTACATTAAATGCTTTTATTTGATCTTTTTTTAATCCGTTTAGTTTTATATTTTCCAAAATTTCCTTGAAGTTCTGCGGTAATGGTTCAAAGGTATAAACCTTGGCTTTGTAAATTTTGCTGCAAAGGATTGCATAATCTCCGTACTGTGCTCCAATATCGATTACAATCTGCTTTGGCTTTGGAATAAAATCCTCATAAATAGAGTAGATATTATCCTTAAATATCTCCAAAACATCGCTGTTTTCACTGAACTCCAAACCATACTTTTTCTTTGCATAGTATCTCCCAAGATTTATACGGAATTTCCGTCCTAGTTTCTTTCTTTCCTCTTTTCTTAATAGCATTATTGTGTCATAAGCTAAAAGCTCTTTTAATTGGATACCAGCGTTTTTGTGATTTCTGTACAAATCTACTCTGCTATTCACTGAATTTTTGAAATCCATAATTTAACGTTTATTTAGTAAATTTAAGTAAGATTAAGCTTATAAAGCGAATGTCTTCTTAAATATAAGATGAAAGGAGTGATTCTTGCAGGAGGTAATGGCACTAGACTGTATCCATTGACAAAGGTTACAAATAAGCATTTACTGCCAGTTTACAACAAGCCGATGATATATTACCCGATAGAAAGATTGGTTTCGGCAGGAATAAAGGATATTATAATAGTTACTGGAAAGGAAAACGCAGGAAACTTCATGAACCTTTTGGGTTCAGGAAAGGAATTTGGAGCAAGATTTCATTATACTTTGCAGGATGAAGCCGGTGGAATAGCACATGCTTTGTCATTGGTTAAGGGATTTGTTAACGATGATAACATAACAGTAATCTTAGGAGACAATATAATATTGGATGATATTTCTGAGTATGTAAGTAATTTTACTTCTGGTGCAAGAATATTTCTAAAAGAAGCCAAGGATCCGCAGCGTTTCGGTGTACCAGAATTTGATGAAAACCAAAGAATAAAGAGAATAGAAGAGAAGCCTAAAGAGCCTAAGTCAAATTATGCAGTTACAGGGATATACCAGTACGATAATACAGTATTTGACAAAATCAGCAGATTAAAGCCATCAGCAAGAGGAGAACTTGAAATAACAGACGTTAATAACATGTATCTTGAAGCGGGAAAATTATCTCATTCTTTCCTAAAGGAGCCTTGGTTGGACGCAGGTACTTTCGAAAGTTTGCTGGATGCATCAAATATACTTCGGGAAAGACTAAGTAAAAATTAAATAAGCATTCCAGTCTTTATTTTTTCCAGGTTAGCTCTAAGTGCCTTTATTTCATATAGTTTGGATATTTTTTCAGTATTAAGAAAAGTATTTTTAGGCCGTTTAGCCAGCATTTTAAAGTCTGCTAATTTCACAGGCTTTATAAAAGTTTTGTCAAAATTGAAAACATCTGCTATAATGTTTACAAATTCAAACCTGCTAAAGTGCTCTTTTGAAGCCAGGTGAAATATCCCATTAGCTCCTTTCTCAACTAACACTTCTACTGCTTTTGGTATATCCTCAACAAATGTTGGGGAGATTATCTGGTCTACAGCTGCATTTACAGTCTTTCCCTCTTTAAGATTATTTATTACAGATTCAAAGAACACATTCTTGTTTTTTGCAATGTTAATACCATAAGGCATCTCTATTCTTAATACGATTGCATCATTTTTTAGTGAGTTTTCTTCACCAATTAATTTACTTTTGCCGTATTCATTTATTGGATTTGGATTATCCTCTTCCGTGTAGTTTCCAGTCAAGCCGTCAAATACATAATCCGTAGAAATCTGGACAAATTTTGCTCCTATCTCCTTTGAGAGAGAAGAAAGCCATCCAACAGCATAGCCGTTTACAAGCATAGCCGTTTCCTTTTCCTTCTCGCAAAGGTCAACGTCAGCAATTGCAGCAGAATTTATTATAAGCTCCGGCTTAATTTTATTTAATACTTCGGAAACTTCCTCTTTATTGGTTATGTCAAGCTTTACGTAGCCTTCTTTCTGATGAGCAGACACAGAGGTAGCATTGAAATGTTTAGCGAGGTAATAGCCTACAAATCCGCTTCCACCAAGAACCAAAATTTTCATTTTAACTCATCTTTTTTAAGTATCTTTCCTTGTTTTTGAGGTAGTGCTCTATAGTAATTTTTATCCCTTTTTCAAATGAAAATTTAGGTTTCCACTTCAATTCCTTTTGAATTTTTCTAGAATCTATAGAATATCTAACGTCATGTCCCGGCCTGTCCTCTACAAATTTTATCAGCGAATCCGGCTTTTTCATCGTTTTTAGTATCGTTCTTATAACATCAATGTTTCTTTTTTCCCCGTTTTCACCAATTAGATAAGTTTCTCCATATACTCCTTTTTGTATTATTGATTCGATAGCAGAGCAGTGGTCTTCAACGAATATCCAGTCTCTTATCTGTTTGCCATTGCCGTAAACTGGTATACTCTCATCTAAATAGGCATTGAGTATCGTTTTTGGTATTAACTTTTCAGGATGCTGGTTAATCCCATAGTTGTTGCTGCAGTTTGATATAGTTATGGGTAATTTATATGTGTTGTAATATGCTCTAACTAAAAAGTCAGCAGCCGCTTTTGTAGCAGAGTAAGGATTCCTCGGATTATATTTTGAATTTTCATTGAATTTTTCCTTTGAGTTCAAAGGCAATGAGCCGTAAACTTCATCTGTTGATATCTGGTGGAAACGTATGCCCGTTTTACGGACGGTTTCAAGTATGTTGTGTACACCCACAATATTAGAGGATATAAACAAGCTGGAGTTCTTTATGGAATTATCAACGTGCGATTCAGCTGCAAAGTTTATTATCGCATCGGCATCCTTAAACGTTCTTTCTACGAATTCCTTGTCTGCTATATCACCGTTTATAAATGTGTATTTTGTATTTTGACTTAAGTCTTTTAGATTGTCAGGATCTGCAGCATAAGTTAGCTTGTCTACATTAATTATTTCATCTTTTCTGTGCTTTTTCAGCCAATAAAGGATGAAGTTAGAGCCTATAAATCCGTATCCACCAGTAACGATTAGTTTCATAGAATATCCTGTAATTTATTGAATTAATAATTAAAATTTATGTCTGCGTCCTTTAAAATAGGGTGCTTTTTGTCTTTATCTGATAATAATGGATTATCAAAGGGCCATTTTATGCCTATCTCAGGATCATTCCATGATATGCCGCGTTCACTTTCTTTGTTGTACTCATTTGTAGACTTGTAAAGTACATTTGTGTTGTCTTCAAGTGATAAAAAACCATGTGCAAATCCGGGCGGAATCCAAAGCATTTTCTTGTTATCTTCTGATAGTTCAGCAGAGACCCACTTTCCAAATGTTGGAGAACCTTTTCGTATGTCAACTGCTACATCAAATATCTTTCCAGTGATGACTCTTACAAGTTTGCCCTGAGCGTAAGGCTCCAATTGATAATGCAAACCTCTAAGCACATTTTTTGAGGATTTTGAGTGGTTATCCTGCTTGAATTCAAAATTTATGCCGTTTGCTTTGAATTCCGATTCCTTATGGCTTTCCATGAAA
>JAMCSQ010000004.1 GCA_023378805.1 Candidatus Parvarchaeota archaeon | reverse complement strand
CCGCGCTTCTTAGAAAAGAAGTCGTGTTAAAAGGCTTTGGAGGGCTGACTCTCTTTCTTTTGTTCTCAACTTTTGTTATATTAGCATTTTTCTCTTTTTTTATCTTTCTTAGTTTTTCTGCAGTTTTTTCATCAAATATTTTTCCATCTTTGTATTCAGCTATAAATGTAGAGTCTCCCGCTTGCACTGTAGCCAGAAATCTCCAGTACTTTTCAGGTTTAAATGCTCTTCTTTCAGCATCTCTGCTCACTATAAGGGCAAGAGTAGGAGTTTGTACCCTTCCTATAGACAAAAATGAATTTCCAAGTCTTTCGGCTGCAAGCGATATAAATCTTGTTAAAACTGCACCAAGTATAAGGTCAATTTCTCTTCTAGCATCTGCGCTGTCCGAAAGGCTCTTATTTGGTTTTTGCAGGTTTTTAAATGCCTCTGTTAATTCCTTTGTAGTAAGGGATGAGAACACGCTGCGGTATATCTTCGCTTTGCCATTTTCTTCTCTTGCTACATTGATTGCTTCAAATCCTATTGATTCACCTTCCGTATCATAGTCTGTCGCTATTATTATTTTATCTGCTTTCTTGGCAAATTTTTTTATTACAGAAATATTTTCCTCAGCAGCAGGAGTGTAAACAAGTTTCGCATCTATCATCTTCATTAAAGTTTCTTCATTCCATTTTTTGAATGTTTCTGGATACCTTACATTTTTGATGTGGCCTTTAAGCGGCATTACAACCGTTTCTTCACCGTTTATTTTTGTATACCAAACCTTTACAGGCCCGAATTCCTCGGTCTTTATTTTTGTTTCTGCAAGATTTTTCGCAATGGTTTCCGCAGCCGTGCTTTTTTCTGCTATTATCAGTTGCATTTTAGAATAATATATATAGTAGTATATAAGCCTATCTTACAATGGTCCCTTTTATCTCCTTGTTTTCAAGGTATCTTTTTATGTCCTCAATATCGTTTGTAACTACAACTGCTATGTTGTTCTTTTTGCATATTTTTGCTGCTAACGGATCAAATATAAAGTTCATACCGGGTACACGTTTTCCTTTTGTAAGCGCGTAAAGTTTTTCGAAGCCTATGTTTTTGAGAAGTTTTACATCCTTGAATTTTCTAGGGTCTTTGTCGTAAACCCCCATTTCTTTTGACATGTTAAATATAACCTTAGAATGTGTTGAAACTGCAGCATATGCTGCGCAGGTATCAGTTGTCCATCCCGGAAGGTAGCCTCCCGTAAGCGTTATCCTTTTGTTTGTTTTTATCTTTCTTGGATCCTTATCGGTATAATCTGTCTTGAATGCCTTTGACATTACCCATGCATTTATGTGTGTGCATTTTATGCCTACAGTGTGCAGTTCCTTTTCACTAAGATTGAAATCTTTGGAGAAATCTATGTATTCCCTTGCTATAGGCCCTCCGCCAGTTATAACCAAGAATTTTTCATTTAATTTTTTTAATTCATTGAAAAGCAAAGAGGTATCTCTTTTCTTGTCAAATAGAAATGAGCCGCCAAGAGATATGACTATGGACATAAAATTAAAAGGAGCACAGGGTTTAAATAACTATTTTACAGTTTGGTAAAAGTTATTAAATAAGAAGCAACTATTAAATAAATCAAAGCGGAGTAGAGCAGCCAGGAGTGCTCGCTGGGCTCATAACCCAGAGGTCGTGTGGTTCAAATCCCACCTCCGCTATAATAATTTAAAGGTAAATCAAAAAGAATGGAAAAATTTTACATAACTACTCCGATTTACTATGTCAATGATAAGCCTCACATAGGGCATGCATATACTACTGTAATCGCAGATATACTTGCAAGATGGCATAGGCTAAACAACGAAAAAGTTTTCTTTTTGACGGGCACAGATGAGCATGGTGGTAAGATAGAGAAAGCTGCAGCAGAGAAACATAAAACACCAAAGGAGTTTGTTGACGAAAACTCACAGATATATAAAGATGCATGGAAAAAGCTTGATATCTCTTATGATAAGTTCATACGCACTACGGATGAGTACCACGAATCAGCGGTAACTGAATTTATAAGAAAGGTATGGGATAATGGAGATATTTACAAAGGTGAATATGAGGGATTTTATTGCTTGCCAGATGAAAGATATATAACGGAAAGCGAACTTGTGAATGGAAAATGTCCTGACTGCGGTAGGGAGGTTCAAAAGATAAAGGAAGAAGCTTACTTCTTTAGATTAAGCAAATACAAGGAACAAATAGTGAAGCTTATAGAAAATGGCTTGATAACGCCGGGAAAAAATGCAAATGAGATATTAAGCAGACTTAAGGGAGAATTAAAGGATTTGGATATAACCCGAAAGAGCGTTTCATGGGGTATAAAGTTTCCATTTGATGAAAGTCATTCCGTTTATGTGTGGTTTGATGCATTACTTAATTATTTAAGTGCCTTAAACTGGCCGGATGGTAGTGAATTCAAAGAATTCTGGCCGGCAGATATTCATTTAGTAGGCAAGGAGATAGTGTGGTTCCATTCAGTAATCTGGCCGGCAATGCTTTTAGCTGCAGGTTTACCACTTCCAAAAAACATAATGGCGCATGGCTGGTGGACAGTTGAAGGTAGAAAAATGAGCAAGTCTATTGGAAATGTTGTAGACCCTATAGAAATAGTTGATAAATATTCGGCGGATGCATTCAGATATTTTTTATTGAGGGAAAAGCCAACATGGGATGATGGGGACTTTTCAGAATCAGCATTAAAGGGAAGAATAAACGGAGAGCTTATGGCTGACTTAAGTAATTTAGTTGCTAGGGTTTTGACCATTGCGGAAAGGTTCAAAGACAAAATAGAAGGAGAGGTAGAAATAGAAGATTTTATAAAAAAGAAGGAAATAATTGAAAACTTTGATAAAAAGGATCTGTACTCTGCATTGAATCTTATATTTGAAGGAATAAGAAAAATAAATAGATATATAAACGATAAGGAGCCGTGGAAATTACAAGGTAAAGAACTAGCAAAGGTACTTTACAATTCATTAGAGGCAATAAGGGTATCTGCAATCTTTTTAAAACCATTTATGCCATCAACTGCAGAGAAAATAGAAAAGAAGCTTGGAATAAAACCACAGTTATTAGCAGATGCGGTTTTTAGGGAATTTAATACAAATGTAGAAAGAGGAGAAAATCTTTTTAATAAGGTAACTTAAGAAAAAGAGGACTCAGGAAAACCCTGTTTGATAAGTATATCTTTTACTTTATCTATGTGTTCCCCTTGTAATTCTATCATGCCGTCTTTAAATGTTCCGCCGCAGGCTATCTTTGTTTTTAATATTTTTGTAAGGTCCTTTATATTTACAGCTTTTGGATCCAGACCACTTATAATAGTAACCATCTTTTTGAAAGAAACCTTTTTAGTGTAAATCTTTATTTTCTGCGTTTCCTGCGAAATGGTACCGCAGATACAAAGGTCTTTTGGAAGACCACAAACCGGACAAACTTCTGTCATTTTTATCTTTTTATTCAACCCCTTTAAAATTTATAGGTTATATATGATTAAATACCTATATAAACCTTTCTTAGCAAATATTACTGTTATTATATGATGGCACTGTAAGTTTATAAAGTGTGAGTGGGAAAACCTACGATTTAAATCGTGGGATGAAAGCGAACTCAAAAGTGGAAAACATAAATAACAGAAGTGGTAAAACAACAATATGTTAACAGCATACAAATTTAGGCTGTATCCTAACAAAGATCAAAAAGAACTGTTTTCAAAATACTTTGGCTGCACTAGAGTAGTGTGGAATAAAGCCTTAGAGTTGAGAGAAAGCTATTACAAAGAGCATAAAAACGATAAGCAAAAGAAGGGATTAAACTACTATGATACAGCAAGATTCTTAAGAGAGTTAAAGCAGAAGGAAGAATACAAATGGCTTAATGAAGCCAACTCACAATCATTGCAGCAAGCATTGATGGATTTGGACAAGGCATTCAAGGCATTCTTCAAAGGCATATCGAAATACCCAAATTACAAGAAGAAAACAAACAGGTAGTCCTTTAGAGTTCCACAGTTCTTCAACTTCACTGACAATTTACTGTACCTTCCTAAGATGGGAAAAGGCATAAAGATGGAATTCACAGGGAATTCCCAAGGGACAAAGTGAAGCAATTAACAGTAACAAAAACACCTACAGGCAAGTACTTCGTCTCTATCACAGTGGACGACAGAAAAGAAACACCTCAAAAAGTGCAAATAACGAATGATCCAACAAAACCATAGGCATTGACATGGGATTAAAAGACTTTGCTGTACTGTCAAACGGTATAAAGATCAGTAATCCAAAGTTTCTGCAGAAATCAGAGAAGCTGCTAAAGAGCAGGCAGAGAGCATTGTCAAGGAAGCAAAAAGGCAGCAAAAACAGAGACAAGGCAAGATTAATGGTGGCAAAAACACATGAAAAAGTAGCCAGTCAAAGAAATGATTTCATTCATAAGGTATCAACGGCGATAACCAAGCGGTTCGATACCATAGTGATAGAAACATTAAACGTTAGAGGAATGAAGAAGAACCACAACCTGGCAAAGGCAATAGGCAATGTGAGCTGGAGCAGATTCTTCCAGTTCCTTAAGTACAAGGCAGAAAAATCAGGAAAGAACATAATAGAGATAGGAATGTTTGAAAAGTCGTCAAAGACATGCAGTGTATGCGGGCATGTCAATAATGATTTGACGTTAAAAGAAAGAGAATGGACATGCAAGAGCTGTAAGACTAAGCTAGACAGGGATGTAAACGCAGCAATAAACATAAGAAATTTCGGTCTTAATCAAATAGGATTAAATCAAATACCCTCGGACAGAGGGGAATTTAAGCCTGTTGAGAATTCTCTGACGGCGGAACTTGCTAAGCTGAATATTCAAGCAAGGTCTACGAGCCATGATCCAAAGAAGCAGGAACTATACGCTATGAAGAAGTTAAAACTTTTAATAGGAGCTGGAAGCCCATGAATGAATTCATGGGAGGATGTCACTTTAGTAGTTATACCTGTAATAAATTGTTAAAACTTTATAAATAAAGAGAAAAGCATCTATAAAATATGAAATTTCAAGAATTAAAGGAAAAATTGAATTTACCAGAGTGGGCAGAAATAACATCCAGCCAGTTCTCTGATATATCATTTAGCTGTATAAAGTATGCAAAGAGCAATGGTAAAGATCCAATATCATTTGCGGATGAAATCGCAAAGAAAATAGAATCAAAGTATATAAAGAAGGCAGTAGCGTTGAACACCTATATAAATATAGATTTAAATTTCGATGAGCTTGAAAAGGATGAAAAAATACTGAGTAAAATAGAATTACAAAGCGTTAAAAATTCATTTTCTGCTAAAACAGTAAGACTTGAGCATACTTCTGTAAATCCGAATAAAGCATTGCATATTGGCCACATGAGAAATTCATATATTGGGGAATTCATTAGGAAAGCACTTATTTACAGCTCTGCAAACGTGATAACCTCCAATTTTATTGAGGATACCGGCGCACAGGTAGCTGATATAATTGTTGGCTTTAAGTACCTTAACAAAAAGCAGGAAACTGATGAGAAGTTTGACATTTACTGTTCAAAGATATACAAGGAGGTTAATGAAGACTACGAAAAAGAAAAATCTCTGCTTGAAAAAAGGAAGGAAGTGCTTCTAAAGATAGAAGCAGGGGATAATGATACATTGAAGTTTCTGGATTCAATAGTAAACAAGGTTTTGCTTGCACAACTTTCTACTTTGATAGGAGAAAAGATAAAGTATGATCTTCTGGATCTAGAACGTTATATACTGGGAGAAGGAATAGTAAAGGCCGCACTGGACAAACTTATAGCAGAAGGGATAGCAGCGGTTTCCGAAAGCGAGAAAAATAAAGGCTGTATAGTCAGCAACATAGACGGCAATGAAATAACGCTTACAAGATCAGATGGAACCTCTCTGTACATAGCTAAAGACATTGCATATGCAATGATAAAGCACAGTATACTCAAAGAAAAGATAAAATACAGGAAGTTTTCTTCAAATTTCGATGGAACCGATATTCTTATTTCAAGCAGGGATGGCGATGAATCTGGCATGCAAAAAATAGACATTTCATTTACATTGACAGACTCTGCTCAAAATGCAGAGCAGAATGCTGTTAAATTTATAATAGAGAAATTTGCAGGAAAAGGCTCCTATAATCATTACGGTTATGAGCCTGTTTCAATTTCCAAAGATACTGCAGCTTATCTTGGGATAAATACGGATGAAAAATTTATGAGAATGAGTGGTAGAAAGGGTATAACGGTTGAATTTGACGACTTAGCTGATAAAATAAAAGGAAGAGTTATAGAAGAAGCAGAGAAAAGCGGCAGGAAGATGGAGAGTAATTCTGCTAGGAAGATATCATCAAATGTAATCAGGTACTATCTATTAAAGTTTTCTCCGTCAAAAATGGTGGTATTTGATATAAATGATGCCATCTCTTTGAAAGGCGATAGTGCAGTGTACATAAATTACAGTTATTCAAGGTCATTGAGCATACTTAACAAGGCAAATATAAATGGTTATGACAACGTTTCATTTGATCAAAATGAGGCAAAATTCCTAAAGGAGATTTTTCTTTGGGAAAATGTTTTGGACGATGCAATCTCTAATCTTAAACCTAATCTTGTATGTGAATACCTACATAGAATAGCTGACGTTTTCAATGCCTTTTACGAGAAAAATAGGATATTGGGGGATAAAAGGGAGAAAGAAAGGCTGCTTTTAGTATCAGCATTTAAAACAATTGTAGAAAATCTTTCTTATTTTTTAGGCATTGATCTGGTTGAAAGGATTTAATGCGTTGTATTATCTATAATAAAGAAAGAGGCAAACATATATTTATTGCCGTTGAGATAGAGTATTGATTGGTGGTTAAATATTATGGATGAGGATCAACTTAATACCCTGTTTTCAAATGGAATACTTGTAGATTCATCTATAAAGGATACAAATATCTCTGATGTTTATGGGCTAATTAGATCACTTAAAGAAAAAAATGTGAATTTTCTGGATATAAACACTTTTCATGATTTATACAATGGGGAAGCTAGCACAGATTCAGATATAGAGATAATTAAAAACTATGAAGGAGAGATATCGGAGTCTAAGCCTCCAAACTGGGTAAATTATTTTAACGACAGGTTCAACAGATTAAAGACAATTTTGATTAATAAGGACAGATCTGGTCTATCCTCGTTGTCAAACATAAAAAACATGCCGCAGAGTTCCGACGTAAAATCAATAGTTATGGTTTCATCGGTTTCTATCAGCCCTGTTAAAAAATACACAATACTGGATATAGAGGACAATACCGGGAGTTATAAAGCAATAATAACAAATTCAAATCAGGAAATTCTCGAAGACCAGGTTGTGATGATATCAGGAAGAAAATACAATGATGCAATATTTGTAAAGGACATAATTTTTCCTGAAATACAGATGAGAGAAAAAGTAAAGCAGGAGATAGATGACTCGTTCATCCTTTTTTTATCAGACATACATGTTGGTTCGAAATTATTTGTAAATGATGCTTTTGAAAGGTTTATAAAATGGATAAACGGAGAAATACCCGAGTATTCAAACATAGCCAAGTTAGTAAAATTTATTGTACTAAACGGTGATTTGATAGATGGTATAGGAGTATACCCAGACCAGGAAAAAGAACTTGCTATACTCGATCTTAAAGGTCAATATGATAAGCTTTATAGCTTTCTTGACAGGATACCAAAAAACATAAAGTTGATTTTGTCGCAGGGTAACCATGATGCTACACATATTGCAGAGCCCCAACCAAAACTAGATAAAACTTTTGCAGATAGTTTATATAAGTTAAAAAATGCCGTTTTTCTTTCAAATCCATATCAAGTTAACTTAATTATAGGAAAAGCAAAGATTAATTTGCTTTCATATCATGGCTTCAGTATAACTTACTATGCAAATAAGATTCCTAAATACAGTAAAATGGATGCAGATGACATAGAAAACATAATGAAGATACACCTTAAGTCAAGGCATATAGCGCCTTCGCATGGTTCAACGCAATTAATGCCTTTACCAAGAGATTATCTTGTTATAGAAGAAACTCCAGATATATATGCTACTGGGCATATACATAAAACTCTAGCTTCAATATACAAAGGGACAGTACTTATAAATTCGTCGTGCTGGCAGTATCAAACTTCTTACCAAAAAAAATATGGTATGGATCCTGATGTGGCAAAGGTTCCTATAGTAAATATGCGTGATAAAAGCTTTCAGATACTTGATTTTCTTGGAGATAAAGTCCAAACGTACAAAAAAGGTTTGAAGGAGGCATAAAATGGAGGGAAAAATAATCGTAATAGAAGGAATAGACGGTGCTGGAAAGGCTACACAGTCCAGACTTTTAAAAGAAACGCTTGAAAAAGAGAAAAAGAATGTTTCAATGTATTCTTACCCAGATTATCCATCTATTTATGGAGAAAGAATAAAATCATTTCTCTATAAAAAGATAAATCTGAAAGTAGATGAACTTTTTATGCTTTACATAATTGATATGGTAAAAGATAAAAGCAATATACTAGAAGCTGTAAAGAATGGAAACTATGTTATAATAGACCGATTCTTCTTTTCTACTATAGCTTATCAGTCAGCTGGCGGTTTCTCCTATGAAAATGGAAAAGAGATTGTAAAGCTTTTAGACATGCCCTTAGTAGATAAAGTTTTTTACATAAATGTACCGGTCGATATTTCAATGCAGAGAAAGGAAAAACAGAAGGGGAAGATGGATGTTGACAAATTTGAGAGTAATAAAAACTTTCTTTCAAAGGTTTCAACCTTTTATAGTAAATTAAAAAATGAGAGGTTTTATGCTAAATCCTGGGAGGAGATAGACGGCAACAAAAGTATAGAAGAGATATCTTATTTAATAAAAAAAGGTCTTGATTAATCATGAAAGGAAAGTTTGTAGTGATAGAAGGGATAGACAACGCTGGAAAAGGTACGCAGTCAGTTCTTCTGGCAGAGCATTTAAGGTCAAAGGGATTAAAGGTTCTTTTGACTAAGGAGCCAACAAATGGCATTTTAGGAGGAATATCAAAGGCCGCATTAAACAAGGAACTTAATCTTTCAAATAAAGCGCTGCAGCTCCTTTTTTGCGCTGACAGAGCACATCATCTAGATACAGAAATAGAGCCTGCAATGCAGAATGGTTTTATTGTAGTATGTGACAGGTATTTCTTCTCGACTTTAGCATATGGCTTTGCATCTAATATAAATTACAAATGGCTTCGTTCTGTGAATATAAGTTTCAGGAAACCAGACCTAGGCATATACTTGGATTTGGAGCCAAAGGCTTCTTTATCAAGATCTGAGAAACAAATAGATGGCCTTCAGCTTTTTGACAACATCGAAAAGATATCAAAGGTGAGACAAGCATATATGTCAATAGCAAAGGAATTCCATCTAAAAAAAGTAGATGCTAAAGGCACGGTCGAAGAGGTAAGTCAAAGAATAAATAAGATTGTTGATAAGTTCTTTAATATAAAGGTATAATCAATCTTATGCAAATTGGATCAAAAAGCCAGTCTTCCTTAGAATATCTTATAGTAATGGGTATAGCCATATTTATACTCAGTGCAGCTATATCCTATGCTATATATTATCAAATAGGGTACAACTCTGCCGGTACATCACAAGACCTTCAATTGGCAGCTACAAGTATAGCGAATGCCGTGAATTCATTGTCCGGAAGCGGCGTAGGTTCTTCGCAACAGTTCAGTTTTTCTTCTCCCGGTTTAAACCTGGTTTCTTCAATTTGTAATACCTCTATATCTTTGTCATATGGGGGAGAAGAAGCCTCCCAGTCATTGTCTTTGTATACAACAGGAGAACTTCCAGTAAGTTCTGGAACTTATGTTGGAAAAGTAACACTTGTAAAAAATAATGGCAAGCCAGAAGCACAAATAGCCATGGATTTACCAATCTCCTATATTTCAACTTCTTATATTTATAACCCATCAAGTATTTTCTATAATGTTTCTTTTCTTGATACGAATGGTAATTTAGTTGGTAATGTAAATTTTACTATTATAATATATAATCATAATAAAATAGTAGCAGAGCAGAATGAAAGCACCTTATCCGGTTATTATTCGGGAAGTATAACTCCCCTCAGTGGAGGTCAATTTTCCTCCAGTTCAACAGCTGAAATATACGTTAAATCACTTAATATAATAAGTCCATCGTGTTTTCTACCGCAGCAATTACTTTTGGTTCCAAAAGGTATTTTAAATTTTGTTTCATTGACTATAAAAAATAGTGAATCAGTTTCAACATCCTCTCCATTTCAGCAGGAAGTAGTTGTTGACTCAGCGGATTATCAGCAATATGAAGCTTCTAACTTGCAGAATGTAGAATTCTTCTATCCAAATGGAACAACAATAGATTCATGGTTAGAGTCTGGAAATTCGAATACGGCTACAAATTCTCTTTATTGGCTTAAATTGAGTGGCGTACCCGCTTCTTCTTCCATAACAGTTTATATGGGCTTCGCTTCCAAGTCCGCAAATCTTTTTAACAACACTAACGACGGTGAAGCCCCTCAACTAACATGTACAAATCCCAGTGATACAGCTTCCTGTTCAACATATGCGGAATACGATGACGGGGCTAACGTATTCAATAATTATTGGAACTTTGCCGGCTCGGTCCTTCCAAAGGGTTGGTATTCTACTGGTTCTGCAAGTGCAGTGGTATCAAATGGGCTTATAGTCCCGGCTGGTCCAGATGCAAATGCATTTTATAATCTGACAGCCCCTCTATCAGGAATCTTAGAGGTGTATAATAATGAGGCATCTGGCCAAACTGCAGGATACAGTCAGGTCGGTATAGAGAATTTCTCCCTGGGTACAGGATTGACATGGATAGAAATAAATAATCAGCCGACGGTTATAAGCCCGGCTTATCTAACGCCTACATGGGTATTTCATATGCTGACACCACCTGAGCCGACAAATACCTACGCAGTAACAGGCGTCTATTACCAAAACCCATACGCTACCTGGTATTACAATGGCCAAGCGGTGCAGACCTATGATTATGGGACCAGTGACATATTCAAGTATATACAGATTTACAACGGGGGCAGTTCGAGCGGGGGTAATCAGATTTCAGTCAAATGGGTTCGTATTCGTGCCTACCCGCCAAATGGAATAATGCCATCCGTAACGTTTGGTCCTGTAGAACCGCAGATTACTGTTTTTGTAAATGGGGTTAAGGACGGAAATAACGGTATAGCTGATGGAGATATAACAAATATAACGGCTTTTGGCATACAAGCCAGCCATATAGGTTTGATGATAAATGGTTCTCTAGTAGTTCCATTGGGTTCCGCAAGTCTGTCTTATCAAAAACCCTTGTCTACAGGTTTATACAATGTAACCGTTTTTTCAAATCAATCAAATCTGGCAAATCAAACCTATTGGGAGGCAGTAGCTAACATACCTAAAAATGTTAAGGAGTTTGTACCAATATCTATAACAAATCTTCAATCAACTGCAACTTCTAGTATATTCCAAGATAACGTATCCATAAACTCCTTTGGATATAATAGCTTTGAAAATAATACCCTTAGCAATATTGAATTTTTCTCACCGAGCGGAAGCGTTATACCTTCATGGTTAGAATCAGGTGATCTAGCTTATTTCAATGGCGTAAACAGCTATGCGAATTTACCAGAGAATTATCCTTTTGGTACAGCTAGCACGTTTACTATAAGCGTTTGGTTTAAGACAACAAGTGATGGCGTTGTTATCTGGAATGGCGATTCAGAGCAAGTATCTTCTGCAGGTTGTTATAGCCCTATTATATATGTGAATACAAATGGGGATTTAGCTGGTGGCGATTGGGTTGGTTCTCAGCCATTTAATACGAATTATTTTGTAGCTAATGGAAAGTGGACTTTCATTACAATAGTGCAAACGCCCTCGCAGCAGATTTTATACTTAAACGGTACAGAGGTAGCTACGTATTCAGGTACACCCCAAGCTTGCCCATCAGCGTATTGGACTATTGGAGAGGGATATACCAGCAGTGGTTGGGCAGATACAAATAACGGCAATTTTTATTTCAATGGATATATATCAAATGTCCAGTTTTATAATCAGGTTTTTTCACCATCAAAAGTAGCATTGCTTTATGATAAAGGCATAGCAGGTTCTCCTTTAAATAGCTCTGGATTAATTGCATGGTACCTTCTGGCGGGAAATGGAAATCAGAGTAATGGTCATAACATTCTATCAATAAATAACATTACATTTAACGGTGTTTCGTCTGCAAGCACTTCAACGAATTATTGGCTGAAATTAGGAAGTATACAACCAAGGGAATCCTACATTGCATTCATGGGTTTTGCGTTACCAAATATAACTCTGTTTAATACAGTAAACGACGGTGAAGCACCGCAGCTATCACCAACATATGCAGAATACGATGACGGTGCTAATGTATTTACAGCTTATTCCAATTTTGCGGGAACCAATTTACCAAGTGATTTTACTTCTTATGTAGGGAGTGCTACATTGACAGTAAATAATGGTCTTAATATACAAGTAGCAAATAACGGTTGTTCAAGTACCTGGGCCGGGATAATATATAATAATCCCATAAACGCAGCGGATTCTATTGTGGAAACGTACAGCTCTGGAACAAGAGTAGCTGGACCTGAGGACGTCGGAATCTATACAGGAAACAGTGACACTGCAGGAGGATATGCAGGAGTAGCGGATACTTGGGGCTGGGGATACGGAACCATAAGTGGAGGATACGGGAATATAGGTAATCCATTTGATATAAGCTCCGGAAGCGGAGTAGCTAGTATATACTGGATTGGAAATGGAGATGAAGGAGTTGGGTGGAATTATAATTTTGTTTCTTCAAGTAATACAAATGAAGGTTGGAGCAGCAGTCTATATGCATCAATACAAGATGGAGAATGTTCACCCGGAGCCAACATGGAATACTACTGGTTCAGAGTGCGTTCTTATCCTCCAAATGGAATTATGCCAGTTAAAATTCTTGGCCCGTTGAATGGACAAGTAACTTAATGTATAAATTCTTACAGCTTTTAAGATAACTATGGTAAGCAGAATTAAAACAGTAGTAACAGTTGGTCCAGCATGTGACAGTTACGAGATGCTTAAAAAGATGATTCTTAAAGGAGTAGATGTATTCAGATTTAATCTTTCACATGGAGATAAGAACTATTTTAAAAAAGTAGTTGCGAACGTAAGGAAAGCAGAAGAAGAAACAAAAAGAAGCGTTCTAATGTTTTTTGATTTACCAGGGCCTAAACTTAGAACCGGAAAGGTTCATGGAGATAGGATAGAAATAAAGGAAGGAACGGAATATACCTTTGGCAAGAATGGTCAAATACAGGTTTCGGATGAGATAGTAAAAAGGATAAATTTAAAAAGCAAACTTCTTTTGTCTGATGGAAAGATAGAATTCAAACCAGTGAGAAATGAAATGGGCCTTTTGGTCGCAAAGGCATTGAATAACGGCGTTTTGCTTAATGAGCAGAGTATAAACTTCAAGGGAATCTCTTATCCTGGGAAATATCCAACAAAGAAAGACGAAGAAGGAATAAAGTTTGGTTTAAGTT
This sequence comes from Candidatus Parvarchaeota archaeon, assembly GCA_023378805.1. Taxonomy (GTDB): domain Archaea; phylum Nanobdellota; class Nanobdellia; order Parvarchaeales; family Parvarchaeaceae; genus Parvarchaeum. The sequence continues at coordinate 5,793 of JAMCSQ010000004.1, read as the reverse complement.
TGGGGATAAATACATTTGCTTTGTCTTTTATATCCAGTGCAAAAGACATAGAGAATGCTAGAAAGATAGCAGGAGAAAAAAGTGTTTTGATAGCAAAGATAGAAAGAATAGAAGCAGTAAAACATTTCAATGAGATAGTAAAGGCCGCTGATGTTATTATGATTGCAAGAGGAGATCTTGGTTTAAACATAGATATTGCAGATTTGCCGGAGGTTCAAAAGAAGCTTTTATCATTATGCAATGAAAACAGCAAGCCGGTTATAACAGCTACACAAATGCTCGAATCTATGACAAATAACGTAATGCCGACCAGGGCAGAAGCAGATGATGTTTTCACTGCTATAGACGAGGGAACAGATGCCGTTATGCTTTCAGAAGAAACAGCAATAGGAATTTATCCTCTAAAGGCCCTGTCGATGTTAAAAAGGATAATAGAAAAATATCATTATTCCGGTATTGTAAAAAGATACAAAATGGAGGATATACATGATGCAATATTAAATTCAGTCATAGATCTAGTTATAAACACTAAAATAAACAAGATAATAACTTTTACTCCTTCAGGCAGAAGCGCATTCAAGCTTTCAAGGCACCATCTTCAATTGGATATCTCTGCTGTTACAAACAGTAAAATGGCCTTTTCTAAGTTATTTTTCAGCAAAAATGTTAAAGGTATATTTGTAAAAAGCCTGGAAAAATCTGAGAATAGCCTTATTCAGATAGCAAAAGAGCACGGCATAAAAAAGGCCATAGTAATTTCAGGCCTGTCGTTAAGTGAAAACTCAACAGAGAATATACGGATAATAAGCTTTTAAATAGTTAGTTTTTAACTAAAAACTTATACAGCGGCAAAATTGTAAGAATTTATAGATTAAATGAAATATAATATCAAATGTTAATCTATTTAAACGTAAAAAATCTATATCAGTAAATAAAACAATTGTAATTAAATTATGGGACATCAGATAACTAAGAAGAGTACTCCTAGAAGAGGAAGTTTGCAGTATTACCCTATAAAGAAAAGCAAACGGCCTTACAATACGGTTAACAATTTCAAGGATCTGGAAAAGGGTGAAATAGGCGGGTTTGCAGGTTATAAAGCTGGAATGATACAGCTAGTTTACATTGATTCCGATAAAAACTCTCCTACATTTAAGATGGAAGTAATGACAAATGCAACTATACTCGAATGTCCTCCTCTACTGGTATGTGCGTTAAGATTCTACAATAATGGAATAACCGTTGGAGAAAGCTGGGGAACAAGTATAAATAAGTACGTTCAGAGAAAGGTGAAATTCAAGGAAAACAATAAAAACATAGATGATTTTAAAGGAAAAGCGAATGATCTGCGTTTACTGGTGGCTACACAGCCTTGGTCAATAGGGCTGAAGAAAAAACCAGAGATATTCGAATTGGCAGTGGGCGGTAACTTTGATGATAAATTAGAGACGGCAAAGAACGTTTTGAGCAAGTCAATAGAAGTTTCTTCAGTCATAAAGGACGGTAATTTTGTTGACGTAGGCGCAATAACAAAAGGCAAGGGCTTTCAGGGCTCCGTAAAACGTTATGGTGTAAAGATATATCCTGTGCATGCCAGTAAATCCAGAAGAAAAGCTGGTAACTTGGGTGCAGAAACGATGGCAAAGGTCCAGTATACAGTTCCACAACACGGTAGACTTGGTTTTAATTCAAGAGTTGAATATAATAAGTTTGTCTTTAAGGTTGTAAAAGATCCTCAGGAGGTAAATATCCCTAGTGGATATAAAAACTATGGTAATTTAAAGGGAAGCGCCTTAGTCTTAAAGGGTTCCGTTCCCGGAAGCGCAAGCAGGTTAATTATAATGAGAAAGGCGATAAGGCCTACAAGAAAGGCCGAACCAGTAAAAATAACATTATTGAAATGATATGGTAAAAGTATTTTCGTCCGGCGGTAAGGAGAATGGAGAGATTCAATTGCCAGAGGTATTCAGCACAAAGTTCAACTATGCTACATTTAAAAAGGCATTCCTCGCGGAGCAGTCCGAAAAGTTCCAGCTCAAATATACAGATCCGATGGCTGGTAAAAGGAAAGTAGCAGAGCTTACAAAAAGAAGAAGGTCCTTTAAGACAAGCTATGGGCGGGGATTAGACAGAACTCCAAGGAAAACTCTATCCAGAGTCGGTACGAATTTTAGTTATATGGGTGCTGTTGCTCCGAATACCGTAGGTGGAAGAGAAGCACATCCTCCTCAAGCTGAGAAAAAACTTGTAAAAGAAATAAACAAGAAGGAAAGAAAACTTGCAATTAAAATGGGAATAGCAGCATCTGCCGATATAAAACAGGTTTCAATCTTTCATTCTATTGATGGAATAAAGGAACTACCGATAGTCGTAGATGATTCTGCAATAGCAGTAAAGAAGACGAAAGAAGCTAAAAACATGCTTTCTTCCATAGGTCTAAGCGCAGAACTTGATAGAATAATGAAAAAAACTATAAGAAGCGGAAAGGGAAAACTAAGAGGAAGAAAATATAGAAAAAAGTTAGGTATAGTACTAGTTGTGAAAGAAAATGAAAAAACTTCAAGCGCATTTTCAAACCTTAATATAAAGGTTACAAATCCTTCAGCTTTATCAATGACTGATGTTTCGCAGGCAGGCAAGCCAGGAAGACTGATTATATGGACAAAGGGAGCGGTTGAAAATCTAAGATAAACATGGAAGAAAATCTAAAATACGTAGTAAGTGTCTTGAGCGGCGAAAAGTCAACAAGGTTAATGCAGATGGAGAACAAGCTTTCATTTATAGTATCAAAGGATTCAAACAAGATATTAATAAAGAAAGAGGTGGAATCTTTACTTAAGGCAAAGGTTGAGAGTATAAACATAATAAACAGAATGGATTCCAGAAAGGTAGCTATAGTAAAGCTAAAGCCGGAATTCCAAGCCATGGATATTGCCACGCAGCTTGGTTTAATCTGATTTGTTTTGCTGTCTGAAAACATTTTTAAATTTAAATATTCTAAGATAGCTAATGTTGATAGGATTTAAATTGAAAGTAATGGGAAAGAATTTGGAAGGAAAGGTAATAGATGAGACGAAAAGCACTTTGCTGCTTGAAACAGAAAGTGGCATAAAAAGAGTTATAAAGGATGGAAACAGATTTATAGTACATATGAATAAAAAAGAAATAAAAGTGAATGGAAATGATGTTAATATGAGGCCATGGGAATATGCTTTATGAAGATTTGAAGAAACCGGAGAACAGTTGCAATGATATTCATTGTCCTTATCATGGGCAGCTAAGGGTTCATGGTAGACGGTTTGAAGGGATAGTTACTTCTGCTAAAGCAGATAAAACCGTTGCAGTCAGCTGGACAGTTTTTAGAAGACTTGGGAAATACGACAGATACGTAAAGATAAGGAGCAGAGTGCTTGCACATAATCCAGAGTGCATATTAGCGAAATTAAACGATAAAGTAGTGATATACGAAACAAGACCAATAAGCAGGTGGAAAAGATTTGTAGTTGTGAGGAAATTAGAGTAATATGGGAACAGGAAGGAAGGGAGCTGGTTTAAAGGCAATAAGGGCAAAAATTTCTAAATCCATAAACGTAGGAAGTTGGATAATGGTAGCTGATAATTCGGGAGCAAAGATAGTAAAGGTTGTAAACATAAGGAATTATCATGGTGTAAAGGACAGACAGCCAAAATGCGGGATAGGGGATACTATATTTGTTGTTGTAAAAAAGGGCTCACCTGATACAGTTCATAAGAAGTTTCCAGCAGTAGTTGTAAGACAAAGAAAAGAGTACAGAAGACATGATGGTACAAGGGTTTCGTTTGAGGATAATGCATGTGCAATAGTTAAAGACATAGACAAATATGAGCCTCAGGGTACTATTATAAGGGGGCCTATAGCCAGGGAGATTTCTATACGTTTTCCCAACATAACTAAGATTGCGTCAAAGATTGTATGAAAAATAATTTTAGCAGGCATTGGGTTTCGAGTACTTCTCCTAAGAAACAGAGGAAATACAGAACAAATGCTCCTCTGCACATAAAAAGAAAGATGCTTTCCGCCCACCTATCAAAGGAGCTAAGAGCAAAATACAAGACAAGAAATATCGTGTTGAAAAAAGGGGATACGGTGCTAATCACAAGAGGAAAGTTTAAGGGAAACCAAGGAAAGATAGATAAAGTCTATACGAAACAGTTAAAAGTAAGTATTGATTCAGCTAAGAACGTAACTAAAAAAGGAAACAAGGTTCCTTTTAAAATCAGGCCATCGGCTTTAACAATAACAGATCTTAATCTGTCCGATGCAAGGAGGTTAGAAAAGATAGAATCTTATGGCAAGGCACGGTGAATCGAAACATTTTAAGAGAAGCGCAGTTACCAATTCTTTAGTTATACCTAGGAAGAAATACAAGTATTATATAAAGCCACTTCCTGGAAAACACAGTGATAAGTATGGCGTGTCCATACTGGGCTTTTTAAGAGATGTTTTAAACATAGCGGGAAATGCAAGGGAAGCCAGATACCTTATAAAAGCTGGTTTAGTTTCAGTAGACGGTAAAAAAATAAAGGAAGAAAAATACGTTGTCGGTTTCTCTGATGTTGTAAACGTCAAAGAGGATTATTTTTTGGTATGGCTAAACGAAAAAGGAAAGATAACTGCAGTAAAACAAGATGAAAAGATAGACAGCAAAAAAGTAAAGATAATGTCAAAACACAAGGGAAGGGGTTCAAAAGACATACTTTTTACAAGTGATGCAAGGAACATCGTAGCTGAAAAAGGAGATATGCAGATAAATGATTCTATAATATTAGACCTTTCCAGCGGCAAGATAAAGGAAAAAATACCTTTTGAACAGGGAAAAGAGGTAATAGTTTTCAATGGTAAAAACGCGGGAAGAAAAGGAAAGATAAAGGAGATAAATGGCTACTCTGTTTTGGTTTCGGGAAAAGATGGCGAATTCGTTTCGTCCATAAAATCTTGCATGGCTTTATAACATGGAAAATAAAATGAGGGAAATTTTTGTTGAGAAGGTTACATTAAATATAGGAGTAGGAGAACCCGGAGAAAGGCTTGAAAAGATAAAGAGTCTGTTAGAGCAGATTTCAGGTTCAAAGGTAGTAAAGACCGAGACTAAAAAAAGAATACCAGAATGGGGATTAAGGCCTGGTCTTGAAATAGGAGTAAAAACAACTTTGAGAAAGCAGAATGCAGAAGAAGTATTAAAAAGAATGTTTGCTGCAGTTGAGAATGCTGTAAAGGAATCTAATTTTGATGGAAAGGGCAATCTATCTTTTGGAATAAAAGAGTATATACATATACCAGGGGCCAAGTATGATTACACAATAGGAATAGTAGGACTTTCAGTTAATGTTACTCTATCCAGAAGAGGATTCAGTATAACTAGAAAGAGGAACAAATCTAACATAGGAAAGTCACATCTCATTAAAAAAGATGAGGCAATAGAATTCATAAAGAATAAATACAATGTAAAGGTTATTTAAAGAATCATGGAAACTCAGTTCGAAAAAATATTGAAGGTTCATTCAGCTAACCCTGCAAAGAGAGCCAGGTTTATAAAATTCAACAAGCATAAGATGCAGCCGCATGACAGAAGAGCGCATTTATGCATAAGATGCAATAGAGCAGAGGGGCATATAAAGATACATGGCCTTAACTACTGCAGACAGTGCTTTAGAGAGGTCGCTCCGGATCTCGGATTCAAAAAATACGGAAAGGAGGCATAATCATGGTAGATTCACTTTCAACTATATTCAATACTATAAACGTCGCAAGAA
>JAMCSQ010000003.1 GCA_023378805.1 Candidatus Parvarchaeota archaeon | reverse complement strand
TATATTTATTTTATATCTTAGATATTTAAATATAACCAGTTTAAATTTAATTTCCGGTGTTATATTTATTCTCTTACCCCTAGCGATATCTATATTTTTACTTATAGGATTTTTAAGCATGAGGAAAAGCTTTATAAAATTCGACTTATTGGGCCAGGAAACCTTACTGAAAATCGACAAGGTTAATAAAAACACAAAGAGAAAAATAAAGCAGACTTCTCATGCAAGAGCGGAAAAACACTTAAGAAAAACTAAACTATAGTTAGTAGTAGAAAAATCTCAGATAGCAGCCAGTAATGCCCAAGAATTTAAATAAATTGTTTAGGTTAAACCTTGCTTGCTATTTCCTTTCCGACTTCAGAACATCTTGCAGTTCCGCCTAGATCATAGGTGAGTACTTTACCTTCTTCAAGAACCCTATGTACGGCATCTTCAATTGCTTTGCCTGCTTCTTTATAGTTCATCCAGTCAAACATCATCTTAACTGACATTATTGTCCCTATTGGATTAACCTTATCCATACCTGTATACTTTGGAACTGAGCCGTGTATTGGTTCAAACATTGCATATTTATCCCCGATGTTTGCTGATGCGCCGGTGCCTATCCCTCCAACTATCATAGCTGCTTCATCTGAGATTATATCTCCAAAAAGGTTTTCAGTGACAAGAACATCATAAAATTCTGGTTGTTTTATAAACCATTGTGTTATCGCATCTACGTGTGCATCATCTGCTTTTACATCTGGGTGCTTCTTTGCTTCTTCATAGAATATGTCTTTGAACATGCCGTCTGAAACCTTGAGAACATTGCCTTTATGTACCAAAGTAACGTGCTTTTTCCTGGTTTCTGCCAATTCAAATGCGTATTTTACTATCCTTTCGCATGCCTTTCTTGTTATTACCCTTATTCCGATAGTAGTTTCCTGATTTACTCTAAAGTCTAAGCCGGAATACATTCCTTCTGTATTCTCCCTTACAATGACCATGTCAACATTAGGCTTAATACTTGGAACATTCGGTAAAGTTTTATTTGGTCTGACATCCGCATACAAATCAAAATATTTTCTTATCCCAACGTTTGCACTTGGCAATGAATTTGCGCCTTCTGGTGTGGTAGTGGGACCTTTAAGTACGCAGTCCGTAGTTTTGAGTATTTCAAGCGTTTCCTTTGGCAGGTTAGTACCATATCTTTCTACACAGTTTAATCCCGCTTCAGCAGGTACGTATTCTATATTAAGATTGAACTTCTTTTTTACGGCATCTAATACCAGAATAGCCGCATTCACTACATCAGGACCTACTCCATCCCCTTTTATAACTGCTACTTTCCATTTTTTATTTTCCATCTTTTAACATCCTCCTTAATACATAATTTAGTACTCCTTTGTCTCTGTAATAATCCAATTCTATATCAGAATCTATTCGGGCTATTAATTCTACTTCTTTTTTGCTCCCATCTTGCATATAATAAACCATTTTTAATTTATCTCTTGGCTTAAAGCCAGAAGGTATTTCTATGCTTACTGGCTTTGAAAAGTCTATCTTAAGAGAAAACGCGTCATCTCCATCTTTAAACTGTAATGGAAGAACGCCCATTCCAACCAAATTACTACGATGTATCCTTTCAAAGCTTTTTGCTACAACCGCTTTTACTCCTAAAAGCATTGGCCCTTTTGCGGCCCAATCCCTTGAACTGCCGCTTCCGTATTCTATGCCTGCAAATACTATTAAAGGAGTTTTACTTTCCTTGTATTTCATCGCAGCATCGTAAATAAACATCTTTTCCTTTGAAGGCATATAAATTGTATACCCGCCTTCAGTTCCTTCAACAAGAAGGTTTTTGATTCTTGTGTTTGCAAACGTACCTCTCATCATAACCTCATGATTTCCACGCCTAGACCCATATGTATTGAAGTCTTCGAGCTTTACGCCTTCCTTAAGCAGATATTCTCCTGCAGGGCTGTTCTTAGGTATGCTTCCTGCTGGGGATATATGATCCGTTGAAATTGAATCACCGAAAACCGCCAAAACCGATGCGCCTTCTATTGATTTGATCTCATTTTCTTTTTGGGCATTGACATCATCAAAGAATGGCGGCAAACGAATGTAAGTACTTTCTTCTTCCCAGCTATATAATAAACCATTTGTAGATGGAAGCTCATTCCAGTATGGATTTACATCCTTAAGATTATCTTTATATTTTTCTTTGAATTCTTGAGGAGAAAGAACTGAACTTACAATTTTTTTAACTTCATCATTAGAAGGCCATATGTCTTTTAGGTAAACTTCCTTTCCACCATTACCTTTACCTAAAGACTCCTTGCTCAAATCCTTTAATATAGAACCTGCTATTCCAAAGGCAACAACAAGAGGAGGAGACATAAGATAATTGCCCTTAACTTCATTGTGTATCCTTGCTTCATAATTTCTATTACCTGAAAGTACACTAGCCGTCATTATCCCATTTTCTTTTATTGCATTTGAAACTTCTTGTATTAAAGGACCGCTATTTCCTATACAAGTAGTACATCCATAACCCACCAAAGAATACCCTAATTGATCAAGATACTTGTCTAAACCTGCTTTTTCTAAATATTCGGTGACAACCCTTGAACCTGGAGCTAGACTCGTTTTAACTTTATGGTTTACCTTTAAACCTTTTTGCAATGCATTCCTTGCAAGCAAACCCGCGGATACCATAGCAACTGGATTACTCGTGTTAGTACAGCTAGTTATTGCAGATATTACTATATCCCCATCTGAAAACTCCTCTTCTCCCCCATCACTGAATTTTATCTTTACTTTTTTAATTTCTTTTTTGTCCTTATTAAAATCTATTTTTTCCGGCTCTACGATATTACTTTCTGTTCCAAGGCGTATCTCATCTTTACCTATGCCTTTTGGTGTACCATCTTTTATGAAGGCGTTTAAGAATGTTGAAGGAACTTCTGAAAGGGACACGGCCTGTTTCGGATTGCTTGGCCCAGAAACGGATGTTTCGACTGTATTAAGATCCAATTCTAAAACATCGGAAAACTTGATATTTGAATAATCAAGCTTGAACATTTTTTGATTTTCATAATATTTTTTGATAAGCTCTATTTGATTATCTGATCTGCCTGTAGCCTTGAGATAATTAAGAGTTTCCTCATCAACTGGAAAGAAGGAGATAGTTGCACCATATTCTGGGCACATGTTGGAGATTGTTGCTCTGTCTGGTAAAGAAAGCGAATTTAAACCTTCTCCATAAAATTCTATAAACCAACCAACTACTCCTTTTTCCCTGAATTTCCTTGTAAGTGTAAGCGCTAAATCCATTGCTGTAACCCCTTCAGTCAATTTTCCGGTTAAATGAACCCCTAAAACCTTTGGCGTTGTAAAGGAAACAGGTTGATTAAGTAGAGCTGCTTCTGCTTCTATACCTCCTACTCCAAAGCCGACTATGCCTAATCCATCAATCATTGTTGTATGCGAATCCGTTCCGACTAATGTATCTGGATATGCAATATTTGATTTGCTATCTAGATGCACGACCTCACCAAGATATTCCAAATTAACTTGATGGCATATGCCTGCAGATGGAGGAAAGACATTAAAGGATTTAAAGGCCTGACTAGCCCATTTCAAAAGTTTGTATCTCTCTTTATTTCTTTCTACTTCCTTTTCCTGGTTTATCTTAAATGAGTCTTCTGTACCAAAAGAATCTATCTGTACAGAGTGGTCAATTATAAGATCTACTTTCATTAGTGGCTCTACTAAAGCCGGATCCTTTCCTTTTTTTGATACATAATCTCGGATAGCCGCTATGTCGACTACAGCAGGAACCCCTGTGAAATCCTGCATTAATACCCTAGAAACCTTAAAAGGAACATCATTATCATTTGGATTTGAAGGATCCCAACTTGCAATGTTTTCTACATCTTTATCTTTAACACTTTTACCGTCTAAATTCCTAAGAAGAGACTCTAAGACAACTCTAATAGAAAAAGGTAATCTAGAAATGTTGTAACCTAATTCTTCTAATTTTGGTAAGGAATAATATTTTATTGCTTTGCCATTTAAATCAAATTCAGTTATTGTATTCTGCCACTTTGTTTCCACCTCAATTAAAAGTAATTGTTAAATTTAAAGATTAGTTTTATACAGAAGGATTATACCGCGGATTAAGATATTTTAGGTTATGTAAAATCTGATAGTACATAATACATAATATTAAAATTAAGAAAAATAAGTTTCTAGCGACAATAAATTCTAAATTTTCGGTAATTGTAATTTTTACAAATAATAAATAATAGATTATTTAAGCTACACCGCCGAAAGTCACTGAAGGCATCACATCATTAGGAGGGAGATTTCTTATATCAAACCAGTAAAATTTAGGTGTCGAGCTATCATTTATGTCTCCCAATGCAAAATAGTTCCTACCAAAATAGCTGCTAGAAACGACATTGGGTGTTATGTTTATAGTATTATAGTTAAATTGATAAACAAAATGATCTGTTGAATTTAAAAAACCAGAAAATGACGGATAACCTACATTATCAGCTATACTAAAAGTACCCCCCGAAAATAACGTGGTACTTCCAGACATTCCTAACTCATTAAAATAACCCGGGCCTAGAGTACAATATGGACCACCACCCTCTTGAATGTTGTTTACATAAACATTTTGGGTAAATGGCGCAGAACCCCAATCAAAAGCTTCTGTAGTTCCTAGATTACTTAAATTATAAGAGTAATGTACAAAAGCGCAATTAAAGTTACTCGTAACAAAAGTTGCTGTGCAAGTTATACTATTATTCTGTGTACAACTACCACCACTACTTAAAGAATAACCCCAATTTGGAGGAAGAAAGGTTCCATTAAAATTTACATAATAATTAAATACTTTTGCACCATCGTCGTATTCCGCATATGCCGATGATAGCTGAGGAGCTTCACCGTCGTTTACTGTGTTGAATAAATTAGCAGAGGTTGAAGCTATTCCCATATAGACTATTATTGAAGAACCTGCAGGTATGCTGCCTAACTTAAGCCACCAGATTGCATTGCTGCCTGTATAGCTTTCCAACCATGAAGGTATAATTGTTCCATTTGAATAGAAAAACTCTACGTTTTGGCCGAAATTGCCGTTAGAGATAAGCTGCCAGCCGTTGTCTGCCGATGTTATGTTTACCATCTGCTGGAATGGACTTGGTGTTGCTGATGACTGTTTATTTGTGATTGTAAGCTTTGAAACTGCTGCAAAGGTGTAATTTGCAGGGTATATTACTGTCGGTGTAGAGCCTGTTATACTGCCTGTTGATATGTATGGACCTGGCAGTTGCTGGCTTATTTCCTTGTAGGTTATTGTAACTGCTGTTGAAATGTGAGAACCCTGATTTGCTGCTGTAAACACCTTTGATAATACTAAAACCTGTGATTTTCCCGGTAATAGAGTTATATTTGGCTCAATTATTACTTTTCCTC
>JAMCSQ010000002.1 GCA_023378805.1 Candidatus Parvarchaeota archaeon | reverse complement strand
ATTGTGGGAAAGAGACGGAAGTTCCTTTCCAGCCACAAGAGGGCAGACCAGTTTACTGCAGAGACTGCTATAACAAGAGAAAAGGAACACAGTAATTCCTATTTTTAGTTAAATAGCAAAACATTAAAATTTTTTTTAATTTTTATTTATTAGTCTTCAAGCGTTCTAAGCTGCGGAAAGGGTATAACTTCCTTTATAGTTTTTGAATCAGTGCCTATCATCTGCAGTCTATCAATTCCTATGCCAACGCCGCCCGCAGGAGGCATCCCATAACTCATGGCTTCTACGAAATCCATATCAAATTCCTGCGTTTCATCTATCCCCCTGTTCTTTCTTTTAGATTCTTCCTCAAACCTGATTATCTGGTCTATTGGATCATTTAATTCTGAAAATGCATTTGCTATCTCCATGCCTGCTATGTACAGCTCAAATCTGTATACAAACCTCGGATCATCAGAAGTTTTCTTTGCCAGAGGAGATATCTCTATTGGAAATCTTGTAACAAATATCGGATCCGTTATATTGTCAGATATTTTTGCCTCAAATATAGCATTTATAGCTTCTCCGTATGAATTTACTTTACTGTCAAGTTGCTTTCCTCTTTTTATGATTTCTTCTTCATTAGTTATTCCAGTGCTTTCTTTTACCATTTCCTCCATCGTTTTTATCTGGAATTTTGATAGGTCTATTATTTTTTTCCCAAATTTAACCTTATAAGTTTTGTTAGCTGCATAAATCGATTCCTTTACTATCTCTTCAGTAAGCTCAAGCATTGTGCTTAAATCACCGTATGCTTGATAGGCTTCCATCATTATGAATTCAGGGTTATGCCTAGTATCAATGCCTTCATTTCTGAAGTTCTTGCTTATATCAAATACTCTTTCGAATCCCCCCACAAGAAGACGTTTAAGGTAAAGTTCTGATGCTATTTTCAAGTAAAAATCTCTGTCCAGTGAATTGTAATGTGTTATAAAGGGTTTTGCATTTGCACCCCCGGGTATAGGCTGTAATATTGGTACTATAACCTCAGTGTATCTCTTTTTCTCCATTATCTCTCTTATCTTAGAAAGCATAACACTGCCTTTTTTTATCTTTTCCAGCGATTCCCTATTTATTATAAAATCCAGGTATCTTTTTCTGTACCTTTTTTCGGTATCTTCAAGTCCGTACCATCTGGATGGCATTGGCAACAGTGATTTGCTAAGCATTGTTATTTTCTTTGCATCAACTGATACTTCATTTGTTTTTGTTTTTATGATTAAGCCGTTTATTCCTATTACATCTCCAGTGTCAAGTTCCTCTACCGTTTTTATTGATTCTTCATCAACGTGTTTTTCTGAGAAGTATATTTGTATACTGCCTTCTTCATCCTGTATGTCTATGAACTTTATCTTTCCATGGTCTCTCTTTGCAATTATTCTGCCTGCTACATTGGTTTCCTTTCCTTCAAGTCTCTCAAAATTTTCCTTTATATCAATCGAATGTAGCTCTGCATAAAACCTGCTACCGTAAGGTTCTATACCCTTTTTTTTAAGATTTTCGAGCTTTTCTAGTCTTTCCCTGTCAAATTTAAATTCCATGGTATTGTACAAATAGTGTTATCAAAAGCGCAAGACCTACTATCATGGAATAGCCGAATATTCCTTTTCTTGTACTTTTGTCCTTTGATATCAATCCTATAAATCCTTTCTCTATTATTGCGGCAAATACTGATATTCCTAAAAGCATTGCAGTGTAGCTTGCGCTTATTTGGTGGCTTAAGAAAAGCGTACCCAATGCAAATGCGGCGCCCACTATGTTTGCAAGTGCGGATAGAAACATGTCAACTATAAGTAGATTTGGTGCTACAATTGCAACTATCCTAGAAACTGAAATAACTACAAAGAAGATGGCGGCAAATTCCAGTGTTTTTACAAGCGGGAATGGATTGTTTGGCTTCTCGGCTTTCTTGTTTATCTCATCTTTGCCCATTAAATATATCATTAAAAGGCTTATCATTGAAACTGCAGTTACTGGTATCATATAATAAATAATTTTTGAGGATAGAGTCACTATATATATTATGAGAAGAGCCTGTATAAGAACCATAGGTATGTTTGCCACAACTACAACATTGTAAACAACTGCTTTTCCAAGTTTTTTGAACTTGTTTCCTAGGTTTACAAGAGCAAAGGTTATAGTTGTGCCAGTTATTAAACTTCCTATTACAGTTGAAATAAGTAAGCCGGATTTTAATACTCTAAGGAGGGCATACTGCATGAAAAAGACTGTCCCTACTAATACTACGAGCAGCCAGAACTGGAATGGGTTAAAAAAGCCATAAGGCCCCATATATGTATTGGGGAGCAAAGGGAGTATAACAAAGGAGATTATTAGCAGGTTTATCGCTGCAATCATTTCGCTTTTCTTTATTGATGTTATAAAATAAAGAAATTCCCTTTTGTAGAAGCTTATCGCAGTTATAAGTATGACGATAACTATTGCATATTCATAGTAGCCTACTCCTACAAGCATTCCTGATAAAAAAAGTATCATTGAGCTAATATAGGTAGTCGCCCCAGGATTTCTAGTCTTTGCATTCTTTTCAAAGTATATCGCGCTTGAAAAAGCAATCATAACTGCAAATCCGGTTATTAGTATAGGGAGATACTTAAAAATCTCATAGAAAATGGCAAAGATATTACCCAATAGGGCTATAAATATTGAAGTTCTGAACCCCATGAATATCTTTACGCCTTTCTGCATTCTATATTCATTTTCAAGTCCAAACACTGCCCCTAATGCTATTGAAAGGACTATATATTCAAACGTTAAATCTATATTCATTATTATTCTAAGAAATAAGTATTAATAAAGTTTGTTTAGATGCTTCACTTATTGTATATCTCTATAAATTTCTCTGCCGACTTTTCCCAGGTAATGTCATCTAGTTCTTTGTATGCGTTTTTTGTAATTTCTTTGTTTGCTTCACTGTGATCCAGCAATCCAATTATTAAATCCGCCATTTGCTCCGTGTCCCAAAAATCTACTGTAAGGGTGTTTCTTATAACCTCGGAAACTCCAGATTGAGAGGATACTATAGTCGGAACGTTAGAAGCTATCGCTTCCAGTGCTACTATCCCGAACGGTTCGGATACAGAAGGCATTACAAATACATTTGCAATCGAATAAAGCATTTCCATTTCTCCATCCGGAACTCTTCCTAGAAATATCACCTTGTCAGAAAGATCAAGGTTTATCGACAGGTTTATAAGATTTGAAAGCTCCGGTCCTTCTCCTATTACATAAAGCAAAGCATTGTCGTTTTTTCCAGATACTATCTTAAATGCTTTTATTAGGTTATCTATTCCTTTTTGTACAGACAGTCTACCAACGTAAAGTACAACTTCTTTGTTACTGTTTCTTTTCATGCCCTTGAATTTTTCTCTGTTTATGGCATTATATATAACACTTATCTTTTTTCCGTTAGCATTGTATAAAGAAATAAGCTCTTCTTTAAGCCTTCTGCTTACAGTTACAATGGTGTCTGCATTGTCTATTAGTTCTTTCTCTTCCTTTTCTATTCTTTCCCAGGGTTTGCCTGCAGTTCTATCATATTCAGTGCTGTGTATTGTTGCCACTAGTTTTTTTCCTGTTCTTTTTTTTATTTCTATTGCAGCTTTGCCGGTTACCCAGTCATTTGCATGTATAACATCAAACTCTACTTTGGAGGAAAGTTCTACAGCTTTATTTTTGTACTCTTCAACTTCATTAAAAACATCCCTGTAAAGGTTTTTTTCATTATCTCCAGTTATTCCTTTTTTAGCGCTTATGTTGTACATACTTTCAAAAAGCTCACTCTTAAACGTAAGGAAATTTACACCTTTTATTTCAGCGTGTTCCTTGAATGGAAGTATTACATTTACTATTACCCCCTCCTCGGAAAGTGCTTTTACAATATTATACGAATGAGTGCCTAAACCCCCTACAGAGTGCGGAGGAAACTCCCATCCTAAGAAAAGAACTTTCATATAGTATCTCTACAGTTTTGTTTATTATTGTATAAAATGATATGTTTTTTATTCTTTAAATACAATTAAATTAGTGGAAAAATTAAGTGAGCTCAAGAGTTACATTCCAGATAAAATATATGAAAGACTGAAGGAAAAAATAGAATATCTTATGCCACCTCAGTCTGATGCGGTAAAAAATGGGCTTTTTACCGGAAAGAACATGATAGTGTCAGCACCAACTGCCTCTGGTAAAACACTGATAGCAGAGATGGCAATACTAAATTCCTTTTTTTCCGGCAAAAAATCGATTTATCTTGCACCATTGAGAGCATTGATCTCGGAAAAGTATGAAGATTTCGTAAAGGAGAACAGCGATATAAAAGCCATATTATCAATAGGAGATTACAATGAAAAGGACTACAACATAGAGAAATACGATGTAATCTTTGCATCGACTGAGAAGTTTGACAGTATAATAAGGAACTCACTGCATAAAATAGGTAATATAGGCTGTATAGTCTATGATGAAGCGCATTTATTATCTGATATTGGAAGAGGTCCGACTCTAGAATTTCTTGTAACCTTAAACAAGCTACTATTTCCAAATGCACAGATAATAGGGTTAAGCGCTACGATAGGAAATGCAGATGAAATGGCAGAATGGCTGAAGGCCGAGCTTGTTAAAAGCGATTTCAGACCTGTCAAGCTCTCGAAGAGAAAGTACTTTGAAGGCGAGCTTATAAACGGGGACGTGGAAAAAATAAACAATGGCTATGAAGACCCCCTCTCAAATATAACTTCTTGGCTTTTTAAGAATAACAAACAGGCTCTAGTTTTTTCTCAGAACAAAAGAACAGTTGTCGCAAATGCGAAGACTATTGCATCATTAATAGGAAACAAGCTTTCAGATGATGACAGAAAAAGTCTTCTTTCCGTTTCAAAAGAAGTATTGAATGTGCTTGAAAGGCCTACAGCGCAGTGCGAAATGCTTAGTGATATTGTAAAGAGCGGAGTCGCATTCCATCATGCAGGTTTAGTAAACAAACAGAGGAAGCTTATCGAAGATAATTTCAAAAAAGGACTTATAAAATTTATAGTAGCTACACCAACACTGGCGATGGGGGTAAACCTGCCTGCAAATACAGTAGTAATAAACTCAATAAGGAGGTATGGGGATTACGGAATGGAACTTCTTCCTGCAATAGAAGTTGAGCAGATGATGGGAAGAGCAGGAAGACCAAAATATGATAAGGAAGGGAATGCAATAGTAGTTGCCAGAAACGATAGTGATTTAGATATAATAGAAGGAAAGTATTTTAGCGGGGAGCTAGAACCTATAACTTCTAAATTTAACAGCGAAATAGCGATAAGGAAGTACACTTTAAATCTTTTCTGTCTAGGAATATACGATAAAGAAGGCAGCATTTCTAATTTCTTTGATGAAACATTTATGCATTTCAGCGGAATAGATGTATACGATAAGATAGATGATGCAATTTCATTTTTAGGAGAAAATGACTTCATAAAAGAAGGTAATGGAAAGGTTGAAGTTACCCGAATGGGCAAGCTTATAAACTCACTTTATATAGATCCATTGACAGGCTCATTGTTCATAAAATTTATTGATAGAATAAAGAAGAAGAAAAATGTCGAAGAGTTGGATTTACTGCACGTAATATTCTGCAGTGAGGAATTCAGGAATATACGGGTAAATCAAAAGGACTTTCAGAAATATGAGGAAGAAAGTTATGAGCTTGATCTTTCGGCAGATGAAAATATCATAGATTATGACAGGTTTATATCGGCAATAAAAATGGCACATGTTATGCAGGACTGGATTTCCGAAAAGACTGAAAAATACATGGAAGAGGAGTATGGGCTTTTACCCGGAGAATTCTACAACATACTTGAGAACACAAAATGGCTTGTTTATTCATTAAGTGAAATCAGTAAGGTAATGCAGCTAAGAAGAAGAGAGATAAATGAGATGGGTATAAGGATCAAAAATGGGATAAAGGAAGAGCTGATACCATTAGTGTCAGTTCCAGAGGTAGGAAGGGTGAGGGCAAGAAAACTTTATTCAGCAGACATAACATCATTAAAAGCATTAAAGGAAGTTGGAATAGAACGCTTAAGTTCACTGTTGGGCAGAGGAACTGCACAGAAGGTTTACTCATATCTGCATAAAAATGAAAATACATTGCTTGACAGAAAGGTATTTGTTTAACATTTGTTATGAATAAATTATGAAAATACTTGCTGCGTCAGATATACATGGAGATTTACAGGCTGCAGAGGCTCTCGCAAAGAAGGCAAAGAAGGAAAAAGCGGATTTAATAATCCTTGCCGGTGACCTTTCAATATTTGGAAATGGACTCGAAGGTTTGCTTAAGCCGTTTAAGGATGCAGACAAAAAGGTTGCATTGATTCCAGGCAATCATGACAGCGAAGCTGATATTTTTCTGCTTAAGAAACGTTATCCCGATACAATATACGATTTACATAACTACTCCTTTAAAATTGGAGATGTGGGTTTTTTTGGGTGCGGATTGGCAAACATAGGCCCAAATGAGCTTTCAGAAGACGAGCTTTACAAAAAGATACAGTCATCTTATAATTATATAAAAAACTCAAAGAAGAAGATAATGGTAGTACATGTTCCGCCTTATAACACTAAGCTTGATAATATAGGCAATAACATGAAGGTGGGGAGCACGGCTGTAAGAAGCATGATAGAAAAAACAAAGCCAGATGCCTGCATATGCGGACATATACATGAGACTTTTGGATTGGAGGACAAACTAGGTAAAACGAACATAATAAATGCAGGGCCAAAGGGTAAAATAATAGAGATATAAATCTATAATTATAAATAGTAGTTAATTCATTGTACCGCTATGAAAACAATACAGATATATAGCCTATTTATAGTTTTCACAGTGTCCATACTTGTTGTAACATACCTAGAATTGTTTCTTTCGTTGGGGTTAGAAATGCAGTTCGCATTAGGAATAGTTTATTTGATTATTTTAGTTGGTTTGGTTTATTTATCTTCATCAAAATATCTTTACAATAAGCATAGGGTGATTATGATATTTACATTAGTTCTACTTGTTTTATTGATGGTACTGCTTAGTTTTTAGGTGTAACTGTCAAAGCTGCAATATTATCTTATACTCCATCAAAAGATAAATATCCTGTAATTCTTAAGATATCGTGGGCCCATAGTCTAGTCCGGATAGGACTGATGGCTTCGAATGCCTCAGTTGGGAGTAACCATCTGACGGGGGTTCAAATCCCCCTGGGCCCTGCCTTTTCTAAAATTTAATGTTTTTATATTAGGTTTAATCTTGAATATTGAGAGATGGAAAGCTTTGATGATAAAATTGAAGTAAGGGAGGAGGCATCGGAACTTCTTAAACTTCTTCTTGAAAGCAGGAAAGAGGGTCTTGCTTACATGCATGCTATTGTAGACGGCCAAGATTTTAATTACAGAAGTCTAGAAAGGGAGAGATTAAACCACAGAAAGTACAGCCTTGAGAATTCGCTTTCTAGTATAGCAGAAACATTAAAACAGTACGTATTGGAATGCGATAAGCTTTCATTTGGTACTAAAATTCAAAATGAATTAAGGCAGTATCTTGTAAGACCATACATTAAAGAGGGACTTCTAGATTTTTTGGATGAGATTATAGATGATACCGCCAATATATATAAACTAGAAATGGATAATTCTAACAATCTTTTTTTAAATGTAAATCATAGCAAAGCATTTTACAAAGAAAATGACAAAAAGGAAAATATGAAGAAAATTCTTAAAGAGATAACTGAAATAGAATATTCGACCGAATTTGTATCCGAGTTAGAGGAAAGCATTGATTTTGTAAAAGAATTGAAGATTATAACCTATAAAAAATTATAAATACTTGCTAATCATTTTGTAATTATGGGTTCAGATGATTCGAAAAATAGTATAGCTAAATTGTTTCTTCATGACAAACCTTTTCTTTTGCTGAAAGCCATAAATGAAAGCAGGCAGCCAGTTTACGCTACAATGATTTCCAAGAAAATAGACTGCAGCTACGCTTACATAGTAAGACTAATAAAAGTAATGAACAAGATGGATCTAGTGTACTTTAACGGAAGCAATCACAAGAAGATAATAAACCTTACACAGAAAGGAAAGAAAGTATTCAAGCTTTTGTCGGAAATAGAGTAATCAGTCCATTTTGTCGATTGACTTGGCGTATTCCTCTATTTTGCTGAGCATTCTGTCTATTATATAAGGTTTTATAAAACTTGATATTATCTCATTAAGTTTCATGTTTTCTTTTATTCTATAAAAACTATTTCTTTTTTCAACCAGTCCAACAGCTATTAATTTTCTTAAATCTCTAAGAATATTTGCGTATACTATTTTTATCTTTCTTTTATATAACTCCTTTATTATCTCATAGCTATCTAATCCATCAGGTCTCTTTTTTCTTGCCTTAAGCAGTATATCTAGCAAGTATACTATCGCTATTCTGCTTTCTCCAGAGCTTATAAGCCCTAATGAAATACAAAATCTCCTTAGGTTTGTATTGTAATCATTTGTTGGCCTTTCAAATTCATTTAAAGATATACCACTTAATGGTCGGTCTCTGAATAGTCTTTCCCTTATTTTTTTATTTTCTTTATTGTCCATGAAGCTTTATTTCTTTGTGTTTTGTGAGTATAATCTGTTCTGCATTTCAACTATATCATCTTTTGTTGCAAAGAGGGAAAGACCGCCGTTTATTTTATTTACTGTGCCCTCCATTTCAGATAATCTCTTGTTTAAATCATTTATTTTGGTACTTAAGTCTATGAACTTGTTCATGTTTGAATTTATCTGGTTGAACATAACTTCTATTTTAGAAGTCTGCGAATTTATTCTGTTTTCACTCTCTTCTACGTTTTTGGACACATTTTCCACGTTTTCAAACAGCTTTGCAGCGTTCTTTACTACCGATAGTGAATTTACTCTATTAGAAAGCTCGGTAAGTGATTTAGATAAATTATTGTTTGTATCCATTATTTTTTCAATTTCACCAGATATAACTTCTGTGTTATCCTGCGTTTTTCTAAGTTCTATAACCAGCTCTGCAGGGTTATAAGATGTAACTGTGGATAAAGTCGACCTTGCACCGTTCATGAAATCATTAATATGGTTTTGCGTGTCGTTTATTCCTTTCTGTATATTTTCAAATTCGCTACTTACCGTCTCCATCTTTAGATTCAAACCGTTTATCTCTACAGTTAGTGAATTCACAGTATTGATCACTTTATCAAATTTGCTTTCTGAGTCTATTTTGTATTTTTTAAGCTCATTTATGTCATCAGAAAATGAATTTATGCTGGGTAATGAGGAATAAACAGTCTCATTCAGTTTATCAAGCTTCTCTTGGATCTCATTGTCGACAGCTCCTAAATTTGCGGCAGTTTCCTTCATATTTGTCATTGCCATTTCATATTGGCTTGAAAGCGCAGATATACTGTCTTCTATTCTTTTGGTGTTATCACTATAATCCTTGTCTTTCATGTTTATGGCCTTTGCCACTCCATTAAAGTTTTCTATGGCTTTATTTACATTGTCGGAAAGCTCCTCCATGTTAGAGTGAATAAAATTAAAGGAATCAGTTAACTTGTTTATTTTTGCCGCAGAGTCATTGTAAGCATCGTTCATTTTTTCTATTGATGAGTTAAATGCAGATATTGCGTTGTTTATAGCGTTCGATAGTGTAGACACCTCAGAGTTTATCTTTTCAATTTTACCTTCAAGTTCCGTTGGATTGTTTAATTGGTTTAGTTTGTTGTTTAGTGCTATATCCTGCTGGTTCAATGCGTCTATTTTTTTGTATAAATCAGAAATCAATGTACTTATAGAACTATTGAATTTGTCAATTCCTGTAAGATATGATTCGTAGTCTTTTCCTACGTTTTGGCTGTTATCACTTTCCATATAAAGCTTACTGCTCTTTTTTATATTTAAACTTTTAAATTACAGGGCTTTTTACAAGCTCTTCTTTTAGCTTACATGCCTCGCAAACGTCGTTTGCAGAAGGAAAACCACAGTACTGACATTTGTTCATTTTTATGCTATTATCTATACTGTACCCTTTTTTTATCTCAAGCATTGCATTTATCACGTTTCTTTTTGAGCCTATGAATTCTGTCTCCATCTGTTTTATTTTTCTGGAAATTAAACCTCTAAAGCCCATGCCAGCATATGGACAAGGGGTATGTATCGCATTTATTCCATTTAGCATTGAAAAAAGCATTGTTTCTTTCTCGTTGAGGAAAAGGAAGGGTTTTATTCTAGGAACAAATCCATTTTCTTTAATAACTCCAGAGTAAGCACCAAGTCTTACCATTTTCTCTACATCATTCTGGACAAGATTCATTATTACATTCTCAGCTTCATCATCCATATTGTGCGCCGTTGCAACTTTATCCGCATGAACTTCCAAAGCCGCATAGTTTATAAGGTACCTTCTCAGAACACCGCATGCAGAGCAGGGTATTCCCTTTCTCATTTTTGTTATTGAATCCATCGTACTGCCAGCAAAATCCTTGTATGAGTAAATTTTGTATTCTACTTTGTATCTGTTGCAGTAATCCTTCATTATCTCGATTGTTTTGTCTCTGTAACCTTTTATTCCTTCATCTATTGTTATTGAAACAATTTGATTTGTTTTTTTGAAGTGTTTTGAAAGTATATAGAGCAGTGATAATGAATCTTTTCCTCCCGAGTTAGCGACTGCTATCCTTTCTCCTTTTTGGATTAGTCTGTATTTTTTAATTGTAGAGAGGGTTATTTCCTCAAATCTTTTCTTGAAGTGTTCTGCGCAAAATGTACCATTGTTTGTAGATATAACTGCCTCCGAACCACAGATCTCGCATTCCATTATCCTCCTGAAAAAACCTCTACTACATTTATTTCGTCCCCTTCCCTTACTACCTGGTCTTTTGTGTATATCTTTCCGTCCTTTCCTACAAGTATTACGGAATCATCGTTAAGTGATAGTTTTTCAAGTAACTCTGTTATGGAATTGCTTTCTATTTTCACAGTTTTTTCTCCAAAATTTATGTTATTTAGCTTTATTTCCATTTAATTTATTATGTTGTGCATGCTCTTTAAATCCTTTTCAAAAGGCTTGAGATCCTCCGGTATTCCAATCGCTATTGTATCCCTCAGTGAAAGCCTTTTCTCTTTTTTGGCATTCCATGTTTTGCTGTTGAATTCCATTAATTTATCCCCCAAAAGCAAAAGTGCTTCATCGTGGTTTTTTGCTTCGGGTATTCTTTGGTAGTGTACTGGTTCCTCACCGTAAAGTAAATTCCAAAGCGTTTGCGTTATAAACGGAGTCACAGGGGCTATCAATAGGAGTATCCTCCTAAGAACGTAATTAAGCGTATAAATTGCGGATTTTTTCTCATTTTCAGAAAAACTTTCGCCGTATGCCCTTGCCTTTACAAGTTCTATGTAATGTGGCGCAAATACATTCCACACAAATTCCCTTATTTTATTTGCAGGAATAAACGGGTTCAACTCTTCATAAGCTTTTCTGCATTCTCCCGTTAATTTTTCTGTATAAGCAATTATCCACTTGTCGCTTTCATTAAGTTCTAATTCATTAATATTTTCTGGTTTTCCGAATTGGTTTATAAGCCTTGCGACATTCCACAGTTTTGTCAGGAATTTAGCGCTTCCCTGCATCCTGCTTTCAGAGAAAAGGAAATTGCTTCCCGGTAGAGCTTCCGAAGCAGCCCAGAACCTGAACGTGTCTGCACCATATTTTTCTATTACAATAATAGGATCTATTCCGTTGCCTTTTGATTTTGACATTTTTTCTCCATGTTCATCCAAGCCCATACCGTCTATCCATGCTTTTTCCCACGGTAGCTTATCAGTTAATAGGTAGCAGCGTAGTATGCTGTAATTAAGCCATGTTCTTATTATATCTATCCCCTGAGTCCTAAGGCTAAGCGGATACGTTTTTTCATAGAACTTTTTGTCTGACAGATATTTTGTAACATATAAAGCAGAAACACTCGAATCCATCCAGGTATCAAATGTCCTGTCATCTCCAATAAATTCTCTTCCACCGCATTTTGTGCATACTGCACTTTGTGGAGGTTTTTCTTTCCATGGCTGGTAATACTTCCCTTCTTCAGGTATATACGGTTCATTACATTTTGAGCAGTACCATAAGGGTATCTCTGTTCCGTAATATCTTCTTCTAGAGATAGGCCAATCCGTAGAGACTTTAAGCCAGTTTATCAGTATCTGCTTATGCTGTTCAGGAATCATTGTAAGCGCGTTTGCCAGCTCTTCTAACTTATCTTTTATGTCAGTGACCTTTAGGTAATATTCGTCAAGAGGGATTATTTCTATTGGCGTTTTACTCCTTTCGCACATCGGTGTTCTGTGTCGTATCGTTTCTATCTTCTCTATACAACCTGCTTCTTGAAGCATTGTGGTTATTTCTCTTCTTGCTTCCTTTACTTTCAGATTTTTAAGCCTTTCCCCCGCGTTTTCATTCATTCTTCCATTAGTGCCTATTATGATGTTTTCAGGGAGCTTCAGTTCTTTTATTATCATTACGTCGTTGTAATCGCCATAGCTACATATCATAACCGCGCCGCTTCCAAATTCAGACTTTGCATAGCCGTGTGCGATTATTTTAATTTCCTTGTTGTATATGGGGGTAATAGCCGTTTTATTAACTAAATCCTTGAACTTTTCGTCTTCAGGATTTACAAGTATTACAGAGCATGCACCTAAAAGCTCCGGGCGCGTACTTGCTATCAGTATTTTTTTATCGGAATCTTTTATCTTAAAATAAAAGTATACAAGGTTAGTATCTATTTCTTTATATTCTATCTCTGCATCGGCTATTGTCGTACCGCAGTCTATGCAGTAATTGCTTGGGCGTGTGCCTCTTATTATTTTTCCCTTTTTCCACATCTCTATGAAAGTGCTTTGGGTAAGTGTCCTGTACTCTGCGGAGTCTGTTCTGTAAACATGGTCAAAATCCGCTGAATATGCAAAGGATCTTAAAATTTCAAACATTTCTTTTTCCAGTTCATCAAGGGATTCTCTGCACAGGTCTATGAATTTGTCTCTTGGCGTGTCTCTCATCTTTATATCATATTTCTTTTCAGCGTACCTTTCTACGGGTATTCCGTTTCTATCCATTCCAACCGGAAACAGAACTTCCTTTCCAAGCATTCTCTGTGATCTTGCAATTGCGTCTATTTTCGAGTACTGGGCTGCTGCACCCAAATGCCATGGTCTTCCAGATGTGTAGGGAGGGGGGGTATCTATAGAAAAGATTTTCTTTTCAGAGGACGGAGAAAAAGTCCATTTAAGTGAATTTACCTTACCTTCTATTTCTTTCTCTAATCTTCTGTCCCAATTCTTGTTTTCTTCAAATATTTTGCTGTCTTCGGCCATTCTAATACAATATTGTTTTCGTTTTTATCCTTTACTCGAAAGTTATTTCCTGGCCATCAAGCAATATGTGCGAATTTTTGTTAAGCTCATATCCAAATTCTCTTGCCAGATCTATATTTGCACTGAGCTTTTCTATCCCTCCATGAGAGGGTATCAAATGTTTGGGCATCAGCATCTTTATAAGAAGTTTATGGTCGTTCTTTGACGCATGACCAGATACATGCACATCATCCGCAACGTTGACATTCAGGCTTTCAAGTGCACTTTTCAGCATCCCTTTATTTGCTTCGTTTATTGGTGTTGGTATTGTTCTAGAAGAAAATATCACCGCATCTTCATTTGAAAGGTGATATTGATACTGACCGGTTACAAGCTTATCCAAAAATGCACCCTTTTCCCCCTGATGGCCAGTGCAGATAATTACATATTTTCCAGGTCTTTCTGCGACAAATTTAAGTGCGCTGTTTATTTGCTCTTTTCTTACCGTAACTTCAGGCAAAGCTCCTTTGTTTATTATACCCGTGTTTATTGCAGCTTTTATGTACATGTCCATGCTTCTGCCGAATATCATAACGTTTCTGTTCATTTTCCTGCTTATCTCAACAATGTTCTTTATCCGTGCTATGTGTGAAGAAAATGTGGATATAAATATTGTTTTATTGTCCAGGCTTTTCTTGATTACGTCTTCAAGCATTATCTTTACAACGCTTTCTGAGAATGTGTATCCATCTACTTCTGCGTTTGTAGAATCGGATATTAAAATGAATACTCCCTCTTTTCTAAGCTCTTCCAATCTTTCATAATCTGGCTTCTTCCCAAGTGTTGGAGTATTGTCAAATTTCCAATCATTTGCATATACTACTACTCCATATTTAGTGTGCAGTGCTATCATTGAACTATTTGGTATAGAATGCGTTATATTAACAAGTTCCAATTTTATGTTCTCTGATATCTTGTATGTTGTGCCTGTGTTTAGTTGTACAAGATTAAGCGATCTGACCTTAAAGTTTTTCATTAGATTTTCTATTACCTTTATTGTAAAAGGTGTGGCGATAACTGGACATTTATACTTTTGACTTAGAAAAGGGACCGCCCAGATATGGTCAAGGTGGCCATGTGTAAGCACAATGGCCTTTACCTTTTTGCCTTCTTCTAGGAAGAAGTTTCTGTCATCGGGGATAACTCCGTTGTCTATAAGCGCTGTCAAGTCGTTTACAGTTATGTCGTTTTTATCCTCCTCAAAATTAACCAGCTTTTCTATGTCTGCACCCATGTCGGTTAATACTATTTCACCGTCAACTTCTATCGCAGTCATGCTTTTTCCTATTTTACTATATCCTCCAAATGCTTTTACCTTTATCATATTTCTTTTATAAACTCACCTACGTTTTCATATTTCTTTTTTTTGGAAAGATTTCTAAGAAGTTTGACAGTTCCACTGCCATACTGCATAGCTTTTTTTCTTCTTTCCGTTATTTTTCCGCTTAGTCCAATGGATTTACCTATTGAACGCACCGGAAATTTATCGTAATTTTTTGCTAGCTCTTCTATGTTTTTTGAAAGAGCTGCCTCTACCGCCTTATCATCAAGATATGGGAATGCAATTGATAACTTTAGTTTAGACGCAATAGAGTTTAATCTCCATAAGTCCAATGCAGGCATGTAAAAAAGTCTAGCTTCTCTAAATTTACCAAGTTCCTCTTTTTTCATTGTTTTGTGTATATGAAATCCAAAAAATAGCTCATCGCTGCCTATTCCGCTTATTATCCTTTTTAATCCAACATTCTTTGCTTTTTCAAGTGACAGAAATTCAGTTATACCCATAATTATGTTATAAGTGTCAAGTTTCAATTCTTTTAGTTCTTTAATGGCATGAATTAAATTTTCTTCCGTTATTGTTACATTATACAAATAGCTGTTCAATTCACTGCTTAAAATATCTGCATAGTAAGTGTCTTCACTGTCTTTAGTACCTGCGGATATAAGTTTTACATTTTTGAATGCTTTTACTGCAATCGCAGCTAGAACGGAAGAGTCTATCCCCCCCGAAACTAGAACGGAATCGGGTTTAAATCCCAGAATACTGCTTTTTAAGGCCTGTGCTATATCCTGCTGCTGAGTTTTTTCATTTTTCCCTAGTTTTATTTTTATAATATTATTAGAAAGGGTTATTGTGGCTCCGCCAGGGAAGATAAACCTAAAATCAAATATCTCTTCGTTTTTTGAGGTTGAATTTATCTTGTCAATTAGTAATGTAGCATTTCTATTTTTCATATATTTTTATCTGTAGTTTGTCTCCCACTTTTATGTCATATTTTTTGTCTACAGGAAGTTCCAAAACATGTTTTGCGTCTTCAGGCCCGTTGTAAAGTCGCCATTTTCTGGCGATAGTCTGATGTACTACTTTTAGGTTTTTGTCAAGCCATATCACCCTTAATTCGAATCTTACAAAATTCATGTGTATATCTTTTACATCTGGCAGGAAAGCGCCTGCTTCAGGACTAGACACAAACATTAAACCCAAAATCTTGCTTGAAAGAGTTTTACAGTATTTTATGTTCTTCGCTATAAGTTTTCCTTTTTTGTAGAAGTTACATTTTTCTTTCATTGTTTTTTCTCCATTCTTTGCACAGCATGTTGGCGTTTTTAGTTGACTTTTTGCTATTCATATTATATTTAAAATTCAAGTTCTTTTGATACAAAATCTTCAAGACTTACTTTTTCAAGTTTTTCTTTTTCCTCCTTCTTAGCCATGTTCATTGCAAGCAGGAACAATATCAAACCTATACTGTTTCCACTTTTGTTGTTTCCAGGGATTATTAAATCAATAAATGCTGTGCTGTTATCAGTATTTGTTACTCCAACAATTGGAATGTTTATTTTTTTTGCGTCGTTTATTGCTCTTTTGTTAGATTTAGGGTCCGTTATTAATAGAACTTTCGGCTCAAAGAAATTCTTATAACTTATATTTGTAAGCGATCCCGCAAGGTATCTTCCAAAATTTACGCTTATCCCCATAAGCTTGGAAAAGTTATAAACTGGGTAATAAGCACTGTCCAGCGTTGATACTAACAGAATGGTTTTTCTTTTGTAGCCATTTAGGAATTTAGCAGCCAGTTTTATTCTTTCATCGATAAGTTTTATATTCAGTATAGTAAATTTGTTCGGGATTTTCTTGAAAACAAATCTTTCAAATTCCTTATTATTAGCGTTTGCTCCTATTCTAGTTCCGTAAGTCTTATACGCCTCCAACTTGTCTATTTTTTTAAATACCATGTTTAATTCAATTCAATTAGTCTATTTATTTTCTCTATTCTTTCTCCTCTATTGATTCCAACTTTTAAATACTTTGCGTTTAGGCCAGTTGCCAGGTCAGCTATTATAGGTATAGACGTTTCCTCTGATCTGTGTGATACTACCTTGTCTATTTTAAATTTATCCGCAATTTCTGAGTACTCTTTTACTTTGTACATAAGCCCTACTTGGTTTGGTTTTATAAGTGTCGAGTTTATATATTCATGTACCTTTCCAAGCCTTTCCGGAGTAGTCGCAGTTAGATCATCTCCTACTATAATGGAGCCACTGAGTAGTTTTAGTACCTCTCCATAGTCTTCTGCAAGCGTTTCATCAACGGGATCTTCTATATAAAATATGTCAAATTCATCTGCCAATTTTTTTGTAAGGTCTATTTGTTCTCCTCTGTCAACTTCTTTCTTTCCGTATATCGGTCTTTTATATATGTATTTTCCATTTTTGTAAAAGGTAGACGCGGCAAAGTCCAATCCTAACCTTATATCCATACCGCTTTCTTTTATTGCGTTTTCAATCGCTTCTCTTACTATTTTTATTGATTCATAGTTGTCCAATCCGCTTATAAATCCCCCTTCTGGGTCAACTCCTCCTATAAAACTGTCTGTCTTGTCTTCAAGAAGCTCTTTCACTTTTTTATATACCTTTAAAGTCGTGTTTATGCTTTCAAAATTATTGTCAGCTATTGTTGTCACAAGTATTTCCTGTATGTCCATTCCTAAGCCAGAGGCATGCATTCCTCCTCCAATCATCTTACACACAGGTATAACCTTATTTTTGCCGCCAAAAAGCTCATAGGGCTCTTTGTTCATATCTGCACTTAAGCCATACATTAATGCATAAGAAAGTGAAAGCGACGGTCCGCCTATAAATTCTTTTGGTATTTCTTTTTCTATTAAAAATATATCTTCCATGGAATTTATTCTCTTACCAATCAGATTTTTCAAATATCCATTGAAGTTTTTTATTTCATCGTCTATGCCCTTGCTGAACTGGTTAACCTCATATTTACTGTTGCTTTCTCCAGCAGGAGACGAACCTCTAAATTTACCCTTTCCAGCTGTAAGCATTACTTCTACTGTAAAGTTGGAATTTGCATTTAGTATTTTAAGCGCTTTTATATCTTTTATTTCCATTTTTATTGTATAAGCTCCTTTTATTTAAACATTTTTTCTACTTTAAGTATCTTATCTGAAAAATCAACGTTTTCTCCTTTTTCTTTTCCTGCAATTATCAGCATAGCCTTTTTTACAGTATTTTTTAGGTTCTTTGTGTTGTTTATCTGGAAAACCTTCTTTTTCATCTTTAATGCTTCTGAACAAGTTCCATTCATTGCTTCAAAAAGAGCGTTATCATAGATTTTTTCTTTTGTGTATCCCCTTTTTTCAAGTCTTTTTATAAGTATTAAAGGATCCGTTCTAAGAACTATGACAAAATCTATGCTTTTTGACCTTATAAAATGGGATAAATGAGAAACTACAAGCAAATTATCCTTTTTGTTCTTTTGAAAGGCTTCGTTTACCTCTTTAAGCGTTACTTCTCTTTCTTTATTTCCTTTTTTAAGAATTCTGTTTAAATCCAATATCCCATAATTGGTTTTTTTTGCAAGTTCTTTTGCCAGTGTATGTTTACCTGTTCCGGGGGTACCGGATATTGCTATTATCATAGGTTATGGAAATTTTTAATATATTTATACTAATTACGTTTATAAGATAGATGGACTCTGTGGAAAACAGATCAAAGTTATATTCTATTTTAACAAGCCTAGATACTGATGATGTTCAGTCAATAGACAGCATTTTAAAAGGCAGTGCAGCCGAATCTGCTATAAATGCCGTTAAAAACCTTAACAGGGATTTTGTATATAAAATTTACGGAAAGGAGGGCCTGGAAAGATACTTAAGGAGCATTCTTAATTACTGGGAGGATTACAACAGCAATGAAGATGGGAACAATAAAGAGCTTAAAAAGAAGCATGGATTATCAAGTATACTCCTGTCTCCAGCTAAATTAGTTGCAAAATCGTATGATTATATCTTAAGAAAGACAAACAGTCATTTCCTATCAACAACTTTAATGGGAACGCTTGCAGGTGGTGTCACTTCGCTTTTAGCATTTATTGGCGAAACTGCTTATTTCTCATATTCATTGAACATGCCCTTTGCAGGCCTTTTTGCTGAGGAATTGATGCTAAATTGGCCCCCTATGGTCGGGATACCGATAGTAACGGGTTTAATATCTGCTTTATCTGTAGGGGTTATAGTAGGAGGAACCTCAGCGGTGTTTAGTCATAAGAATCTAACAGTAGAGGAAATAGAAAAAGACATTAATAAGTATAGCAGAGAATTCAAGAATACGTTTGATAGATACAATAAAGCACTATTTAATTCGAAAGTAGAGCCGTCATTAGAAAACATAAATGCAATTTACATGCTTTCTTCTACAAAGGCCTATAAAAGGACAAGCGATTCGGAGGAAAGTTTGATAGAATTTGAAAAATCAATGCTGCCTTACATTTCAAATGTCCTTAAAAAACATGTGAATTATAAGCTGATTTTTCATCATTCTCCAAAAGAGATTGGAGGATTCACTTTGATGTATAACTCCCTTCTTGGCAAGCTCGCAAAGAAGAATTCTTACAGTCCTGTTTTTGTGAATACTGACAGATTAAATGCGGTGCCAGAGTACCTTTTCGCGCTTTTCCATGAGGTAGCGCACGGAGCAGGCGCAACTACAGAACAGATGGCAAGTTATTACGCTGAAAAAGCCATGGATTCAGTGAAAGATGATTTTTCATTGGAAGGGTATGACATTTTTCTTTCAGTTAACAGATTAGAATCCGCAATTTCGACTCTTGCTAAGAAATTTAAGTCCGATAGCGAGTTCTTCTCTGAAATTGAGAAATTAGAGCTTCCAAGTTTTGTGAATGAATCATTTAATTACAGCTTCAATCCGATATTCTCCGTAGTATTCCCTATAAATGAAGCGTTATATGGGGGTTTAATAGAATCAAAATTCTCTAGTCTTTATACATCCGGTCCTTATATTGCTAAAAAAATGGTCGAAAAAGGGCTAATTAAAACCTTTTAATTCATACAAGATTTATTTTTATCGTAAGATGGAAGAGGAAAAAATTATAAGAATGCTTAGTAAGACCGATAAGACCTTGCTTTCTGCTATTGAAAATGAAGATATGTTTTCAAGCGAACTAGAGTTAAAATATGCGTTGGAGCGAGCCGCAGTAATAAACTCAGCGAGGAAACTTTTTTCACTGGGCCTGGCGAAAATTGATAACATAACTGTAAATAAACTAAGACTTACTTCTCTTGGGCAAAAGTATCTGAAAG
This sequence comes from Candidatus Parvarchaeota archaeon, assembly GCA_023378805.1. Lineage (GTDB taxonomy): Archaea > Nanobdellota > Nanobdellia > Parvarchaeales > Parvarchaeaceae > Parvarchaeum. Next base: position 10,154 of record JAMCSQ010000002.1, on the reverse strand, counting down.
AAGGCCTACCCGAATACAAGGTATTTGAATTTTTGAGAAGGAATAACGTGGTAGAATACAAGCAGCTTTTTTCCAGCGTTCCTATTGAGAAAGACGAGTTAAATGCATCGATAGGTGTATTAAAAAAAATGTTAGCAATAAATGTTGAAGGAGGAAAAATAACTGTAAATCCTGATAAATTTGCAAAAGTAGAAGCTCAAAATGGGATTTTACAGACAGTGGAAAAGGAACAGGATGTAAATTACGAGAGCGTAGCAGACCTTATAAGGCGCGGGATAATTGAAGAAGTAAGCGAAATAAGGGAAAAAGTTTCCATAACGCAGTTTGGAATAAAAATACTAAAAAACGGTGAATTTACAGTAGAGTATATAGACAAACTTTCTCCAAACAACATTAAAAACTGGGAGGAGTTGAAATTCAGGGAATATAGCGAAAAACCTGAGATACTCGATTCTTTATCAGGTAATTTAAATGTTAAGACAAAATTTATTTCATTGATAAAAGATGCTATGGTTTCGATGGGCTTCTCTGAAATGCACAGTAATTACGTTGAGTCAACATTTTGGAATTTTGATGTTATGATGTTTAGGCAAGACCATCCAGACAGGGACATACAGGATACAATTTACTTAAACGGAGGAAAGGCAACTATCCCAGCAAAGCTTCTCAAAGAAGTGAAGGAAGTTTATGAGCACGGGTTTTTTTCTTCCAAGTATAATGAATCTATAGGGTATAGAAGAACGTTTGATAAGTTTAAAAGTGATTCTCTTATAATGCGCGGGCATACAACTGCAACAACCTTTAGATATATCTATGAATTTATATCAAAAAACAAGGATAAACCGGCAAAGTTCTTTTCAGTTGATAAGGGCTTCAGGAATGAAACTATGGATAATACTCATTTACTGGAACTTTATCAGATAGAGGGAGTAGTATACGATGACAATCTTACTGTCTCGGATCTTGTAGGTTACATAAAACAATTTTATAGAAAGATAGGAATAGAAAATATAAGGCTCAAGCCGACTTACAATCCTTACACAGAACCCAGCTTGGAGATACAGGCTTTCAGTCCTAAGTTAAAAAGGTGGCTTGAAGTGGGAAACTCAGGAGTGTTCAGACCAGAAACCCTTAAGCCGTTTGGCATAACTAAAAACATAGTTGCATGGGGTTTTGGAATGGAAAGAATGCTGAATCTTAAGCTCGGTATGGCAGATATTCGGTATCTTTATGGCGCCTATACCGATTTGGATCTTTTAAGGCAGATTGAATCTGCCAAGGCGTTTGGTGAATTTTAAATGGTAATGCTTAATTACGGAATTGATGAAATAAACAAAGTAATTGGGAAAAAGCTTAAGCTTGCAGACTACGAAAAAATAGCGCTTAAGTTTGGATTGGATTTAGATGAAGGGGAAAATGTGCTTAATTTTGAGCTTACTTCTGACAGGACTGATATAGTTTCAAAATATTCACTTGCACACGTATTTGCTAGTCAACTTGGAATAAAGATGAAAAGGAATATTTCAATCGGAATTGAAAAAGAAAAGGTTTTAGTTGAGAATACCGAAAGAAAATTTGTCAATGTTCTTCGTGTTGTCCTTGATGACAAAGTAGGAGATGACTTAAATGAGATTCTTTCTATCCAGGAAAGATTAGATAGAAATGTTGGAAGGAATAGGAAAAAATCCGCTATAGGCTTTTTTGACTACGAAAAAATATTATTCCCGATAAAATACTGCGAAATCCAAAAAGAGAATGTAAATTTTATCCCGCTTGGAAGTTCTTCTTCAAAAAACTACAATCAGATAATGAAAGAATTAAAGCAGGCAACAGAATACAAAGATTTGATCCCTAAAAAGCCGATAGTATGGATTGATAGGAGTAATAACATAATTGCTATGCCACCTATAATAAACGCAGATAACTATTCTATAAATGAAAACACAAAAGAGTTGTTTATAGACATAACTGGAATAGACAAGGAAACTGTAAATGCAGTGACTAAGATACTTATATATAACTTTGAGTTCCTTGGCAAAGTCTCGATTATTCAATCAAAATACAAAAGCAATGCAATATCTACTGGTTTTTCGCTGGAAACGCACAGATTTTATTTAAACGAAGATTCGATAGAATCTGTACTTGGAAAAAGAATAAAAAAAGAACAGGCAATACAGATACTTTCTGCGATGGATTACAGTATTAACCCGCTAGGGAGGGACATTATTGTTAAGCCGCCTTTTTATAGACAGGACATAATGCATCAAGTTGATATAATCGATGATTTAATGCGGTCTTTGGGAGTTGAGAATATAACTGAAAAAGTTCCACATTCGCATACAGAAGGCAGTTTTCTTTCAAACCATTACTTGATCCAGAACATAAAAGAAGTACTAGTTGGTTTTGGTTATCAAGAAATAGATATAAACGCCCTCACGAATGAAAAATATCAGTTTGGAAGCACTTTCATCGAGGGGGAGGATTACGTAAGTCTGTTACAGCTTAAGAGCGGTGACGTTACTATGGTCAGCAAGTATATCTTTCCTGAGTTATTGAGGCTTATTTCAAATAATCTGCATAAGAAATTTCCTCAAAAAATATTCTCAGTCTCAGAGATAGTACAAGAAGGAAGTTCTGATGTAACCTTCAAAAATAGATTAAAACTCTCATTAGTATCCTGCGAAAGAGATATAAACATAACAGATACTTTATCAATAATAAAAAAAGTGCTTTCTGATGCATTTGCCATTAAATCTGTATCCACAAATTATGTCGATAAAAAATATATTAAAACTTTTATAACTGGAAGAGCTTACAAAATACTTGCTGACGGAAAGGAAATAGGATTCGCAGGCGAACTTCATCCCAGAGTTTTGAATTCTTTCAGAATAGAACTGCCTGTTTCGTTGGCTGAGATATACATCGATGGGTTTGAAAAATGAATTGCGAAATATGCGGCGCGTTTGAAGAGAATCTTTTCAAGACCGAGGTAGAAGGGGCAGTAATGAACCTTTGCAAAAACTGTTCAAAATACGGTAAGGTCGTAGAGTTTTCTGTTCAGGTAAACAATCAAGTACAGAGAGAGGTGGAAAGTGAAAGTCGGCTGAAATACGATTACTTAAACGAGATAAAGCATGCGTTGAAGGAAAGAGGGTTTTCAGTCGAAGAAGTGGCAGAGATGACAGGGTTTTCTCCAAAAGACATAAAAAAGGTAGTAAACGGAGAGATGCTGCCGGATAAAAACATAACTGCAAAGCTAGAAAAACTATTAAATATATCTCTATATGAAGTTGATTTTGTTTCTGATTCAGCTTTCAAAAAAGGCACAGATAAATTGTCATTTGGAGATGTTGTTCATATAACGAAAAGTAAAAAATGAATTTAGCAGAGGTAACGAAGCGGTCAAACGTGTAAGGCTTAGGACCTTATGGCTTAGGCCTTCGAGGGTTCAAATCCCTCCCTCTGCATTTCTTTTATGCAGAAAGCTTAATGATAAACTTAAATACTAAAATTTGCTTATCTTCTTAGTATTAAGATTAAGTTGTGAGGTGTGAACATGGTAAATCTTCCGTTTGATAGTTTCTTGAATATATTCAAGAAGAATGTAAATGTGGATTCTTCTAATCAGGGCAATGACTATGTAGAATTAGAGGTTGAGCAAGGAGATAAGCCGATGGCTAAAATATATGTAAAATACTACAATCTTAATAAGTTTGAGGATGCCAGCGCTATACTGAATGACATTCGTTCCGGGTATACTCTATCGTTCATAAAGATCAAAGAGATAAGGGAAAAAGGAGGAGTAGATGAGTTAAAAAGAACGATTTCTAAATTAAAGAAAAGTGCAGATGCTGCAGAAGCACAGATAATCGGCGTAGATGAAGACTATCTTCTGGTAGTGCCTGATTTTGTGAAGGTTGAAAAAGGAGAAGTATTGAGCGGCCAAGACAATAAGGTTTAATTTACTCAGAATTCTCTGCTTCCTTTGAATAATAAGCGGAGTTTATAGCTCCGATATCCGAATCTTTTGTTATGCTCAGCATAGTAAGTGACTTAACTGGATTTGGTTCCTTCTCTCCGTCGATTTTTACGGTATTGAATGAAAATGAAATATCCTCAAAAAATTCTGCGGCGCTTTTATCGATTCCTACTATACTGGGTTTTGCAGTGTTAAGTATATCTTTAACCTCACTTAGACTCTTTACTCTATGTACCTGCACAGAATTATTTATTATTACTGCTACTATAATTCTGCCCTGATTTACCGCTATTCCTGCTCGTGTCATATATTTTTATAAGGATAATCTCCTCGAAGAAAAAATTAACCGAAGATAACTTCTCAAAGTTAAGTTTTAAACGTTTTATTTCCTTATATACTTTATCCGTATAATAAACGGTTGATAGAACAATAAATGCCTTTCCTTTATCTTTAAGATGCGCTTTTAGTGAATGTATTAAATCTATGGTTAGTTCGCTGCCTTCTCTTCCGCCGCTTAAAGCGTGATTTATCCACTTGCTTTCTTTCTTTTCCGGCAGATAAGGAGGATTTGCGTATATAACATCAAATTTTCTATTGCTAAGGGAAGAGAATAAATCTGAAAGTACACATTCAACGTTTTTAATCCCATTTCTCTTTGCGTTGTATTTTATTGCCTTTATTGCATTGGGGTTTATATCTGCAAATGTAACTTTCTCAGATCTGTTTGCAGCATTTAATCCTATTATGCCGCTGCCAGCGAACATGTCAAGTACTTTACCATGTGCATATTTTACTGCGCTTAATAGAAGTAAGCTATCTTCAGCAGGGGGATAAACTCCCTTAAATTCCTTTATGTATACCATATCGAAACACTTATTAACAATCAATACTAAATTAAATGATAATATGAAAGGATTCAGGAACTATTTATTGCTTGCTTTATTGATAGTGTTTTTAATTGGATTTATTGCAGCTGGAAAAACTTCCCCCGTTTACAAAGCGCCGGTAGTTCAGACTATAAACTGCAATTCAGTTAACCTTGGATTTAATTATGCCGCAAGTACAGGTGTAAAAGCACCTGAAAATACCAACACCTTTTTTACAATAGGAGTAAATAACACTGGCAATGTAACTGAAAATATTGCTTTGGCTGTAAAACCCTCCGAAAGCGTGCCATTTTTTATTCAAGTTGCCAATTCTACAGAGCTTAATGTTAGTACAAGGGGATACACAAGTTTTGGAGTTTACTCCCCGTCAAAAATAGGAAATTACCCAGTGGTTGCAAATCTGTCAGTAAGTTATCTTAACTGCGTAAATTATAAGGTAATACCCATAAATATAACAGTGGTGAACTCTACCAGTTAATGGAAAATCAGGTAATAAAGGATACTGAAATTAAGGAAATAAAAGAAGATAATGTGAGAATTAGGTTTATCGGCAAAGTGATTTCATTTGACGATAAAACCGGCGTGTTTGAAGTAGAAGACAATACTCAAAGAATAACCTGCCTTCCAAATTATCAGGAAAGTACAAAGTTAGAACCTGCTGATTTAGTTCTTGTTACTGGGAGAAGCATTGCTGCGGATTCATCTTTTGAAGTAAGAGCAGACAAGACGGAAAAGATAAATATAAATGATTACAATAATTACAAAAAGTATTTAATAATAAGAAATGATCTATTAAGTATCGATGGAAGCTGAATTCAGGGATGCAGAAGTTTTTAAGAAGATGATGGATACAATAGGCAGTTTAATGTCTGATGTTTCTATAGACTTTAATGAAGAAGGATTTGCGATAAAGGCGATGGATCCCGCTAACATAGCAATGGTCCTTTTTGAGGCTAAAAAATCCATATTTTCGAATTTCAGCATAGAAAAGCCTGTAAAGATATCCGTTTCATTGGATGATCTAAACGGTATACTTAGACTAGTAAAGAAAGAAGATAAGATAAAGATGTCAGATTCTAAGAACAGGCTGATAATAGATATAAATGGCAGGAACAAGCAGCACTTTGGTATTCCTTTAATTGATGAGAATTATACTGCACAGAAAATACCTCAGCTTAAATTTACTGCAGAAGTAACTGTTTTAAGCTCTCTTATAAAAGATTCAGTAAAGGCAGCTTCATTGGTCGATGATTCAATATACTTTACGGTTGATAGGCCAAGGCTTATAATAAGCTCAAAAAGCGAAGAAAAGGAGTTTTCACAGGAATTATCGATAAATGACAACAAGGAGATATTTGATTTGAAGTCTGAATCAACGACAAGGTCAAAATACTCAATAGATTATCTTTCAAAGTTCATGTACGCAGTTGATTCAGAAAAGCCTATAAAACTTTCGTTTTCAAATAATTATCCTCTTAAATTGGATTATGAGATAAATTCAGATGCAGTGATGTCGTTTATTCTTGCAAACAGACTCGAGTAACTAGAAAACATAAAGTTCGTCTTCATATAAATCTATGTCTTTAAGAAGAGTTGGTAGCGAATAGAAGTCTACTGCTAGTACATTTTCACCACCCTCTTTATGCATTAGCAATGAATTTGTTTTGTTTCTTGTAACTAATAGTATTATGTTCTTTTTTTTCTTTTCTCCTTCTTTCTCAATAAAATTATTAGCCCTTATCAGCTGACTTTTGACAAATTCCTTTTCTTTCTCAGGTGGTATGTATGAATGGTTCTTGCAGTCCACAAAAAATCTTCTGCTTTTATCCTGAGCTATAAAATCAATCTGAAACCACCTGTAAGTCTTGAATCTTATGTCTCTATCTACTGTATAATCGAATTTTTCAAATACGTCAGCAGTGTCATTTTCAAACTTTTTCCATTGATTACTGCCTTTCTTAAATTCCGTTCCGAAATACATAAGATATATAAAAGAGGCATATTAATAAATTGTATTAAGCATCGGTAGTCCAGTGGTAAGACACTACCCTGCCACGGTGGAGACCCGGGTTCGAATCCCGGCCGATGCATTACCCTTTTCTCTTCTTTAGCATGAGTTTTATGTAAATCCAGCTTTCCAGGTTTTTTATCGGTCTTGTTATCGAGCCATTTCCGGATACAGAAAGGAAAAGAAGAACTGCACAAAAAGCTGTTATTATGTATATAAAAGGATAAAGTATCCCCATGTAACCTATTATAGCAGAGATTATTATAGTTACAATAAATCCAATCTCTTTTCTGTAAAAGTAAGTTATCCCGACGCCGGCTATTATCATTGCAAAGAACAGGTATGCTATATACGGATCTGTCTGTATCATCGAATTTATCATTAAGTGCAGTATATTTGTCATAACAGTTTTAGTTTTGAGGTTATTAAGTTTATTTTATCTGCATAATAAGGCCCTATTCCTATTGCAGTTTCAGTTCCGGGGGGAACTTGCGTTTGACCAGCATCTTTTACGACCTCAAATGGTATGCTACTTCTTTTAAGCTTATTTTTAAGTTCCTCAAATTCCTCTTGTTTGTTCACCTTCAATACTATTTTTGTTTCTCCTTCTACTAACCATTTTCTGGCAATCTCAGGGCAGCTTTTTTCAGCATGAAGAAAACTCATAAGACTTGCATGAGAGCCCTGAGCAACAAGCTTTCCTGTTCCCATCTTCACGTCTTTCCTTAGTATTATAACCTGTTTTATATCTTTTTCCATATATTATCTATAACAGAAACATATAAATATCAATCTGATAATAAACTACAAATGGCAGAAGAGCTAGTTGAAATGCAAAAGAATTTCTGTATATCTTGTGAAAGAAATATATCAATAATAGATGATTCAGTGGTGTTTAACTGCCCTAACTGCGGTACTAAGATTTCAAGGTGCGGAAAGTGCAGGGGAAGGGGAGTTAATTACACCTGTAAAGTATGCGGGTTTGTGGGACCTTAATATGGGAAAGGTAGTAATAAAAATAAAGGCGCTTCCGAAGGATACTTCTTCTAATTTAGACGATGTATCGGAAAAAATAAAATCCTTTCTTTCAAAATACGGTTCAATATACAAAGTGGAAGTGCAGCCTCTGGCATTCGGCTTAACAGTGATAATGATAACACTTTTAGCAGACGAAGAGCAGGGCACTTCAAATATTGAAGAGGCATTCGCATCATTCACTGATGCAAGTTTAAGCATATCAGAAGTAAGCAGAGCGCCAGATTTCTAATTAAGTTAGATATTTCGCTTCTTCAAGAAAAAGCTTCTTAAATTTGTCTTTATCTTTGTAATCTATCGAGCCGCCTGATGCTTTATCATGCCCTCCCCCTTCTCCCTTCATATTTTTGAATATGTTGTTAAGCATTACAGGCAGTTTTATTTCCACTCCATTTGCCCTTATATTAAGACGCATAACCCTTCCGTTTATCTTTGTCATGAACACTAGGACATTGCCGTAGTATTCTTTGTCAAAACTGAGCTCAGTAACCAGCGTAGAGGAATACCTCTTCTTTTTCTGGTCCAATTCATAAAAGTATATTCTTCCTGATTTTTGGGCGTTCTCCTTGAAGTCTTTTTTGAGTTTTTCAAGTTCATCTCTTACTTTTTTGTCTGCAAAAACAAGTTTTTGGTTGTTAAGAACCTCAGCAATAGAATTACTGTTAATTAGAATTCCTAATGCTTCATCCGCACCTTCTCTATTGTATAAAGTAGTCATAGAGCCTATCATCCCCGCAGCCTTTCCAAAGTCATTATCATACATAAAATCGTCTTTTCCTATCTTTATTCCATATTTTTCCGCTGTCTTTTTCACAAAATCTGAATTTTCTTTGCCTCCAGAATCCCCTACAAGACCTATTGCAGACGCCCAGTCAAGTTCGTTTATTTCCTGTTCGAATATTATGTAAACCAGCAGTGAACATGGTGTATATGTGTAATCCTCCCAGATTTTTGGATTTGCATAGGCCGGTAGCTCGGCGTTTATTGTCTGATGATGATCTATTATACAAAGGTTTTTGTCCTTGAATAGTTGTAGTTGATCCTCTCTTATCTGCATGTCACAGACTATTACGTTCTTGCTGTATTCCTGCATGTCTATATCTTTGTAATCTTCGTAGTTAGTAGGTCTATAATAATAAACGCCTTTGTTCATTTTTTTGAGGGCGGCGGTAAGTAACGCTGCACTTACTATTCCGTCTGTATCAAGATGGTAAAAAATAGTGAAATCATTGTTTTTTAATATAAAATCTCTTACACTTTTTATGCTTTCTTTTTTCTTAATCTCATTCATAAGAATATCTGTAGGTTATACTACTAATATTTGTGTGTTTAGTTAGTGAACTTTTTAAGCAGATTATCAAGCAAACGACTGTATCTGGATCCTCCTTCTGTTTGCATGGTGGTTCTTATTCCTTGCAACGGTATTAGTCTGTACTTTAAGTATGAAGTTCCTATAGTTGTATCAGTAGGTATGTAAAGTTCACTTATCCCTTTTGTGTAATTTGGTTTGTGTATTATATAACTTTCAAAGTATGTCTCATTTTCAAGTGCAGGTACAGTGATTGCTGCCATAGTTTTCCATTCTTCATCCTTCTTTTTCAATGCAAATTTTATACCTGGTTCATGACAGTCTCCTGCCATAGCTATATCAACTAGGTCTTTTCCAGTGTTCTTTACCGTATTCATAAGAGATGTTCTTGCATCTGCTCCTCCTCTATAACCTGCACTGTGCATTTGCAGCAGTCCATATTTATCTAGATAGGGCGTTTCTCCTCTCAAAAGGTAATCATCAACGTAAACAACTTCTTTAGTGCCGCTGCTTTCAAGCTTTGGCCCTATCATTCTGCCTTCGCTTCCATTTCCAGTAGCTCTCTCAAAGTGGTTTCCTCCAACGACGTAGGCCTTTTCAAATAAAGCCCCCAAGGGTCTAAGGTAACTATCAAGTCTCTTTTCTTGTTGTCCCAAATCTATATCCGAATTGCCATAAACTACTTTATGCAATTCCGACATGAAATTGCTCTTTGCCTTTTCCTTATCATTGTCATTTAATATATCTTCTAGTTTCTTTAGGAACTCCTCTGGACTTGGAGCTCTTGGCAGAGACATCTTCGTTCTCTGTGCCTTGTCGTTTCCGCCATCTACCATATCTCCACCTACAAAAAGAATCCTTTTATCTTTTGGTATCTGACGTTTATTTATTATTTCCGGAACTTTCTCCATTGCTTCATAATCTGATGCGGCATTC
>JAMCSQ010000001.1 GCA_023378805.1 Candidatus Parvarchaeota archaeon | reverse complement strand
TAGTGTTAGTTTTAGTGACCTTTTCATAAGTTACATTCCAATCATAAGTACTTGGTAAACCAGCTTCTCTAAAAGTTGTAATGCATTGCCCAAGAAAACGTATGTATTGATAACTTCCTACAGCCAAAGATCCAGATGAGGGAGAGGGTATATAGGTACAGCCTTGGATTACTGTATTGTTAACTGAAAATGAATAGGTACCGCTTTTTTCGTTTGTAAACAATAATAAATTACTTGTTGATGAATTCATCACACCAGCATAGGTTACTTTCCACTTTGTACCTGTAGGTAATTCCTTCTCTATAAATGTAGCCGCGCATGAATTTATAAATATTATATTTTCGAGACGGCCTGCTTCTAAATTTCCAGAGGCCGGTAAAGCTGAAAAAGTACAGCCGTTTATACTTAGGTTGCTAACAATAAAAGAGTGGTAGCTGGCACTGCTTGTAAATAAGATTTCGGTGCCTGTTGATGAATGATTTACGCCGGCATAGTCTACCCACCATTGATAACCTGAAGGCAGATCTTCTTCTGTAAATTCCGTTATAACTGATGGTAAGTAAAGTTTGGTGTTAGCAGGAACAAACGACATTGTCCCATTTGAAGATGCATTTATATTACTAGAAATTGAGAAACTCATGCTTAAAGAAACTAAATCCCTAGTTTTAGCTAAATTTAATTTACTAAAACATATTGAGCTTTGACCCGGTGAGAGTGTAAGATATTGACAGCTAATATTTGAAAATTTTGTATTATTATAAGTCAACGAGAATTTATTCAAATTTATTTGTACGGCAAGAGAATTTGTAATGTAAAATTCAAAGTAGGTATAATTAGCAACAACTGTGGTTACTTCAACACCGGTAAAACCGCTTGTTGTTGGAGCTGCAGAAATGAAATTTAACGGAGAGAACACTCCTAATGAGTACATTATAACCAGAACTACCACGACAATAAGAATCATCCAACCATAAGTCATTAATGACTCTATTGCTGACTGCCCATGTTTAATTACCTTAATTTGCATATCTTAAATAATAACAATTAAACTTATTATTTTAAATACTTTAATCTAAAAAATACAGCATTCAAAAGACTTAAATACAAGAATGTATATTACTATATTGTAGTGTATTTATGAAAAGAAAGGAATTTTCTATAGCTGATAAGGAAAGTGAAGACCCCGATGAAGATTACGATATAGAGAGAGATGAGGATTTACTAGAAATTTGATTATTACAAAACGGAAAAAAGCTGAAGGAATGGATTACCCAATAAAACTGTTATAAGAACTGCAAAGAATATGCCGGGGACAAATGGCAGACCTATCTTAATTATAACTTCTTTTATTCCTTTTTCCTTTAGCTTTTGAATATCTCCACTTGTTAATCCAGTATTTCTTTCAGGTACTATTTTTTTGTGATTTTCATCTTTAGGCGATTCCGCAAGCCAGTCCCCTTCAGTAAGTTTTGAAACCTTTTCCTCTACATACATAAGGTTATTCGCCACCAGAAATACAAAGCGGATAGAGAACATCATGAAAGTGCCCGCTGCGATAAAAATGTTTATTGGAAACGGGATTAAAATAACCGAAAAAATTATAATTAAAGCAGACGAAATGAAAAAAGGGAGATCATACCATTTAAAGTGTTTTTTAAGGGCCTTTATCTTTATTACTCCAAGGAATATTGTGCCTATTAACCCATAAATGCCTCCAAAAAGAAGGATGTTTATAAACAAAGCAATAAAAGACTTGTTAGAAAAAACGTTTAAATAGGTAAAAACAAAGCTTAATCCCAGCATGAGCTTTACGTCTCCCCCACCCCACTGCCCTAAACGATACATAAAATAAGAGAACCCAAAAAGCAGAAATATCGCAAGGGGTATATAAATAAGATTTGAAATAGTGTTGTAAGCTATAGAATAAATAAATGAAAGCATCAGCGTACCCGCTATAAGCATGTAGCTTATAGAATCCGGTACTTCCCTGTTCCTAAAATCCTGAATAGAAGCGATCAGCAACATCAAAAGTACAAAGATAAATATCAGATAATCCATTTGATATACCATGTTATACTTAATTGGTACGGGGTTATATTATTTAAATGATTTGCCCTTGAGGGCTATAAATGAACTGAAAGAATGCGATGAGATTTTACTTGAAAGATATACCAACTTAAATGATATAAGTTTCCTGGAAGAGCTTGAAAAGGAGGTTGGCAAAAAAATAGAAGTGATAAGAAGAGAAGTAATGGAAAGCGATGCAATTTTGAAAAAGGCATCAAAAGAAAAACTGGCAGTGTTAATACCCGGCGATCCTCTTGCTGCAACAACACATTTTTCGCTGATACAGGAATGCAAAAATCTAGAAATCAAGATTAAGATACTTCATTCTTCCAGCATATTTACAGCAGTCGGCGAAACCGGATTATCTATGTATAAATTCGGCGGAACTACAAGCATACCTATTTACAGCGAAAATTTCCATCCTGAAAGCTTTTTTGAGATTATACAAAAAAACATAGAATGCGGCTACCACTCACTTGTTTTATTAGAAGTAAAGAATAAAGAGGAGTTTGTAGAACCTTATAAAGCAATTCAAATACTCAAAGAGATAGAAAGAAAGAAAGACCTGAAGATAGTAGACTGGGAAAATGTAATTGCAATATCAAAAATAGGTAGCGATTGCCAAAAAATAGTAAAAGCCAGCAATATTGAAATTAAGAATCTGGAACCCCCTTGCTCACTCATTATTCCAGGTAAACTAAACGAAAATGAAAAGGAAGCGCTGGGGGTTATAAACTAGTTCTAAGTAGGATTTACCGTTATCGGTGTTCCAACTGATGTCAAACAATAGGTATAGCCGGCACTGATGTTTATTGATATATCCGAACTATACCCAATAGAATTAGAAACCGGGTTCACAGTAAATAAAAAAGGCACCTGTGGTGGTCTACCTAACTGAAAATTAAGTGGGTATTGCTGCGGGGAGGATATGTTTATACTTGGATCTATAATATATGTACTGCCTGTAGGAGAAAGAAAATAACCTTTTCCATTGTTTATTTTTATGTTTAACCAATTAAGCTTTGATGCAGAACCTAATGGTGTTAGAACGTTTCCTTCAACGTATTCTGTCTTGTTTATCGGAACGGGCTCTCCAACAATCGTTGTGTTTACTACCTGTAATCCTATGCTTATTGGGAGACCTGAAGAGGAAGTCTGTGAAGAAACAGGAGCATTGCCGCTGAAATTGTAGTTTTCTATTGTCAAGGGATAATTTGTGTATGAAACTGCATTAAAACAGGCACTGAAAGTCAACGTGCATGTTCCTGAGCTACTGCTTGAAAATGTCCAAGTAATTGAAGAAGGAGAATTTGGGGGTATTGAAAAACTTTTATTTTGTATCGGCAGAAAAGGACAGCCATAAGCTGTTAAAACAATATTAAGATAATTCTTGCCATGGTTAAATACATTTGAGATAAAGTTTATGTTTTGGCCGGTGTAAAGATGAGACAATGAGGTAGAAGCAGAAACATTAAAGGATATCGGCAGGAATGCATTTGTGCTTTGTTTTGTTGTAGGACTGATATTATTAAAATTTATATACCCTGACTTATAAAGAAAGAAAACTCCAACTATTATTATAAGAACTATTATTATTATAACTCCGGATTGTGCTTTGTTTTTCATAATTATATACAAGAGATTTGATTGCTATTGAATGCAAGGTAATAGTTATAGTTCGTGTCTATAGTTACTACATTCTGTGAACTTGAGTTGCTGTTTATCACCGTTATTTCCAACGGCAACCCTGAACCAGAAGTTATTAAAGCAAGGTTTACATCATGTAAAGTCAAAGCAAGTGTCTTACCAGAAACTGAGAAAGGATAATTTTGACCGTTATAATACACAAGGGCGCTCGCAATCCCGCCAGTTGAATTACTTATATAAAGGTTTATACTGCTTATGTAACCATTGGGATTATTATTTGAAATGGTTGTGTAGGGATTCCCTGATTTATAATTACCGTAATTGTAATTTGGAGAAGCAGTAAATGTAATAGTCGTTGAAAGCGAACCACCTGGTATCTGTGTTTCGACTACTGTTGGAGCTGCTGATAAAGACATAAAGCCTTGATTTGGATTGAAGAAGACTGACTGAGGTATCAAAGTTGACTTTGTCCCATAGGGATAAGTAACTATAGACGTTGTAAGATTCTGCCAAAAATTATGCACTTCCAGTGAGAAATAAGGAATAACTGATCCTGTTGAGCTGGTGCATGAAGCATTAAAAAATATTGTTGACTGAGTTTTCATGTTTGCAGGTATTGTAATGACTTTTGAAGAAGGAGAAATCGAAACTGGCGGTGCAGTAAGCACAATAAGATTTGCATTTAAGGACTGATTAAGAGGATTAAAAACTGTCACATATAAAGGTGAGGATTTGCCTGAATAAAGCTGAGACATATTTGCAGCTGCAGATATGCTAAATGTACCGGGTAGTTTTGAAGAGGGGGACTTTCCAAGATTAAAAGCACTGCTATTAAAGCCATAGATTACAACGATTAGTATTATAACTATTATTAGAATCCCAGCAATCGCCGATCCGCTTGCACCATAATTATTCATAAAATAACAATAGTAAATTAACTATAAAAACCTTTAAGTCATTAAGGAGAATATGGTTCTATGTACAGACCCACCGGGAAATATCCCTCCTGTTCATAAGAATATGAAACGGTAAAACGCATGTCTGCCTGTATATAAGGAATGTTCAAACTGGACAGTTTACTTTCTTCATTTGCACTTAATGATATCGGCAGTTCTATAGAAGCGCCAGTCGAGCTTATAGTTATGGCCTTTGAGAACACTGCCGTTCCGTTTGGAAAAGATTTAATTGAAAAACCTAAGTTATTTGCAGCTGTTATGTTTATTACAGAGCTATTCATATAGATTGTTATCTGCGTATTTCCTATAGGTATACCAGTGCCTACATTGTTAAGGGATATTCCAAGCTGGATATCCTGTCCATAAACTACCGGCTGAGAAGAAGATGATGAAAGGTCTATAGGCCCTGCAGTAACTCCAGAAGGCTGTGTTACAGGAGGGGGATAATTCCCGCTTGTGCTTGCGCTCTGTGAAGTAAATTCAAGTTGCTGTGAAGCTGTAGAAACATATGAAAAATTGAGGTAGTAGCCTATATTCTGCGAGTACTGTATGTTTCCGTAGGTATTTACAGGAGGGGCTGAAAGAGTAAAGCCTTCTGATAGAATATCACCAGTTGCAAGCGAGGATATACTTACGCATCTTCCACTTGTTATTGCATTACCATTTGGGTTTGGAGAAGAAGTTTCCGGACTAGATAAAATAGAAAATAACCCAAGATTATCAAGGCAAAAATAGATGTTTCTAGCAGCATTTCCGTTTAGATTATTTGCTATGAGAAAAGTTGTGCCAAATGTTGACGATGGAGAAACTCTTGCAGGTGCGTTTACTGACAATACGCCGACAGCAACAGTGTGGCCCAATGAAGTGGCACTTGGAACTGAAGAAATACCGATACTATTCAAAAGGTATGGGCCATACAGAAATAATATTATTACTATAACAAGTACAAATACTCCTGTTGCAATTCCGCTTCCGCTTGATCCTTTTTTATTTACCATATTAAGTGCACATTTGATTTGCTATAACAACTGGCATGTTTAAAGTCTCATTGTAATTATAATTTACATAGCCAAGCACTGTCATTGTATTGAAGTGCATCCCATTCAATGAACTAACAGGGCTGAGATCAAGATAAAAATTTGACCCGGAGCTTAACACCTTGCTGTTGTTTATATAACAATCCCAATAACCCGAACCTGGGAATTGGAAACCCTGTCTTTGAATAGGACTTGCTGTTACGCAGTTCCAATAACTTGTTGTAGGGTTTGATGGATAGAAAGCTTTGTTTATGTATAATGATAGATTATTTATCTCATATGGATAATTACCATTGTTTTTTAAGGTTACTTCTAATGGAATGGAATCTGCCTTGGTTATTATCGGCTGCTTTACTACTGTGTATACTTCTATCTGGACCGGCCCAGCTGAATAGAAATTAAAAGAAGGCTCTGCGGGTACAAATGCCTGTGCAGATGAAACTAATTGAGATTGAAAAGAATCTGACATGAATTCTATTGGTAAAATAACAGCTGCCGTGTAATTCTTAACTAGGAAACTTCCTAGAAACGATATGGATAACGGAAAAGTAAGCTTATCTGCAGAAGGCGGGCATGACAATTGAAACGTTGTCGTATTTTCCTTTGTTTCGCCCTGCACAAGTATGTTAACTAAACTGGAATTTTTTATTGCTGGTGGAGAACTTTGTGTTTCTGAAGGAGTTATAAATTTTGTCAGCATATCCTGACAGAATTCCGCAGCACCTGAGGAGATAGTACTTCCGCAGGAGATATTAACTTCCAGGTTATTTGGGGTATCAGGTCCTAATGGAACGTTGCCACTGTTGTAAACAGAGTAGAGGATAGTTCCCTGCTGTGGATTTGTTGTAAGGACCACTTCTTGATTTGGAGGGTAACTAAAAGTAAGAAAAGATAAAAAAGTAGGGGTTGAATTTACAGCGGTAATCTGTGGTTGAGTAGCTAAAAGATTGGGATTTTGTACCTCTGCAATGAAGGTTGAAATTGAAGAAATACCGGAAGAAAGTAGGCTTCCTATCTTTGAAAAGATTGAACCATAGGTAACTTCGGTGTAAACTATACCGACATTTGTAGGTGCAACAAATATAAAGTATACAACAATTAATACTAAAAGTATAAGAAATGGTGCAAGAATAATTGAATTTTTCTTTACACTCTTAATCATTGGACCAGTATCAAATAATCTGGTTTTTGCCTTGTTTTCCTCTTCTAACCTTATAAACTCGGGAGATACTCCTTCATCATGCATCTGATGATAACGAAGAGCCGTCTTAGTTTTAAAATGTCTTCCGCAGATCTCGCATACATGCCTGCCTTTTTTGCCATAATTGCTATTATTCTTTGGATTAGGAGAAGGTGTCGGAGGAGTTGGTGGAGGCGGAGTTGGTGCAGTCCCTCCTGGGGCTGCCTGTCCTTTTCTGTTTAGTTTAAGCAACATAATAAGAAATATAAGATATTGCTATATATAAATTTCAATCTTTAACCGATTTTATCGAAACATACGAAGGAATAATTAAACCATTCGTAGATAGTTTTATTGTCCCACTATAATTGCCATTGGTTTCAGTAACTCCAATGAAATTTGAGGGGATAAGAAGTACATTCTCACCATCAGAAAGGGTATTTGCAGCAATAGTCAGATTTGCCCCACTTGGCGTAAAGTAAAGGTAAACATTGCCTTTTCTAACTATACTGGACACATAAAGTGTAAGCAGATAATTTGCATTTGTTGCATTCACAGAATAATAAAATGTTGGAGAATTCGCAGCTATATATGGTATTGTATAGTTCAAATAGGCATTTGCTATCTCGTAAGAAACATTGAGTGCAGGCTGAAAATCAACGTTGAATAACAATGGAAGCACTATCGAGGAACTTGAAAGATTTGATGCTCGGATAGCTTTTGATATTATGATAGAAGGAATGTTTACTGTTAGCTGTGAGTCATTGCCAATTCTTATACTGGATATAACTTGATTGTTGACAGAAACATTTAAATTCCCATACCCTATCGGCGTGTAGACTACTGAATAATCACCAACGCCGCTAAAAGTCAGAACTTTTATAGGCACATTATTTGCATTGTTTTTGCCTTGCTCTCTTATAATCTCTATTTTTGCAAGTTTAAACGACTGGGATAATGCGAACCCATTCAAATTATCTGTTATTGCTATAACGTTCTTACCTGTTTTACCTGCAGGTATTTCTTCATTTATAATTTCATTGCTTGACGGCAGCGTAGAAAAGAATGAATTACCGTTCAATGAAAAACTAAGTTTTGGAGTGCCGGACACTGATTCAACTACTACCTCAATGAAATATGCGGAGGACTGAGAGAGATTTAAACTTATGTCATAGGACGAAGAGCCGAATATACTAGAACTTACAGATACTTGACTGGAATTGAAAATTGTTGAATTAACAATCGGGTAATTTACACCAAATGTACCTAAAAGATAGGAAGTGTTGACCGGCTGGCTGTTTCCGCCTATGTATGTATTAAGATTCTGATAGTACTCTCCCACAGGTATTGATGGCGCTGATACATTGCTGTTGTTTATACCAAGAAGCTTATATGCCACAGGAGGTGGAACAAGAAGCAGATAAATTACTATCGAACCTATAAGTATAAGCATTAACACTACAACGGCGGGAATCCTTTCCCTCTCCAATGCCATAAAATCTTTACTACGTTATAATATATAAATATTTCCATTGACTTAAACATTCATTTTTGGCTAAACAGTGAAATATTCCCTTAAATTAGCAGGCACCTCAAATAAACCCACTTTAATGCCCGCATCAATGTAAGCCCAGCTTATAACTACTGCTTCAAATGCCCTCAGATAATCTTTTTTCCCGACAAAAAATTTACTATCATTAAAATAATTGGATGACATGTCAAAAAAATCCGAAGAAAACTTATTTTTACGGTCTTTTACCGACAAAGACCTGAAAACTTTCTCCATCATAGCTATCTCCTTTTCTGTTCTTTCCTTTAAATTATCATCCATAAAAAGAAAGCGAATTATCTTCTGTTTTCAATTTTTCCAAGTATTGATTTATTCTCTCCCTTGAAAAACTGTGTTCATCGCATAAGAATTTTATAAGTTTATCTTTTTCGATTTTGATTGGATCCAAATCTCCGTTAACCTCAATAGTATTAGGAGAAATAAAATAATCATAGATTTCATTTATGTTATAAACTGCTCTGAAATCATAGGTATTAAAAAGCTCGGTTCTTTCTTTCTCTTTAACCAGTTTAAGCGCTTTCTTTGGGCCTATACCATCAACTCCTTTATTGTAATCTGTTCCAACAAAAAGCGACAAAATTATAAGCTGCTCCCTACTTAGCCCTAGCTTGCTTAAATTATAGCTTGCGTCTATTACCTCCGGAAAAATTCCTTTGGTTATTCCCTTTCCACTTACCTTTTTCTTGTTTGTTATGTTAAGGTTTCTAATCACGCGCTTTGCACCGAAAAGCAAGGTATCATAGTCCTGTGAAGCGGCTGCAAACACTTTTCCCTGCTGACTTAGAACTGCGGCCTGCGCTTCTCCTTCTGCTGGTGCCTGTACATAAGGTATTCCCAGGTAATCAAGAAGCTCTTTTGAAGAATCTATTATGTAATCATCTATCCTTGCAATTCTACGCATGTACATTGCTTTTTCTTCTGGAGTTGCGGCATGCTCCATCTTTTCCATTGCTTCTTCTTTTGTCTTTTCCCTTTCCAGCAGGGTTTCTTTCTTGAATTTTGGTGCTTTCCCATCAAACACAAAAACGGGTTTTATCCTGTTTTCCAATAGGGAAACTGAACGATAAAACAGACCATTTAAATGTGTAGTCACTCTTCCCTTTGAATCTGTTAGGTAAGAGCCGTCTGCCATTCTTATAGTCGTCAGAAACTGAAATATCCAGTTAAAGGCATCTATCGCTATTCCCTTTCCGGAAAGTTCCGCCATCTTTATTTTTTTGGATTCGAACAAACCATTCAACTTAACGCCCATTATTTTACTAGAAAATGTAATGATTAATGCTTTTTCGCTTTATCACAGAGTCGTCACTACGACTTTGCCGTCATCGAAAAGAAACGAATGCTCAAACTGTGATACTAAACCATTGTCCCTTTCCTTTAAAACATTAAATTCATGCAATGACCCCGCAGCCACTAAATTTCTTATTTCTATTTCTGCCAGCCTTCCAAATTTGTTTATTATCCATCTTTTTGCAAACGGCAGTTCATTGTACTCCTCTGCAATGTATTTTATTATCTCTCTGCCAAGTGTGCTTCTTACGTTTTTATTGGCAATCAGCTGATAAATCTGCACTTCTGTGCTGTCTATTACGTATCCTCCGCCATTTGTTGCAAAAGGTTCCACTGCAACTACTCCTTCTTTTCTTAAAAAAGATCCAGTATAATTCTTTGAATTGGAAATAAATTCTCCTTCATGCAAACTATACCTACCAATTCCATGCCCCCCTAGGTTGACTATCGGAGAAAAACCAAAACTGCTTATTTTATCGTCTATCACCCTGCTTATCTCATTTACAGATATTCCAGGTTTTATTACTGTAATCACAGCATTCAACGCTTCTTTAGTGGCACTGACTAGCTTGTTTTCGTCTTCGCCTACTGCAACTGAAGCGGCCGTGTCAGAAAGATAACCGTCAACGCTTGCCCCCACATCGACTTTAACTATATCCCCTTTTTTCAGCTCCGTTTTATCGTCATATTTAGGAGTATAATGCGCTGCAATTTGATTTATTGATATATTTGGCGGGAAAGAAGGTTTTGCTCCTCTCTCTAAGGTTCTCTTTTCGATGGCTTCTGCAATGTCAAGAAGCTTTGCGCCTGGAACGCATAAAGAGATACCAAGCTCCCGTATTTCCTTGCCTATCCTACCTGCTAATAACCATTTTTCCCTTTCTTCGCTTTCCATTAAGCAGCTAATTTAATACTGCTTCTTCATCTATGAAGCTTCTTATTTTATCCAAGAAATTTTTGCTTATTCCGTTATTTTCTATAACTATGAAAACAAGCTTGGTTTTTTTCTCTCTTGCTATTGAAGAAGTAAAATGTACGAATCTTAATATTTCATTCTCCGAGTTATATATAAGAAATGAAGTTATAGAATCTATTATTAAGAATATTTGACCTTCTTTCCTGAGTAATCCTTCAATATTTATGCTTATCTCCGTTAGATCTCCCGGTGATTTTATGAATAAACATTTACTATTAGAAACTGCATCTTGAATTATTGGGGCAGTTACTGAGTCTATAATAAAGTAATTATCTAACTTTACTGATTCAAACCTTTCCTCTATAGACTTAAAAGGGAGACTAGATGTAACATAGATTAACTTGAACCCCTTATTCTTTATCCTAGAAAGAAGCTCCACTGCTGCTTCATCCAATTTGGACCTTTCTTTTACGAAGAGCATGCCTACCCCATCATCCGTCATCCTCTCTATAAAACTATTATCAAATTCGTGTTCCATTTAACTTTCAGTGATATTATAATAGCTAATTATAATATTAATAGTATTATTCTCTATAAAAACCCTTCAAGCGAATTATTTTTCTTACCAAGAACGTCGTCAGAGGAATAACCTATAACTTCCAGTATCTGAAGGACCGAAGGCAAAACTTGTTTGAATACATAGTAATCAGGGTCATATTTTATGCCATTCTTTCTTGCAATATCATAAAGAACCGCTTTTTCGGACACACTTTCGTTGCTTTTCCCTTTTGCTATTATATATTTTATAGTGTCCCCACTTACGAATTTCATGCCACTTTTTTCAACTGCTGAAATGTGCCTATTTGTCTGCTGATAAGAAGAAGGATCTTTTCTCAACCTAGTAAGAATAACTAATTCCTCCAAATCTGCTTTTCCCTGTTTTATTCTTTCTATAGTGTTTTTTACGGTTGAGATAGCGCCTGCTTTGTCGTTTTCTAAGAGGATCTTTTTAAGCACTTCCTTCTGCAGGTTCTTTGCTATAATGGCCCAATCTCTTCTAACAGATTGAAAACCTTTTATCGTCAAATTGCCATCAAAATCCGACATTGCATATTTTTTCTTTGCACCTATTCCTCCTTTTGAACTTACAAATATTACGCGCGCATAAAACCCTTGTAATTCCAACTCCATCGGCTTTGGAAGTTTACTATTTATTTCAGATATAAACTCGTTTACTTTTTGCTTGTTGTCGCAAAACTGCATAAAAGCTGAATCCGTATCAGCATACAATACTTTAAATCCATAGGAAGAAGCGGTAGATATCACTTCCTGTACGTATTTTCTTCCCAATGAGGTTGTTACACCCGCACAATCGAAACAATACCACCTTGAATTATAATACCCTAAATATCCATAAAACCCGTTTGCTATCAGCTTTAAAACCAAAACTCTGGCATTTAATTGCTTGTTATCCTTCTCAATTTTAAGTCTGTCTTTTGCCTCAAATCTAAGTTTTATAACTTCATCAAGTACAGAAGGTATCAAGCCAAATCTTTCCTCCTTTGATAAAAATATTGTTTCTGAGTTATTGTACTTTATAGTAGACGGACAAATATTATGGGATACGATTATGCTTGGATAAAGACTACGAAAATCCACGACAGCAATATTTTCATAGAGCCCTGCAGTAGGCTGAAAAACGAATGCTCCTATGTTTACCTTTTTTATCCTGTCATTTACCTGAAAATCAGACGGCTTGTTCGGTATCAGCTCGTTTTTTAGTAGGGCCTTCTTTATTATCAGCTGCTCTACAACCGAACCCGTAGTCATCCTTGAAACATCAGCAAACGTTTGTCCAATTAGTTTATTGAGCTCAGATATCAATGGCAAAATAATATCGAAAATTAAAAGTGTAATGTTTGAATCCTGTATGCAGTAATTGCATAATTCGGTTGCGAGTTTCCCGTCAGTAAAAACCTCATTTATTATATCCCAGTCAAACTCTCCTTTTCTTTCTCCAGTCATTTCAGCGGCTACTTCTCTGAGAGTAAGAACTTCCGTTTTAAGATTGTATATTGAATATATGTTTCTTATAAAATTCAGTATATCAACGTGGGAAATCCCGTTTATCTCTGCTATTTTTCTTTTTTCTCCTTTTATCTTTAGTTCGAAACCGTTTATCATGAACTTTATCCCAAGTATCTTTGCCCTCTCAGAAATGTAAGGCATGTCAAAGGAATCAGAATTGTATCCTATAATTACATTGAAATTGTTTGAAGAAAGCAACTCGGAAAGCCTCAAAATCAGCTCTTTTTCATCTTTTACCTTTATTATGTTATCTCCATCGGCATTAAGCCATGTGATGCATTTTTTCAACCCTTTACTCACCACTGAAACTGCAATTATTGGATCAGATTTTGGATTAGGAAAAGACCTCTTTGAAAAAGTCTCTATATCCAAAGAAGCCACTTTCATAGGAAAATTCCCTATCCCCTCATTCTTTATATTTTGAATGTAATCTCCCTCTGAATCTATGCTCAAGCGATTAAAAGTGCCTAGTCCTTTATCAAGTATATACCTCCTGTAAAACGGTATGTCTGCTTCGTAGGTAGGAAAACTAAGCTGCTTTATCTTCGGTACATCTTCTGGCAATTTGGTAAATACCTGCAGTAACTTTACCTTTTCTCCCAGTCTGTATTTTTCTACTTCCCTGAAAGAATCTATAAAAGACAAACTGCCAACTGTTTTTTTGAATGTTTCTTCTTCGGCATATACATAACAGTAAGGCTTGAAATTTCTATCATAGAATATTCTTCTTTCCAGTTTATAATCAATGCAGAAAAGCCTTATTACTGGAGAATTTTCTATCACTGTGTAATCAACATCTACGAGAAAATAACTCTCAGCCATACAAATTATAGCAAGTATATGTAAAAAAGGTTAACTTATTTTGTAGTTACTGCCTTTGCAAGGTTTCTTGGGTGGTCAGGGTCTATATGTTTTGCTATAGAAACATAGTATGAAAGAAGCTGTGATACTATTACCTGAGGAACAAAACTAAATATTCCTGCAGGCTGTGATCTTATTAGGAAATCAAATACCTCTAGCTTCTCATTTGCTATCCCGATTATTTTCCCGTTCCTAGCTTTTATTTCCTTTAAATTGTTTATTTCTCTGTCTTTAAACCTGTCTGATACCAATGCTATGGAGTATGTTCCCCTCGATATAAGGGCAAGTGGCCCATGTTTGAACGTTGCTGAATCTATGGACTCTGCATGTATATATGTTATTTCCTTCATCTTCAATGCGGCTTCCATCGCTGAGATGTAATCAATTCCTCTTCCAAGGAAGAACAAGTTCTTTTCCCCTTTTATGGCAGATGCTGCTTCTTTTACTGCATGATAAACTGAGGGAACAAAAAGATTGTAGAGATTTATATTCAAAAGATTGAGATCGTTCAATGCTTCCTTTTCTTCTCCTTCAGAAAACATGGCTATAAGGCAGGAAAGTATTGCCGACATAGTAAATGTTTTTGTTGCCGCAACGCCTTTTTCATGACCAGCATTTATATTTATGAAGTAATCTACGGAATTTGCAAGCGTGGAACCCTCAGTATTAATTATACCTATCTTCTTGTTTTCCTTTATCACTGGAAGTGCTTCTATCAGGTCCATAGTTTCCCCGCTCTGTGATATTATTATAAAGATGTCTTCTTTGTCTATTGTCTTTGAATAGTTCAAAAGATCTTGGGGCTGTACGGCAACCGCATCCCTTCCAAGGTCTCTAAAAAGACTGGCAGCTAGAAGTGCAACGTGAAACGAAGATCCTGACCCGACAAGAAACACCTTTTTAGACAAAGAAACCGCTGACGCCGCATTTTTAAGGTATGAAAGGTCAGAATTCATAAGCTTCGAAACAAGAGCCTGTTGCTCCATTATCTCCTTCATCATAAAATGCCTGTATTTGCCTTTATCTACGTCTGAAACCGAAAAATTCACCTCTCTTATTTTATGCTTACCAAAGTTATTAGATTTGATAACCTTAAAACCTGTCTTGCTTATAGATATCACATCTCCGTCGAAAAGGTATACTACTTTATTTGTATGCTTTATAAAAGATGGCACATCACTTGCAACAAACATGCCATTTTCCTTCAAGCCTAGAACAAGCGGAGAACCGTTTTTTACCGCAATGATGTTATCCGTTAAAGAGTTCATAACGACAAACGAAGAGAATCCCTTTATATTTTCCGCTGCTGAAATGACTGCATCTTCGAAGCTTTTTCCATTTTTCAGTTCTTCCTCTATCAAATGTGGTATAACTTCTGTATCAGTCTCAGAAGAGAATATGTGATCTTTTAAACCACCCTTAAGTTCCTGAAAATTCTCTATTATGCCATTGTGAACGACTGCTATTTTTCCGCTACAATCCAGTAAAGGATGAGAATTTGCCTTTGTAACACCGCCATGTGTGGCCCATCTAGTATGTGCTATGCTCTTATTTGAGCTCTCATTGCTTATCCCGTAATTTTCTATGATCTTATTTATTCTTCCTGTGTCTTTCCTTACTTCAATATTGTTGTTTTTACCTTCAAAAGCGCATCCGAAACTGTCATATCCTCTGTACTCTAAGTTTTTGATACCCTCCAAAACAAGTGGTATAGAATTCTCATTTCCATTATAACCTATAATCCCGCACATAAAAGTAGTCTAAGCTTTTAGAAGAAGAAAACTTATATTTAAAGCTTTTATACCATAATTATAGCTTGAACATAGAAATTAAAAAGAGTTAAATACTTAAACCAATCAAGTTATAAAGAAGAAGTGAAATAAGGTTTTACTATGAAAAGTTATATTCTTAAAAACGACGTAGATGGATATTTTGTAAACGACACTAAGATAATTGAAAATATAACTGACATTAAGCCGATAGCTGATGAAAAGGCCGTTTTGATAATGAAGAAATTGTCAAAAAAACCATACAATTCTGCCTTACTGGCAAAGGAATTAAAGTTTGACAAGAAAACTGTCGCATTTTACATTGGAAAGCTTGAAAAAGCCGGTTTGATAAGCATAGAGCCTCAGAAAAATGGGGAAATAATAAAAACTGCGTATAACTCTTTTTCATATGAAATCAACAACAACAAAATAAAATTCGACCCTAAAATGAAAACAAAGGAAAACGAGTATGCTCTTAAATTTTTCAGCAAATTCATAAACAACGGAAAGTTTGACGGATATATATGCGTGGGTGCGTCCGATCCACATGGAGAATATAAGGCTGTGGCCCGAGATTCTCATTACACCGCATATTTGGGTATGTTCTTTGGGCAATTCATAGATCTACCACAATCAATGCCAATTATACTTGACACAGATGTTATATCAAAGAACCTTTTCAAAAAGAACCTTATAATAATCGGGGGTCCTGTAACAAACCTGGTTACAAGAGACATAAACAATTTCCTTCCAATAAAATTCATAAAGGAAGAGGGATGGGGATTAAAGGACAGAAATGGAATACATATAAGAGACTACGAAGGAACAATAGAGAAAATAAAGAACCCATTTGACAAGGATAAGGATATAATACTTATAGGAGGGATAAGAAACGTAGGAACGCTGTCGGCAATGCTTGCTGCAACGAGGTTTTCAAACATAACTTTCAAAGGATACAATGGAGAAATGCCCTGGAGCCTTATGGTAAGAGGGTATGACATAGATGGAGACGGACAGATAGATTCTATAGAAACCGTAAAATGAACCGTTATTTTATAGCTATAGAAATACCCGAAGAAACAAAAAAGGAAATTGCCTCTTTCTTTTACCCCCTACTCGCACAAAAAGTCGTAGGAAAATTTGTATCCGTAGAAAAACTACATATTACTGTTCTTTTCCTCGGAAACGTTGAAATAAAACAGGCTACTTTGAATTTTTTGAAAGGAATTAATTTCTCGGAAGAAATAAAAATAAGTGGTTTAGGGGCCTTCCCCTCCATCCAAGATCCAAAAACAATATATGCAAAAGCATACGGGGACATTAAACCTGAATTTGATAAGCTGAATTCTTTTTTAAAAATCGGAAACGAAAATGAGTTCACTCCTCACGTTACCCTTTGTAGAGCGAAGAAAATTATTGAAAAAATAGACGAAAACAAATTTAAATTAAAAGAATTCACTTTCACTGCAAATTCGCTTCATCTTTTCAACAGTGATTTTGCAAATTATTACAAAATACTGTAGATTATTTTTTGCCGGGTGTTTGCCTTGTCAATGCAAAAACGGCTATTGTCATTGCCATTAAAGTCAATACAGTAGTAAGGAAAGAAGCACTTGTTAATATCGATAATATATATCTTGAGTTAAGATCGCCTGGAAAAGAAGAAGTTGAAGCTGCGACAGCGCCACTGCTTACAGCTGTAGAATTTTTAACGCTTAAAACTCCCGGATAATGACTTGAAACGGTTCCAAATGCTATCAATCCAAAAACAAACATTACGAAAATAACCAATGCAGGAACAAGTGAGCTCTTTTTTAAATAATCTGTTATCGAACCCTGCGGTACTAAAGCCGTGGAAAGCAGAAATATCACAAGAAAAATAAAGAACATTATAGCTAGAACATACGGTAGAAATGTTACCAAAAAGCTGACGAAAAAAGATGACATTAAGGTAATTAGTCCAACCGCAACCGCTATAAGCGCAGGGATATCCGAACTTGAAAAGAATTTTGAACGGGCAAGCAAACCGTATACTAAAGCAAAGACTAAGACAAATACTGCTAAATCATACAAACCAAAAGCTGGCAAATTTATCATTTTATCCTCCTAAGGGTTCTTGGTTGAACCGCCGCCACCGAATGTGAAGGCGATAACAAAGATTATTATTATACCCAAAATCAAGTATGCAAGATTAGGTCCTATCAATGAAGAGCTTATATTAGATAGTTCGCTGCCTACTCCGGTACTGGAAGGCACGAGCGCATTTGAGAACACTCCTCCTCCTAAAAATAATATGCCTATTGCTACGACGAAAAGCCATTTTGAGTTGTTTCCAGTTATATCAAACTTTAGAAGGCTTGCAACTATAAGCATCGCCACTAGTATAAGAGCCGTAACCGCAAGTGTAGAAGACATGTAAACGAGTACTGGACTTACCCATGCAACCGTTACAGCAAAATAAGAGATTATAAGGGCCACCAATCCTCTAGCCCCTTTATTTTTATTGTCTCCAA
The DNA here is from genome assembly GCA_023378805.1 of Candidatus Parvarchaeota archaeon. Taxonomy (GTDB): domain Archaea; phylum Nanobdellota; class Nanobdellia; order Parvarchaeales; family Parvarchaeaceae; genus Parvarchaeum. Next base: position 5,572 of record JAMCSQ010000001.1, on the reverse strand, counting down.
AGTAGCTTACACTCTTAAGAACAGTGGTTAAAATTGCAAGGATAAGAAGAAAAGCGAGCCAGAACTCTATTGGATTTGTAACGTTTGGAGGGGTTATAAGACCCAACGCTTTATCTATCTGGGAATACAAAGATCCCGCTGCTGCTACCATGAATAATTATAGACAGTTTTCAGTATTTAAACTTTTCTTAAAATATATTCACTTATAAGTATTCAATTATCTGAATAGAAAATACGCACTTATTATAAGCGCAATGAACACTACTATGTAAGGAGCGTATGAATAAAGATCTGTAGATACTGAGTTAGAAGAAAGCCCAACAAATGCTAAATTGGCGGTTATAAGAACCCAGATTATCAATCCTATGGAAATTAGAACGGCTGCGATTACTATTATCTTCCTGCCAGAATTACTTTTTAGAAGTTCGGAACTGCTGCCATAAAGCATAGATCCTATAACTAAAAGCATGAATATAACTATTGCTACTATCCCTACAATTGGAAGTATAAGATACGTTAACTTAAGTGTATAATTTGTAGTGGCGAATATTATTCCAAGAACAAACGCAATTATTGCATCTATATCACTTTTTCCCTTGAATATCTCGCTCCTCTGCAGAACGCCATAGACTATTGCGAAAACCAAAAGAAAAGGAAAAAGAAATGATTCTAGTCCTGAAAAAAGCAATGAAACGCCCGGAGCAGGGGAGGTTAACGTAGTAGTAACATTTTTTACCGTACTATTATACACCGAATTAGCAGCAAACCCAACTATATCTCCTAACATATTAATATTATGACTGGGAAGTATTTAAATAATTGTACCTGTACTAGAATATGAAAAAATATAAAAGATTCAGACCGGGGAGGAAAACGCTGCTTTCCCTGGCAGTTGTCGGCTCAGCTATAGGCATTACAATAATAGTTATAGTAGCGTTGAATTATTCCAGTTTTTACGCAAACGGCTTCTATTACGGAAATGTAAAGATAGGAGGAAGCGTGCTTTCTCATGAGATAGAGTCTGACATATATTTGATTGCAATGGCTTCTGTCTTAGTAGCTTCCAGTCTTTTCCTCCTATTTAGAGTGTTAAGGAATAAAAGAGGTTATTAGCTTTCTAGCTTCTTCCTTTTTGTAGCCAGTAAACAGAAAATCACCGTCCAATGATATAAGTACTGATTTATTATTTTGATTGAAAATAAGAAATTCGCTGTATAACTTGCTGCCTGGAAGGATACTGCTCAATTTTTTCAAGTCAATAGATTTTCCGTATGAAAATTTTATGCCTGATGAACACACTTGAAGAAACCCGTCTTCGACCTTTTTTGTAACGTGTTTAACGCATACCTCACATTCCATATCCTTTTTTAACATGCTGCTCAAAAGCCTATTATTTGCAAGGTTAAACAGAAGTATCTTCCCGCCTTCTACCTTATTTGAAGCAAACCTCAGTATATTTTCCTTCAAAAACGAAACGAACTCTTTTTCAGGGGCTGAAACTACTGATTCGCAGCCTTCTTTTACTTTACCTACCGAATTTCTAAACAGGCAGTTGAAACAAGCGCTATCCTTATTGTAAAAATATAAGAACCCCTCTTTCTCATTTAAGGATGCAAAAACCGCTGCTTTTCCTTCTTTTACACAGCCCTCATTTATTATCAGCCTACTCTTTATGTTATCCGTAAAATCTGCGATTAAATCATATTCTTTCATCGTTTCAAAGTCTTTTTCAGTGAAATACCTCTCATATCCTTTGTATTCCGTACCGCTCTCTAAAGAATTAAGCTTGCTTATTGCAAAAGCTGTTTTTGAAATTGGAGAGGAAATATCGCATTCATTGTAAAATGGCTGGGTTATCATGTTGCTTTTTGTAACTATATCTCCATCAAAAATCCCAACTTTTTTGAACAGTCCAATAGAACTTTCAAGAAAGGCTGAGCCTACTGCTCCTGCCCCTATAACAAGAATTGATTTGTATTCCATTTTATTTGATTGATAATAGCCAAAAAATAAACTTATTTAAATGCATAGTATCTCTTAATGAGATAAATAAATATATTTATAGGATATAAAATTTTATTAAAGTATATGTACGAAATTATAACGTTAAGAGATAAGGTAAGAGTTGAGCCGAGCAAGCTGGAAGAAGATAAAAAAGAAGCCACTACAGAGATAATAAGGAAAAACTACATAGGAAAGATAATAGAAGACAAGGCTTTACTTATTGGATTAATAGGGATTGACAGTATAGAAGAAGGAATAATAATACCAAATGACGCTTCGATATATTATGATACGATATTTAGGATGCTCGCTTATCTGCCTACATTGCACGAGACAGTTAAAGGCCAGATAGTGGAAGTAAGCGAAATTGGCGCGATAGTAAATATAGGCCCAATAGACGGATTAGTTCATATCTCACAAACAATGGATGACTTTGTGGATTTCTCCAAAAATGCACTTACTGGGAGAAGAACAAAAATGTCGATAAAAACGGGCGACACAGTTATAGCAAGCATAATAGCAGTAAGCACAAAAGGAATTATGAAAGTTGGATTAACGATGCGTTCCACGGGTCTTGGAAAACTTGGCTCAAAGAAAAAAGAGGGCACTAAGAAATAGTTATGGCATTGAAAGCATGCAGAATTTGCAATTTTTTGACTGAAGAGAGAAAATGTCCGATGTGCGGCAGTGAAGATCTTTCACTTAAATGGAAAGGAATTGTTATAATCTCAGACAGTGAACGCTCTGTCATAGCAAATACAATGAACATTACAAAGAACGGCAAGTATGCCATTTCTGTTGAGTAAATATGGAAATTAAAATAGACTCTAAGATTGATGATAGATATTTTGATAGAGAGATAATCGGATTTACGATAAAATTAAAGAGCGGAGAGCTTGCAAAGATAGATGAAACTAAAAAAACTTTAGAAAAAGAGAGCGAAAATGGTTTTCTCGTTATTTACACAATAAAAAGCACATACGGCAAGAATGAAGCAAAAGGAATAGCACATATTTACAAAAGCGAAGAAATGGCAAGGAAAATACTGCCAAAATACATACTCGAAAAAAATGGTATAAAGAATGGAAAAGAAGAAACAGAAAAAAAGTGAAATCTGGAAGATGTACAAAATAGAGGGTGACTCTATGACTAGAGTTAACCGTACTTGCCCAAAATGCGGCGAGGGTACTTTCCTTGCTGAACATAACAATAGATATACTTGTGGAAGATGCGGTTATACCGAATTTAAAAGAAAAGATAAAAATTAAATAAGTACTGGTGCTTATTCTATAAATGTATACATTAGGTATAGAAAGCACTGCGCACACGTTTGGTATTGGCATTTCTGAAGATGAAAAAATAATAGCGAATGAAAGAGACACACTTAAACCTTCTTCTGGCGGAATAATACCAAGAGAAGCGGCTATGCATCACTTTAAGTTTGCCCCTGAGATACTTAAAAGAGCGCTTGACAAAAGCGGACTAAAGCTAAAGGACATAGACCTATTCGCATTTTCACAGGGCCCGGGTATAATACCTGCTCTTAAGGTAGGAGCGCAATTTTCTGCCTTTTTATCAAAGAAATATAACAAAAAATTAATAGGAGTAAACCATTGCATAGCTCATCTGGAGATAGCAAGGCTTTACACTAAATTAAACGATCCAGTAATGCTTTATGTAAGTGGCGGCAACACCCAGATAATAACATATTATAATGGAACATACATAGTATTTGGTGAAACACAGGATATAGGAGTAGGGAACCTTATAGACAAAATAGGAAGAAGGTTAAACATACCCTTTCCTGCTGGCCCTAAGATAGAGGAACTTGCAAGGAAAAGAAGGCACTACATTGAAATGCCCTATAGTATAAAAGGTATGGACATAAGTTTTTCCGGCATAGAAACTTTCATATCCAGATTAATAGGCAATGAAAAGATAGAGGACATATCATTTTCATTGCAGGAAACCGTCTTTTCAATGCTTATAGAAGCCAGCGAGAGAGCAATGGCGTACTGCTTAAAAGACAGTCTGGTAATTACGGGAGGAGTTGCAGCAAACAAACGACTAAACGAAATGGGAGAAAAAATGTGCAGGGATAGGAAAGCTGCATTTAAACCTATACCCATGGAATTCGCGGGAGATAATGGCGCTATGATTGCTTACACAGGCTATCTTATGAAAGATTACAAACAGAAGGACCTTGCAATAAGGCCCAGATTTAGAACCGATACGGTGGAGATAAAATACAGATAACTATGCCAATGAATGCCCCGCAGGAATATTATGAGCTAGAAGAAAGATACAGCAAGGAAAAAGACCTGGAAGAAAAGGAAAAAATACTGAAAAGAATGATGGTGATACTGCCAAAGCACAAGGGAACGGATAGAGAGTTCGGCTCACTGAAAAGAAGACTTTCTCTACTGAAAAAAGAGGCAAGTAGAAAACCCTTGATTCATAAGGCTACGGCCATAAGAAAAAGATGGCCAAGGATTTCACTTGTAGGTTACAGCAATGAAACCATTCTAAAACGATTCAATTTAACGAGGATAGACAACCTACTTTACGGTATAGTTAAGATAAACAATGTACAGGTACAAATGATCGCTATTAAAGACCCGGAAAAAAATAAAGATTTACTTTTACAGAGCGAAATAATAATATCAAAGGAAAAAATAGACAGATATTGCAGCTTTCAGATAATAAGTGAAAATATAGACCTAGAAAAAGCGCTTAGTGATTTTGGCGTCATAGGAGTATACACTGAAAACTCGAAAGATGCCGTTGCGATGGAGAGAAATGAAACAGTTAAAGACTTAGTAAAAAAACTGCATCTTAAGACTGAAAAGAACGCTTATGCGGTTATATTCGGTAGAAGCGCAAAATTTCAAGGCCAGAGGGTTGCGCTTTCCCACATACTGGAGGATGGAGATAGAGTCTTCATAAAAACATGAAAGTTCTTGCATTTGGATCTGAGGCAGTTATATACGAAAAAAACGGCATAATAATAAAAAGACGGGTAAAGAAAAGTTATAGGATAAGGGAAATAGACGAAAAGCTTAGAAAGAACAGGAGCAAAGCTGAATTCAACATAATGCGTTTTCTCTATGAAAGCGGTTTAAATGTTCCAAGACCCTTGAAATACCTTGAAGAAAGGAAGGAAATATGGATGGAAAAAATAGAAGGAATAAGACTAGCAGAAGAATTTTCGGTTAATGACGCAAAAGAGACAGGAAGAACGGTTGCAAAAATGCATAACTTAGGCATAGTACACGGTGACCTAACAACTGCAAATATTATAAAGAGGGACAAAAAACTTTACATCATAGACTTCGGCTTAAGCTATCATTCGTCAAAAGACGAGGATTTCGCAAGCGATATTTTCCTCTTCAAAAATGCGTTGAAATCAAAGCATAACGACTTATATAAAGAAGCTTATTACTCCTTCCTGCATGCTTATAAATCTAAAATTAGAAAAGAATTTAAAGGAATAGATACTCATCTTAAAGATATAGAAGAAAGGAGGAGATATAATGAAAGTTATTAATGTTAAGAACAGGTTCGTGCC